>CAKTMQ010000038.1 GCA_934573945.1 uncultured Oscillospiraceae bacterium | reverse complement strand
AGGCCGCCCTTGTAGGGGCCGATCGCGCCGTTGAACTGGCAGCGCCAGCCGCGGTTGGTGTGCCACTGACCGTTATCGTCGCACCACACAACGCGGAAGGTGAACATACGCTCAGGCTCGACCATGCGGCCCAGCAGATCCACCTTCTCATACTCGGGATGCTTCTCGATGACGGGCTCCAGAGAGGACAGAACTTCCTCAACGGTCTGGACGAACTCGGGCTCATTGCCGTGCTTGGTCTTGACATTCTCCAGCACGCTTGCCAGATAAGCATTCATAATCATTTGCCTCCTCAAATTTTATTCCTCAGTTTTGGGGAACGTTTGACGGACCCTATTCCATCGAGTTGATGATAACACGGTTTAGGGGATTTCTCAAGGGGAAACCGGCGAATTCTCCTCAGCAGTGTAGTAAAATTTCGGGTGGAAAATTTGTGCAACTTGTCGTTTCGTCATTTAAAGCGTCATATATTTTTCCGCTTTGCGCCGATGCAGCGGTGTTTTTCCGCCGGGATACCTTGACATTTTCAGCCAAAACCTTATAATATTGTGTTGGCCGGGTATTCTCCGGCCATGATTCGAAAAGAAACAAGACGTCTCTGCCCGCGGGCGGAGGACGCAATAAAGGAGTTTTGAACTATGGCGACGTATCCCCTCGATGTGGCGGGACTTCACCGCGAACTGCCGATCTGTAAGGTCACGGACGGCCTGTACATCGGCGCTTTTATCTGTTTCGGCGACGCGGAGCTGACCGTGGCCTGCGCCCGGGAGCTGCTGAAGCTGGTCAGCCCGGACAGCTACGACTATCTCTTCACCGCCGAGGCCAAGAGTATTCCCCTGATCCACGAGATGGCGCGTCAGAGCGGCGCGAAGAAGTATTTCATTGCCCGCAAGGGTCCCAAGGTCTATATGCCCGATCCCATCCATGTAGAGGATCAGTCCATCACCACCGCCGGTGTGCAGAAGCTGTATCTGGGACGGGACGACGCGGATCTGATCCGCGGGAAGCGTATTCTGCTGATGGATGACGTGATCTCCACCGGCGGCTCTATCCATGCCATGGAGGAGCTGATCCGGCTGGCCGGCGGCACCGTCACAGGCCGCATCGCCGTACTGGCCGAGGGCGGCGCGGCGGCACGCCACGACATCAAGTTCCTGGCGCCGCTGCCGGTGTTCAACGCCGACGGCACCGTAAAGGCGTAATATACGCGCTGTTCCATAGTCGCATATAAGCGGTACGAGCCGACAGGTTCGTACCGCTTTTTGTCTTTGCGGAACCAGGGCACTATTACCACAGCTTATCTTTTTTTCGCTGCGGCAAGTATTTTGAAGTGGACAATGAGGATAAATTGTGCTAATATGAGGAATCAATAAAATTTATTGCGATGGAGGGATCATTCATGGCAGTCAAAGAGAGTTACGCCGGCAAGATCAACCGCAAGCTCAATAAGAAGCTGCGGATCATCGAGGTGGCCGCCGGCCGCCATCCGGCGGATCTGGTGCTGAAAAACGCCACCTATGTCAACGTGTTTTCCAACGAGCTGTGCCAGGGCGACATTGCCGTGGCTGAGGGCTTGATCGTGGGCATGGGTGAATACAGCGGCAATGTGGAGGTGGACGTCTCCGGGAAGATCGTGCTGCCCGGTTTTGTGGACGCTCATATCCATCTGGAGAGCTCGCTGGTCAGTCCCAGCGAATTCGCCCGGGCGGTACTGCCCCACGGCACCACCACCGTTATCACCGACCCCCACGAGATCGCCAACGTGATGGGCACCGACGGCATCGAATATATGCTGCAGGCCACGGAGGATCTGCCGGTGGATGTGCGGTTCATGCTGCCCTCCTGCGTGCCGGCCACGCCGATGGATGAATCCGGCGCCAATCTGGACTACCGCGCCATCGACTCCTTCTATGACCATCCCCGGGTACAGGGTCTGGCGGAGATGATGAACTCCTACGGCGTGATCCATGGCGACGCGGACGTGGTGTCCAAGATCGTGGCCAGCCAGGCGCATCACAAGAAGATCGACGGCCACGCGCCGGATCTGATGGGCAACGAGCTGAACGCCTATGTGGCCGCCGGCGTCTACTCTGATCACGAATGTCACGACCTGAACGACGCCATCGCCAAACTGCAGCGGGGACAGTTCATCATGATCCGGGAGGGCACCGCCGCCCGCAATCTGGAGGCGCTGACGCCGCTGCTGTGCGACAAGTATGTGGAGCGCTGTATGTTCTGCACCGATGACAAGCACCCCAACGACCTGCTGGAGAAGGGGCATATCGACTACATCGTGAAGAAGGCCATTTCGCTGGGCGTGGAGCCTATCACCGCCATCAAGGCCGCCTGCCACAACGCCGCCCGCTACTTCCTGCTGAACAACCGGGGCGCCATCGCCCCCGGCTATCTGGGCGACTTTGTGATCATCGATGATTTCGACCACTTCAACATCGAGAAGGTGTACAAGCGGGGCGTGCTGATGTGCGAAAACGGCGTTGTCACCGACTTCCCGGTGCCGGAGGTGGATCCTTATCTGGTCAACCGCGCTCACGATACGTTCCATGTGGCCAAGCTGACCGCCGACGACTTTATTGACAACCGGCCTCACGCCGTCATCGGCATGGTCAACGGAGAGATCACCACCACCGACTGCGGCTATACCGACCGCATCGATGTGGATTATGACATTCTGAAGATCGCCGTCATCGAGCGGCACAAGAACACTCACCACATCGGTCTGGGCTACATCAAGGGCTACGGCCTGAAGCATGGCGCGGTGGCCACCAGCATCAGCCACGACAGCCACAACATCATTGTGGTGGGTACCAACGAGGCGGACATGGCCTTTGCGGCCAATCAGGTGGTGTCCCTCAACGGCGGCATCGTGGTGGCGGCGGACGACGCCGTGACCGGCGAGGTGCCGCTGGCGGTGGCCGGTATCATGAGTGATGAGCCGCTGGTGGAGGTGAACCGCAAGCTGGAGGAGGCCAAGGAGAAGGCTTTCGCCGCCGGCGTCAACCGGGACATCGATCCCTTCATGACCCTCAGCTTCATGGCGCTGCCGGTGATCCCCACGCTGCGCATCACCACCCGGGGCGTGTTCGACGTGACCACCCAGCGGTACATCTGATCAAACGCACCGCATAAGGCGATACATAAAGAGCCCGATGCCGTAAGGCATCGGGCTCCTGTGTTGTAATTGTTCTGCTTTACATGATTACTCTGCAGAGGGGGCTTCCGCCAGTGCGGCGTGCAGGCGGGTCAGCTTTTCCGCCAGCCGGGCAAAGGCGGTGCAGCTGAGGGACTGCGCCGGATCGCTGAGCGCAGCGGCAGGACGGTCATGCACCTCCACCAGCAGGCCGTCGGCACCGGCGGCGGCAGCCGCCAACGCCAGTGGTATCACCAGCTCAGCGCTGCCCGCCGCATGACTGGGGTCGGCGATCACCGGCAGGTGGGTCATCTGCTTGAGACGGGCAATGGCGCTCACGTCCAGCGTGGCGCGGCTGGTGTGGGAAAAGGTGCGGATCCCCCGCTCACACAACACCACATGGGGATTTCCGGCGGCCAGGATGTACTCTGCCGATTGGAGCAGTTCCTCCACCGCAGCGCCCACCGCCCGTTTCAGCAACACCGGCTTGGGCTGCGCGCCCAACGCCCGCAGCAGCTCGTAATTCTGCATATTCCGCGCCCCTACCTGCAGCAGATCCACCTGTGCAAACAGCGGCAGCTGGGATGGGTCGGTGATCTCCGACACCACCGGCAGTCCGGCCTCGTGGCCGGTGCGTGCCAGCAGCTCCAGCGCAGGGGCGCCATAGCCGCTGAAGGTATAGGGCGAGGTACGGGGCTTGAAGGCGCCGCCACGCAGGATCCGGGCACCGGCAGCCTTGACCGCCCGCGCCACCGCCTGCATCTGGAACTCCGACTCCACGGCGCAGGGTCCGGCCATCAGGCAGAAGCCTCTGCCGATCTCCACATCACCCACCGTCACCACGGTGTCCGCCGGGTGGCTTTCCCGGGCAGCCAGATGCCAGGGCGGCGTCAGACGCCTGACGCTGTCCACATAAGGCAGCGCCAGCAGACGCTGCTCATCCAGCGTCCAGGTCTCCCCTACCAGCGTCAGCAGCACACGGCCCACACTGTCGGCACGCGCCGTGCCGATCCCCTGTCGGCTCAATTGGATCACCAGTGACCGCACGGCGGCCTCCGGTGTGTCTTTTTTCATGATGATCAGCATAGCTGCCTCCATCTCCCGCAAAACTGCCGATTTTGATTTTGCCTTGTATAATATAGCACAGTTTTAAGGTTTTGGCAACACAACGCTTCTAATGTGAAACAGTATGTTTCTTAGTGTATTACACGATTGACACTTGTATTTATCATGATATAATAACCATAAAACGGAAAGGAGAGGAACATCATGTCTGCAAACTTCACACTGAGCTGCTGCTCTACGGTGGACATACCCTACAGCTATCTGGAAAGCCGCCACATCCCGGTTCTGTTCTATACTTATGTGGTGGACGGCGTTACCTATGTGGACGACATGGGGCGTGATCCCAAGGCACTGCCCCATTTCTATGAGATGCTGGCCGCAGGAAAGCTGCCCCAGACCTCCCAGATCAATGTGGCGGAATACACCGAATTCTTTGAAAAGCTGCTGCAGCAAGGCGGCGATGTGCTGCATCTGGGCTTTACCTCCGGACAGTCCGGCTCGATCCACAACGCCTTTCTGGCGGCGGAGGCACTGCGGGAGCAGTACCCGGAACAGAAGCTGCTGGTGGTGGACACCCTGTGCTCCTCCTCCGGCTATGGCCTGCTGGTGGACACAGTGGCCGACCTGCGGGATCAGGGCGTCAGCATCGAGAACGCCTATCAGTGGGCGCTGGACAACCGCAACAAGGTACATCACCAGTTCTTCTCCACGGATATGACCCAGTTCCGGCGGACGGGGCGCGTCTCCGGTGCGGCGGCCACCATCGCCACCGTGCTGAACATCTGCCCCATCATGCGGCTGGACAGCAAAGGCGCCATCAAGGCCTACGACAAAGTACGGGGCAAGCACAAGGCCATCGAGACCACGGTGAACACCATGGAGCAGCACGCCCAGGGCGGCCGGGATTATGACCAGCGGTGCTGGATCTGCCATTCCCAGTGCCCGGCGCTGGCGCAGCAGCTGGTGGACGCTCTGGAACAGCGGTTCCCCCACCTGCGCGGCAAGATCCGCCTGTGCGACATCGGCACCATTATCGGCAGCCACGCGGGTCCCGGGACAGTGGCCGTGTTCTTCTACGGCGACGAGCGGCCGGAGATGGATTGACCGGCAGAGACGTATCTGACCTTAGGAGCAGATTGCCACGCCAGCCCGCGCAGAAATGCGCGGGCTGGTTCGCAGTGGCAGGGCTTTTGAAAAACGGCAGGGTTTTATTGACAGGCTGAAAAGCAGAGCAAGCATTGCTTGCCCTGCTTTTATTTTTGCCCATGGCATACGCCGCGGGCGGAACGATGGAGACATATATCGGCGACATAAAAAGAGACACCCTTGCGGGTGTCTCTTTTATGAATCAGAACAAAGTTCTAATTAGAACTCCTTCTTCTTGCCGATGACGACAGCGCCGCCAGCGACGGACAGCAGGCTCATGCCAACATACATGGCGATACCAGCGTCGAAGGTCTTAGCGGAGTTGACGTTGCCGGTGGTGGTGTTGCTGCTATCAACGTCGGTGCTCCAGTAGTACTTCACGTTGCCCAGAACCACGCCGTCATCCAGCTTGACCAGCTTCTTCTCGACCAGCTTCACAGCATACTCATAGTCCATGATCTTGGCGGTCTCGGGAGTGCTGTACTGATAGTCGGAACCATAGAAGGTACGGCCGCAGAAAGCGCACTTGTACTCGTTGACGTTCTTGACAACCTTGTTGCCGGTGGCAGCGGTCTTGTACTCGATGTTGGCCTTAACCAGAACCATCAGGTGACCAGCCTCGATAACCTCGGAAGAAACATCGTAGTCGTTGGCCTTGCCGAACACGGTGGCCAGGCGAGCCTTGAACACGTTGTCAAACTTGCCATCCTCGGTCAGAGCGATGGTGTTCTTGGTCTTGTCCTTATCGACGACATAGTACACGCCATCCTCGTCCTTGTAGCACTTGGCGGGAGCCTTGTCGTTGTTGTCGCCGCAGCCAACATACTTGTGCTCCTTGACAGCAGTGACCTTCATGGCCTTCAGCTGGTCAGCGGTAACAGCAATCAGCTTGACAACCTTGCCATCCACGATCATAGCGTGGGTGTACTCGTCGGCATCCTCGGTGACGACATACAGCTTGCCGCTGTCCTTGACATCCTTGTAGTGAGCCAGGGTGTCCTTGGTAGCGTCGACAGCCTTGACGGTAGCGACGGCCTTACCATTGTTCTGCTTCTCGGTGACATCATAAGTGGTAGCACCGAAAGCAACTGTGCACAGGCTCAGAGCCATAACCAGGCTCAGAACCAGAGCGACAATTTTCTTCATGTTCTTTTCCTCCAATAAATTATTTTGTAAAGGCGCTCTCGTCTTTACGGTGTCAGTATATCACATTTTCCTGCCGCGTCAAGTGAATTGGGGCATTTGTATCCAAAGTGTAACCTTTTGCAAAATTTTGTTACCACGGTGTGGACACTGCTCAGAACGCCCAGTTACCGTCGCGGAAGATGGGCACCTCACGGCCGTCGGCGCAGACGGCATCGATACACATATCCTGCGAGCCGATCATGAAATCCTCGTGCACCATGGAGTCGTTGACGCCCAGTGCGCGGCATTCGGCCAGCGTCTTGCTGTGGAAATCCTGAATGGTGTCGGCAAAGCCCATTCCCAGCGCCAGATGGCAGGCGGCATTCTCGTCGAAGAGGGTATTGTAGAAGAGGATGCCGGACTTGCGGATGGGGGAATCGTAGGGCACCAGGGCGCATTCGCCCAGATAGGCGCTGCCCTCATCCATGGTAATAAGGCTGGTGAGCAGTTCATTGTTGACATCGGCATGCCACTCCACCGCCTTGCCCTCATGGAAGCGGATCCAGAAGCCGTCGATCAGCTGTCCCTGATAGCTCAGAGGCTTGGTGGCATAGACGATGCCCTCCGCCTCACCCCGCTTGGGAGAGGTAAAGCACTCCTCGGAGGGGATGTTGGGATTGAAGGTATAGCCCTGCAGGCTCTTCTCGCTGCCGCCGCAGAAGCGGCCCTCCGGGATCAGTCCCACGGTGAGGTCGGTGCCGGCGCCGGTGGTGTAGTGGAGCTTCGCAATATGAAGGCTGTTGAGATAGTCGCAGCGGGCATGGAGATCCCGGTTGTGGGCGTCCCAGGCGGCGACGGGGTCGTCGTCCACACGGGAGGTAGCCAGGATCTGACGCCACAGCTCCTCCACCGCCGCATTGCCCCGCAGATGGGGGAACAGCTTCTTCGCCCAGGCCTTGCCGGGCACGGCGGCGATGCACCACTGGTACTTGTTTTCGATGGCGTCGCGGTAGGGCTTGGCGATGGGATAGCGCTTCTGCTGCGCCTTGGCCATCTTCGTCTGGTTGATGCCCTTCAGGCCGTCGGGATCCTCACTGAGCAGATAGATCCGGCAGGGGATGGTGTCCACATAGTGCTGCCAGCGGGCTTCCTCGTAATTCTCCACCTTGCTCAGAGTGGTGAGGCTGCGGTAACGGTAGTGCAGCTTCTGCAGCGGCTGGTAATTCCAGTCCACCACCACCTTTTTGGCCTTGCACTTGTAGCACTCCTCCACCAGCAGCCGGACAAATTCCGGCTGATCCAGATCAGCTTCGATAAAGACCTCCTGGCCGGGCTGGATGTTCACACCGGCACGGGCGATCAGCTGCGCGTATTTGCGCAATACGGTTTTCTTCATGGGGTCACGCTCCTTTTCAGCTTGTTTCCTGCTGCATAGTATAACACCGCGCCGGGCATTTGAAAAGCGGCGGGCGGGAAAATTTCACCTGCTCCGCTCCACCGGCAGAGAAAAGAAGTATTTGTCAGCCGCCCGATCCCGTGTTATACTGTTTTTATCATATACTGTCAGGAGGATGACGACATGATTTACCGGAATTTTCAGGGAGAGCAACTGTCCATGCTGGGCTTTGGCACCATGCGTCTGCCCGTGTTGGCCGACGGTCAGATCGACACCGCGCTGACACAGGACATGATCGACTATGCCATCGCGCACGGTGTCAACTACTTTGACACCGCGTGGCCTTATATGCAGAACCACTCGGAGACCGTGGTGGGTGCCTGCCTGAAAAAGCATCCCCGGGACAGCTTCTATCTGGCGACCAAGTTCCCCGGACACATGGTGGCGGAGACCTACGATCCGGCAGACATCTTTGAGCAGCAGCTGGAAAAGTGTCAGGTGGACTACTTCGACTTCTATCTGCTGCACAATGTCTATGAAAACTCCGTCGGTGTGTACGACGATCTCCGCTGGGGCATCGTTGACTATTTCGTGGAACAGAAGCGGCTGGGGCGCATCCGCCATCTGGGTTTCTCCTCCCACGCGGATCTGCCCTGTCTGAAGGATTTCCTGGATCGCTACGGCCACATCATGGAATTCTGTCAGCTGCAGTTCAATTATCTGGACTGGACCATGCAGCATGGGCGGGAAAAATATACACTGCTGCAGGAACGTGGGATCCCCATGTGGGTCATGGAGCCGGTGCGCGGCGGCAAGCTGACGTCTTTGGCGCCGGACGAGGAGGCAAAGCTCCGTGCCGGACGTCCCGAAGCCAGCATCGCATCCTACGGCTTCCGCTGGCTGCAGTCCTTTGACAACATCACCATGGTGCTGTCCGGTATGTCCGACATGGCACAGATGGTGGATAACATCAAGACCTTCGATCACCTCGATCCGCTGACTGATGCGGAGCAGGAGACTATTCTGGCGGCGGCGGAGCGCATGAAGGATTCCGTCCCCTGCACCGCCTGCCGCTACTGCTGCGACGGATGTCCCATGCAGCTGAATATTCCCGACCTGCTCCACAAGTACAACCAGCTGAAGGTGGGCAGCGGTTCCTCGGTGAAGATGCAGCTGGACGCGCTGCCCGCCGACAAATGGCCTGCCGCGTGCATCGGCTGCGGCGCCTGTGCGGCGGTCTGCCCCCAGAAGATCGCCATTCCCGATCAGCTGGCGGCATTTGCCTCGGAGCTGAAGAAGATCCCCAGCTGGGCAGAGGTGTGCCGGCAGCGTGCCGACGCGGCACAGAAGGAACGGGAGAGCCGCCGGGGCTGAAACCGGCATCTGCACCCGTAAAACAAAAAGCCTCGCAGAGTTTGCCGCCCGCAGGCGGCAAAAAAGTCAAATCCTTTTCTCTCATGACATGTGCGTGAGAGAAAATACTTCTCAGGCTGCAAGTGTGGAATTTGTTCGCCTACGGCGAACAAATTATGCGCGCAGCAGACTGCAACCCCCTTGTCGGAAAAAACCACAGGTTTTCTCGACAGTCTTAAAAACCGTCCCCCGGCAGAGCCGGGGGACGGTTTTTGTTTTGATGTATATCTCCCGTTGTCAGGAGGCGCTGTCCGTCTTTTCCGGCAGCAGGTTGGTCATGCTCTTCAGGCTGATGCCCAGGGTGGACATATTGTGCAGCAGTGCCGACGTAGTAGGCGGCAGGATGCCCACCACACCCAGTACGATCAGGGAGAAGTTGAAGCCCACGATGAAACGGTAGTTCCGGTGGATCCGCGCCATCAGCGCCTCACTGAGCTGCCGCAGCGTCACCAGTGCAAACAGGTCGTCGGAGGAAATGGTGATGTCGGCGATCTCACGGGCGATGGCGGCACCGGTAGAGATGGCAATGCCCACATCCGCCTCGGACAGTGCCGGCGAGTCGTTGACGCCGTCACCGATCATGATCACCGTGTGTCCGGCTTCCCGCTCACTGCGGACAAAGTTGGCCTTGTCCTCCGGCAGCACCTCGGCGTATACCGCATCAACGCCCACCTCGGCGGCCACCGCCTCCGCGGTCTTGCGGTTGTCGCCGGTCATCATGACCACCTTCCGGATCCCGCAGGCGTGCAGGGCACGGATGGCGTCCTTCGCCTCCCTGCGCAGCGGATCGTGGATGCAGATGACCGCCGCCAGTTCACCGGCGATGCAGAGATACAGGTGGGAGTAGGCTGCCGGCAGGGACCGGAATTTCTCCTCGTCGCCGGCAGGCACCGTACAGCCCTCGTCCTCAAAAACAAAGTGGGCGCTGCCGATGAGCACCTTCTTGTCGTTGACCATACTGGAGATGCCGTGAGCCACCACGTATTGCACCTGAGAGTGATACTCCCGGTGAGACAGGCCGCGAACCTTGGCCTCCTCCACCACGGCGTTGGCCATGGAATGGGGATAATGCTCCTCCAGACACGCCGCCAGCCGCAGCATATCCGGCTCCTTGTAATCACCGAAGGTGATGATCTGCGCCACCCGGGGCGTGGCGTAGGTCAGCGTGCCGGTCTTATCGAACACGATGGTGTCCGCCTTGGCCACCGCCTCCATAAAGCACCCGCCCTTGACGGAGATGTGGCAGCCGCTGCTCTCCCGCATGGCGGACAGGACGGCGATGGGCATCGCCAGCTTCAGCGCGCAGGAGAAGTCCACCATCAGCACCGCCAGCATCTTGGTGACACTGCGGGTGAGCAGATAGGTCAGCACCGTGCCGCCCAGCGTGTAGGGCACCAGCTTATCTGCCAGATGGGACGCCTTGTCCTCGGCGGTGGATTTCAGCTTCTCGGATTCCTCGATCATCTTGACGATACGGTCGTACCGCCCGCCGCCCTGCGCCTTTTCCACGCAAATCACGCACTCGCCCTCTTCGGCGACCGTGCCGGCGTAGACATAGCTGCCGGCGGTCTTGGGTACGGGCAGGGACTCGCCGGTCATGGACGCCTGGTTGACCATGGCCTCGCCAGAGACCACCTTGCCGTCCAGCGGGATCAGGCTGCCGGTGCGCACCACGATGTGGTCGCCCGCCTGCACGGTGTCGATGGGCACCAGCACCTCGGTGCCGCCGCGCTGCAGCCATACCTGATCCACATGGAGCGACATGGCTCCCGCCAGATCGGCCACCGACTTCTTGTGGGTCCAGTCCTCCAGGATCTCGCCCAGCCGCAGCATGAACATCACGGAACCTGCGGTGGCGAAATCGCCGCGCACCATGGAAACGGTGACGGCGGTGGCATCCAGTACCGCCACGGACAGTCTGCCGTGCCACAGGGCGGTAAGCCCTTCCTTGATATAGCGGATCGAGCGGTACAGTGTCAACGCGGTGGTAATGGGCGCCGGCAGGAACAGACGGGAGAAGGCGCGGCGCGCCAGCGTCATCACCAGTTTGTCCTCAAATTCACGGTTCAGCTGCCGGGAGGTGTGCTCAGGCACCAGCCCCAGCTCCTCGGCGCCGGCAAAGGAAAAGCCCGCCAGCCCCCGGATGACCGTATCACGGCAGCCGCGGTAGATCACGACGGCGTCCTGCGTCCGGTCATAGACCTTCACGTCCTCCACGCCGCCCAGATCGCGGAGGTAATACTCCAGCACATCCGCCTCGTGCAGCGACATACGGCTGCAGTGCAGATGTACCCGGAGCCTTCCGCGGGATTCATGCAAAATACTGCATTTCATTGCTGTGTTCCTCCAAACAGTAAGAGAGCCGCGTTGCCGCAGCTCTCCAGGTCTCTGCCTCAGCCCTCAGCCGGTTCTTCTGCAGGTGCGTCCTCGATGACGGCGGCAGCCTCTGCCTCTTCACGGGCGGTGTTGATGTCCTTGGCGTCAGCATAGACGTCCTCCGCACCCTCGCGGACGGCGGTGACAGCCTTCATCACACTGTCCTTGGCACGCAGCACAGCGGCGGTGGTGTGGGCGTAAGCCTTCTTGGCGTCCTTGCTGCCCAGGATCTTCAGGCCGGCGGTGCCGAACAGCACGCCTGCCGCAAACAAACCGATATGTTTCATTCTCAAAAAACCTCCTATTTAACTAAAAAAGCCTTGTTTTTACGGTTAGATGTGTCTAACGTCTCTTATTGGGCATAATATATCACGTGCGGCAGGAAAAAACAAGAGCCTGCCTGTAAAAATTCATGGAAAGTTCAATGTCTCCGACCAGCAGACGTATCAGCCGTAAGCCGGAACAAACCGTTACACAAATCACACACCAAAATATACAGGAGCGGCAGATAAAACCGCCGCTCCTGTGTCTCATTTTAGAAATGGCCGCTGGTACTGGAACCGCCGCCGCCGGAATGATCGCTGCTGCCGCCGGAATCATTATCCCGCTCGATCTTGCGGCGGGTCTCGGTGGTGTGGGTATAGCGGTCATACTGCTCCGTCAGATCCAAGCCATCGGCGGTGACATACACATCCGCTCTAGCGCTTCTGCGAACCGACTTCATCATACCCTTCAGGCTCAGGCAGATAACCAGCGCCACGCCGCAGCCCACCAGCAGGGCGGGCAGGATCACCTTGCCGATCGACTTCTGCACCGGGTGTCCCTGCTCGGCCAGATCCAGATACTCGGCGCAGGCATTCAGGTAGTCCTCAAAGCCGCCCCGCCAGTCATCCTCGCCGAAGTTGTCCAGAAAGACCTCCTTCATCTGGTTGCGACCATAGTCGCTGACCGCGTACTGGGCAGTCCCGCCGTCCCGGACAAACAGGTCATAGCTGCGGTCATACATACTGAGCATCAGCATAATGCCCTCGCGGTTTTCGCCGATACCGAAGTCGTTGCCATCATAAATGGCCACCGCCGCGTAGTGGATGTCGCTGTTGTATTCCTCGTAGTCGTCCACGGTGACGATGTACACGCCGCAGTTATAGCGCCAGGAGATCTGATCCGCCAGCTCCTCCAGATAGGCGTCGTCCTCCTCGGAGAAGAGCCCCGCCATGTCGTAGACAAAGGCGTCGCCGGGCTGCTGCTCCGCCCAGGCGGGGACAGTCAGCACCAACGCTGCCAGCAGCGCCAGGAAAAGGGTCAAAATTTTCTTTTTCATCCGTCGTCCCTCCTTTACGCCAGCCACATGATCAAAGCTGTCAGCGCGGTAACCGGTGCGGCAATGGCGGCGAATGTACTCCAGAACCTGCCCATATCCGTGGGCAGGTCGCCCACCAGCTTGCCGGTCTGGCCGTTCATGGCAAAGAGGAAATCCTTGCCGTTCCACTTGGTATGCAGCATCCACACCGGCAGCAGCGCGTAGTGCACCTTGCCTCGTTTCAGGCGGA
>CAKTMQ010000037.1 GCA_934573945.1 uncultured Oscillospiraceae bacterium | reverse complement strand
GGTCATAGATGAACTTCATTACCTCCAGCACGGCAGGGAGATTGTTCTGCATATCCGGCACCTCTACATAGCTGATGGCGCCGCCGGGGGACAGATGCTGGAACTGGGCTTCAAACTTCAGCTTGGTGAACGCGTCGATCTTCTCCGTCACATGGACGTGGTAGGAATTGGTGATATAGCCCTTGTCGGTGACGCCGGGAATGACGCCGAACCGCTTCTGCAAGCACTTGGCGAACTTATAGGTGGTGGACTCCAGCGGCGTGCCGTAGATGGAGTAGTCGATATTCTCGGCCTTCTTCCACTGGGCGCATTTGTCGTTCATATGCTGCATGACCTTCAGTGCAAAGGGGGTGGCGGCGGGGTCTGTGTGGCTGCGGCCGGTCATGTACTTGACGCACTCGTACAGTCCCGCATAGCCCAGCGAGATGGTGGAGTAGCCGTTGTACAGCAGCTTGTCAATAGGCTCCCCCTTTTTCAGCCGGGCACAGGCGCCATACTGCCACAGGATGGGTGCCGCGTCGGACAGCGTGCCTTTGAGCCGCTCGTGGCGGTACTGGAGGGCGCGGTGGCACAGCTCCAGCCGCTCATCAAAGATCTGCCAGAATTTTTCCATGCTGCCGCCGGAGGACAGCGCCACATCCGGCAGATTGATGGTGACAACGCCCTGGTTGAAGCGGCCATAGTACTTGTGCTTGCCCGGCTCATAGTTGCCGGCGTTGGCCACGTTGCCGATACCGGCATCGGTAAAGCGATCCGGCGTCAGGAAAGAGCGGCAGCCCATGCAGGTGTATACATCGCCCTTCAGCTCTTTCATTTTTTTGGCGGAGATATAGTCGGGCACCATGCGGCGGGCGGTGCACTTGGCAGCCAGCTCCGTCAGATAGTAGTAGGGAGTACCGGGGGCGATGTTGTCTTCCTCCAGCGCGTAGATCAGCTTCGGGAAGGCGGGAGTGACCCAGACGCCGTTCTCGTTCTTCACGCCCTCGTACCGCTGCAGCAGTGTCTCCTCGATGACCAGCGCCAGATCCTTTTTCTCCAGCTCGTTTTTTGCCTCGCCCAGATACATGAATACGGTGACAAAAGGCGCCTGACCGTTGGTGGTCAGCAATGTGACTACCTGGTACTGGATGGTCTGCACACCGCGGCGGATCTCCTCCCGTAGGCGCTTCTCCACGATCTGGGAGAGCTTTGCCTCATCCTGTGCCACGCCCAGCTCCTCGATCTCCGCCTCCACCTGACGGCGGATCTTCTGACGGGATACGTCCACAAAGGGCGCCAGATGCGCCAGCGAGATGCTCTGGCCACCGTACTGATTGGAGGCCACCTGGGCGATGATCTGGGTGGCGATATTGCAGGCGGTGGAAAAGCTGTGAGGCCGCTCGATCAGCGTGCCGGTGATAACGGTGCCGTTCTGCAGCATATCTTCCAGGTTCACCAGATCACAGTTGTGCATATGCTGGGCGAAATAGTCGGTGTCGTGGAAATGGATAATGCCCTCATTGTGAGCCTCCACGATGTCCCGGGGCAACAGGATGCGGTTGGTGATGTCGCGGCTGACCTCACCGGCCATATAGTCCCGCTGGGTGGAGTTGACCACCGGGTTCTTGTTGGAATTCTCCTGCTTGGCCTCCTCGTTGTTGCACTCGATAAGACTGAGAATCTTGTCGTCCGTGGTGTTGGACTGGCGTACCAGCGCGCGGGTATAGCGGTAGGTAATGTAGTTCTTGGCGACCTCGAAAGCACCATGAGCCATGATCTGCTTCTCCACCAGATCCTGTACTTCCTCCACGTTGGGGGAGCGACCCAGCTGCTCGCAGCTGAGCACCACGCTCTCTGCGATGCGCTGGATCTGGATGGGGGTCATGCGGATGCTCTCATCCACTGTGTCATTGGCCTTGCTGATGGCGACGATGATCTTGGCAATATCAAATGCGGCCTCTGAGCTGTTGCGCTTGATGATCTTCATGGGGCGTCCTCCTCTGTGGTGTATAGTTTCTCTGCTCTCTATCTCAGCGTCCGAAGGCGGCTTACGGCGATTACACCCATAGTACACTATATATTGCGCCAATGCAAGGACTAAAAGCCTAAATGTGGGAAAAACTCCAGCCAAAAACACAAGGTGATTTTTGTGCGAATCCACAAAACGGCGAAATGCCGACTGCATCCCCCACAGAAGAAGAGAAAACGGCGCTGTTTTCAGCAGCGCCGTCGGTTATCGATGAACGGTTTTATCGCTGGAAGCACACCTTGTAAGCGCTCAACACCTGATCACAGGGAATGGCTGCGGCGGTCTCCAGCGACAGCGGCTGCCGGTCATATTGCCGCTGGGGCGGGGTGGGGAAGGCGGGAAGCGTCTTGCCGATGCTGACGCCGCGGGCATCCTCCGCCGTATCATGCCAGTCAAAGGAGCAGTCGCAGAACTCCTTGTTGGCGCTGATGACCTCTGCCGGATGCAGGGTGTATCCTGTGCCGTCAGCGAAGAAGCAGCCGGTACCGGTGACACAGGCCATGGTGGACGCCATGAACGGCGCGGTGCCCAAGGCTGCCTATATGGGGCGTGACCTGCTGTGTGTCTTTGACGACGAGGATGCGGTGCGCCATATGACGGTGGATCAGGAGAAGGTGCGGGCGCTGGACGGCCTGCTGCTCCACGTAACGGCGCCGGGCAGGGAGGTGGACTGCGTGTCCCACAGCTTTGCACCTGAATGTAATGTGCCGGAGGATCCCGTCTGCGGTTCCGGCCACTGCCATATCGTGCTCTATTGGGTGACGGCGCTGGGAAAGGACACATTGGTGGCCTATCAGGCCAGCCGACGTGGCGGTACGTTGTATTGCACCAAAGAGGGCGGCCGCATCCGCATGAGCGGCAAGGCGGCCATATATGCCGAGTCGGAGATCCGGATCGACTGACCGGCGGCAAAAAGCGCTTGCCTGAAACGATTAAAACGAGGAGACACGCCATGCGTGTCTCCTCGTTTTTGGCGGCGGGAGAGATAGGAGAGAAAGATAGATAATTGTTGCGCAGTTACGCGGCGGCATGGCTGGGGGTGAAGCGCTGTGCATTTCCGCGCTCCTCGTGGGCACGTTCCATCAGGCTGGCCTTGGCGGTGCCCCAGGTGAACACGGCGCCCATCAGCAGGGACAGATAACCGCCGATCTCACGAACCTCCACATCGGCCGCGGTCATCAGAAAGGCAGTGGCGACGACCAGTACGAGGGAGACGATCGAGATCATAATGTAGGTGTTGATGTTTTTCATAACAGGTTCCTCCTTGCAAGTCACGGTGTGGCTTTTTCTTACTGTGCCCATATAGTAGAATATTTAACGAGAAAAGTAAAGCAATGGAATGTTATAGTAACTGCCAGTAAAACTGTTATCTAAGGTAAAAGAGAGCGCTGTCGTTTTGACAGCGCTCATTGTACGATACGGCCGTAAGTCAGCGGTGGCACAGACACTTTTCCGGCAGCAGGGAGATGGTCAGCTGCTGTCCCTTCTCTGCCGTCGTGCCTTCAGGCAGCACGGCGCGCAGGGGCTGCGCATCCGGTACACCCTGCGGCTGCAGCAGCACCACGGTGGAATGGATGTCCCGGATGATCCGCTCTACCACGGCGGGGGTGTCGCCCCGCAGCACCACGGCGTCGTCGGGAATGGCCACCGTCACGGTCTCCTGCAGATCCATAAAGTCCGTGAAGGGCAGCGTGATGTCCCATCCGTCCAGCTTGACACTCCCGGGACAGCTGTGAGCAGACAGGAAGTTGCGGCAGCCTGCCAGCCGCGCCGCGCCCGGCGTGGCGGGATGACGCACCAACGTCTCCATGTCTGTCACCGCGCCGGACTGTCCGTTTTCCATCACGCAGACTGATCGGCAGTTGCGGTAGCACTCGCCCAGATCGTGGCTCACCCACAGGATCGGACCGTCAAAGCCTGCCAGCAGCTCCGCCAGCTCCAGCTCCAGATTCCACTTGAGGAAGCTGTCCAGCGCCGAAAACGGCTCGTCCAACAGAATGGCGCGGGGCTCCGACGCCAGAATACGCGCCAGCGCCACCCGCTGCTGCTGCCCGCCGGAGAGCTGGGCGGGGTACTTCTTCTCCAGTCCCTCCAGCCGGAACCGAACCATCTGCGCCGTCGCCATGCGCTGCTTCTCGCTGCGCGTGCCGGTGCGGATGCCGCACTGGATGTTCTGGGTCACCGTCATGTTGGGGAACAGGGCGTACTGCTGGAAGAGGTAGCCCACCCGCCGCTGCTGGGGCGTCAGGTCGATGTGCTTGTCGCTGTCGAACAGGGTCTCGCCGTCCAGTATGATACATCCCCTGTCCGGGGTCATGATCCCGGCGATGCACTTGAGGGTCACGCTCTTGCCGCAGCCGGAGGCGCCCAGCAGCGCCATGGTGCCCTGTCCTGTCTCGAACTGGGAACGGAGCGTAAAGGCGCCCAGTTTTTTTTCAATGTCCACTACCAGACTCACACTGTCCGCCCCCTTTCTTTTCCGGCAGCCGCCAGCAGGTTTTTCTTCTCCAGCATATTGACCACCAGCAGGATTACGGCGGAAATGCTGATATTTACCAGCACCCATTTCAGCGCCAGTGCGTCGTCGTTGATCTGCCACAGATGGTAGACGGTGGTGGACACGGTGGCGGTCTTGCCGGGGGTATAGCCGGCGATCATGCTTGTCGCGCCATACTCACCCAGCGCCCGGGCAAAGGCCAGCACCGCGCCGGCCAGTACGCCCTGCCGACAGTAGGGCATACGGATATGCCAGAAGATATAGGTGTTGGACAGCCCCAAGGTCTGACCGGCGTAGGCCAGTGTCTCGTCAAATGCCTCAAAGGCGCCCCGGACGGTGCGGTACATCAGGGGGAATACCACCACCACCGTGGCGAAGATGGCCGACCACCAGGTCATCACCAGCCGGATGCCGAAGGTCTCCAGCACCCACGCGCCGATGAGCCGCTTGGGACCCAGTACGCGCAGCAGCAGGTAGCCCACTACGGTGGGCGGCAGCACCAGCGGCAGCGTCAGTATAACGTCCAGTATGCCCTTGAGCAGCCGGGGCAGCTTGGCAATGTAGTAGGCGGCGGCAATGCCGGTGAAGAACACCACTACTGCCGAAATGGCGGCGATGCGCAGCGAGTTTAGTAACGGATACCAGTCCATGGAGACCCTCCTGAAAAACGGGGACACGGGCAGAGCGCAGAACGCCCTGCCCGATCCATTTAAGAATGAAAAGAGCTTACTTGCTCAGCGGGGTAAACAGCACCTTCTCGAACTCGGCGGAAGCCTCGTCGCCCTGCAGATAGGTCAGGAACGCGGCGGCGGCCTCCTGCTGGGCGGAGGTGTTCAGCACGGCGGCAGGATAGATGATCTGACCGCACATCTCGGCGGTGGCCTCGGCGGCCACGGTCAGACCGGCGGAGTAGGCGTCGGAGGCATAGATGATGCCGCAGTCCACGGTGCCCTCAGACACGGCGGTGGTAACTTCCTTCACGTTGGAGCCATAGGTCAGCTTCTCGGCAATGGCAGCCTCGTCGATCTCGTAGTAGGTAAAGATCTTCTTGGTGTACTGCCCCACGGGCACGTCCTCGTTGCCGATGGCCAGCATCACGTCGCCGCTCTTCAGCAGCTCCGCCAGCTTATCAAAGCTGTCGATGCCCTTGTCATTGCCCTCGGCTACAGCCAGAACGACCTTGTTCTCCAGCAGGTCGATGCGGCTGCCTTCCACCAGCATATTCAGACCGTCGGGGTTCTTGTCGGCGTCATCCTTCAGGGTGCCGTCCAGCTGGTTCATCTGCTTGGGAGCGGCGGAGATGAACAGGTCGCAGGGAGCGCCTTCGGTGATCTGGGTGTACAGCTTGCCGGAGGAATCGAAGTTGAAGCTCAGCTTCACGTTCTCGTTCTCGGCCATGTACTTTTCACCGATAGCGGTCAGGGATTCGGTCAGGGAGGCGGCGGCGAACACCGTCAGCTCCACGGTTTCGGCGGGAGTCTGGGGCTGATCACCGGCCTGATCGTCCTGAGCAGGCTCGTTGTTCTGCTGGCCGCAGGCTGTCAGAGACAGCACCATCAGCAGTGCCAGCAGCAGAGATACAAACTTTTTCATGTGTTTTCTTCCTTTCTGGTTCTTGAAATACTTTTATCTGCTCGCAATATTTTTGCGAGGATAACGGTCATCTCATATAAGCACCCCGAAAAGTGCTTTGGCCTGCTGAAAAGTCTGTCATTGTCAGATATGCCCTTATCAGTATGGATCCCAGCAGTCGCTTCACGCCGCGACGCAAATCCCCTTGCGGGGCTTTTCGGAATAACAAAGAAGGCTTTGCAACAAACTCAAGCGCTCCGAAAGGTGCTTATACGGTTCGGTTTATTTCCCAAAGGGACAGATGGGGTAATGGCACTCCTTGCAGCCCAGACACAGGCCGCCCTCGCCCAGCGCCGCGATGTCTGTGCGGGTCACCGGCACATCCGCCGCCACACGGGGCAGGAGCAGGTCAAAGATGGTGGCGCCGGCGTACATCACGCAGCCGGGCAGTCCCATCACCGGCATACCGTCGTCAAAATAGCCCAGCAGGAACATAGCCCCGGGCAGCACCGGCGCACCGTAGGCGACGATATGAGCGCCGGAGGCCTTGATGCCGCCGGGCGTGTTGTCGGCAGGATCCACGCTCATGCCGCCGGTGCAGAGGATCATATCCGGCTGCTTTTCACGCATGGTCAGCACCGCATCCCGGACATTCTCCACGCCGTCACCGGAGTAGACTACCTCCATCGTTTCGATGCCGTAGGTCTGCAGCTTTTCCATGACCACCGGGGTAAAGGTATCCTTGATCAGTCCCTTTTTCACCTCGCTGCCGGTGGCGATGATGCAGGCGCTCTTGCGCACAAAGGGGCGCAGCGCCAGCAGCGGCCTGCCGCCGGCGGCCTGCTCCGCTTTTTGCAGCTTTTCCTCCGCAATGATCAGCGGGATCACCCGCATCCCCGCCAGCTTGTCGCCGGTGCGGACTGCCGTGCCGCCCTTGCGGGTGGCGATCATCACCTCGTCCTGACTGTTGACGGCGATCAGCCGCTGGGAATCCACCTGAAACAGCCCGTCACAGGCGGCCTTCAGTTCGATCTTGCCCTCCTTCACGGCACTGCGGGTCATGTTCTCACTGCCGCACAGCTGCAAAAGCCGCTCTGCCGCGTCATTTTCATGCACCATTCCCGGTGTCATCTCCCACACATAAAGATGCTCCTTGCCCATGGAGAGCAGCACGGGAATGTCCTCCTCAGTGACAACGTGTCCTTTGCAGAATCGGGCGCCCTTATAGACGTCCTTGATGATCTGGGTCATATCATGACACAATACGTGGCCTACGGCGTCCTCGGTTCGGATCAGCTTCATGGCAGCACCTCATTTCCATATGGTCAATATGGAGAAGGAAGAGCAGCCTTGATGTTCGGTATTATCGGAATACAAATCGATAAAATCGGATAATCTTGACAAAATACGGAAAAATGGGGTACATTAAGAGCAGAAAAAAACCATAAAAAGGACTTAAAGGGGGCAATAAATATGACATATACAGCGGCGGTGATCACCGTCAGCGACCTTGGCAGCCGGGGGGTGCGGCAGGACACCAGCGGCCCGGCCGTGTGCGCCATGCTGAATGAGGCGGGCTTTACGGTGGTACATACGGTGATGGTGCCGGACGAGATAGAGCAGATCCGGGCCGTGCTGCGGGATTGTGCGGATGTGCGGCACATCAACCTGATCCTGACCACCGGCGGTACGGGGCTTTCTCCCAGGGATGTGACGCCAGAGGCCACACTGGACGTGCTGGATCGGGAGATCCGCGCTATTCCGGTGGCGATGTGGATGGAGGGACTGAAGATCACGCCCCGTGCCATGCTCTCCCGGGCGGTGGCGGGAACGCGGGGCAGCAGCCTCATCATCAATCTGCCCGGCTCGGAAAAGGCGGCACGGGAGAATCTGGGTGCGGTGATCGGTGCGCTGGAGCACGCGCTGCACATGATTGCCGCGGAGGAACACTGAGAGCGGAAAATGGCAGAATGTCCCTTGGATGGAAACGAACAAGAAGCATCTGTCCACTGATACGGGACAGATACTTCTTGCTTTTCTTGACAAGAGAAAGAGGGGGGCGACAGAAAACTTTGTGCGTTCAGACAATTTTACCAGAAACAGGGATTTTCCCTCTTGCAAAACCCAATCAGTTGTGTTACACTCCGGTCAATTTCAGGAAAGGATGTACACCGGCTATGATGAATTTTGTGTTCGCCAATACCGCCGCTTACGCGCAGGACGCCTGCGTTGCATCTGCCTGCCCTGAGATGAATACTGTGATCGTACTGATTTTGGACGCCGCTTTGCTGCTGGCGTCCATTATTATTTTGTCCATTATTCTGCTGGTATTGCCCAGCCACAGTTTCATACACCGGAAGGTCACGCACTCTTTCTCCTGCCTACCCTTACAACAAGGATAACGACAGATCTCATGCAGCAAGAGGCTTCGCCGATCTCCGGTGGAGCCTCTTTTTTACATACAGTTACCTATTCAGCAATTTTAGTCACTCAATTATTTGCCTGGCCAGCGAAAAGTAGAGAATAACAACAACCAACGAAAGTGAGAAAAATCCTATGAGTTTCTTAAATTTTGTAATGGCACTCAGCCCTATCGTCGTGGTGTTGGTGGGCATCCTCGGTTTTCATCAATCCGCCAAACGCGTGGCACCTGTTGCTTTGGTTTGGACGCTGATCCTGGCATTTACGTATTTCAACGTCAACGGCGCCACCTTCAAGGAAAATGTGGTCGTCTATGACGCTTTGATCTGGAAGGGGATCAAGGAAGGTCTGAAGATTGTACTGATGGTCTTTGGCGCTTTCGTGATCCTGAACCTTCTGCGGGATACCGGTGCCATCGAAGAGGTCAAGGGCGCCATCGCCCGCATCAGTGATGACCGCCGCGTACAGGTAGTCATCATCGGTATGATGCTTCCCATCTTTCTGGAGGGCGCTGCCGGTGCAGGTTCTCCTGCGGCCATTGCGGCGCCGTTTCTGGTGGCGCTGGGCTTTGACCCCGTTACCTCTATCGCACTTGCCCTGCTGGGCGACGCCACACCCTGCTCCTGGGGCGGCGCAGGTCTTACCACTATCAATGGCGGCGCGGCGCTGACAGATGCGGGAATCAGTACGGTGGCGCTGAACTCCGCCATGGTGGGTCGTATCCATATGTTCGGTGTGCTGGTGATCCCCTTTATCATGGTGGCCATGACCTTCGGACGGAAGGGCTTCAAAGGCATCGTGCCCTACCTCTGCTTTGCCGGTGTGTCCACCGGTGCGGTGATGTTTGCCCTGTCCAATTTCGTGGGCGCCGAGGTGACATCCATGGGCACCGGGCTGCTGTCCATCCTCCTCTCTGTGGCGTATGTCAAGCTGGTGGGCGTTAAGACGCCGGAGGAGTACCGCTATCGGTATGAAAAGCAGGAGAAGAAGTACGGCGCTTTCCGTGCCATGTCCCCCTATATCTATATGCTGGTGCTGCTGCCCGCCGTGCGCTATGGCTTCCCGGCACTGGTGAAGAACGGCTTCGCCATCATGTGCACCTTCGGCTATATCGTGTGGGTGGACGTGGTGATCCTGATCTGCGGCTTCCTGGGCGCAATGACTCTAAAGACCGGTTTCAAGCAGTATGGACAGATCTGCAGCAAGACGGTGGGACACGTGATGCCGGTGTTGATCACCATGGGCAGCCTGCTGGTGGTTTCCTACATCATGCAGTCCTCTTCCACCGGTATGATGAACCTGCTGGCCTCTGACATCGCCGCCGTGGTGGGTCGCTTCTATCCGGCAGCCGCCGTACTCATCGGCGCCAGTGGTTCTTTTATCACCGGAACGGGTCTTGGCTCCAACATCATGTTCGCAGATATGCATATGCAGGCGGCGGGTGCGCTGGGTATGAACCCCATCACCGTTTTTGCCGGTCAGAACGCCGGTGCATCCCTGGGCAACCTGATCTGCCCCAACAATACGGTGGCGGCCTGCGCCACGGTGGATCAGATCGGCAACGAGAACCAGGTCATGAAGCGGACGCTGCCCGCGTTTGCCATCATTCTGGTGCTCTATATGGTGCTGACCATGCTGTATACCTGCGTGCTGTTCCCCAATTTCGGTATGTAAAAAGTGGTATTCGATTCAGGCTGTGTGTATCATTCTGCTGCGCTGCGGCAAAATGATACACACAGCGGATGGTAAGTCTTTTGGCAGAAAGATTCTCCGAGTTTTTCGTCAATCCATGATAAAGGAGTGTTTTCAAATGGCAAAGAAACGTGTTCTTGGTGTGATCGGTCTGGGTCACGTGGGCGCCCATGTGGCGTATGCACTGGCGGTACAGGGTATTGCCGACGAGCTGGTGCTGGTGGATCAGAACCAGCAGAAGCTGGCCAGCGAGGTGCAGGATCTGCGGGACGCCGCAGCCTACCTGCCTCACCGCGTGACCGTCCGCGCCGGTGATTTTGCGGATCTGGGTGAATGTGACGTCATCGTCAACAGCGTGGGCAAGATCGAGCTGCTCCGCGGCACCCATGACCGGGTGACGGAGATGGACTTTACGATCCCCGCTGTCCGTGGCTACGCGGAGAAGATCAAGGCCAGCGGCTTTGACGGCGTGCTCATCAACATCACCAATCCCTGCGACATCGTGACCCGTGAGCTGGCATTGGGACTGGGGCTGCCCAAGGGGCGTGTGTTCGGCACCGGCACCGGTCTGGATACCTCCCGGCTGCTCAGCGCACTGGCGCGGCAGACCGGCGTTGACCACAAGTCCATCACCTGCTATATGCTGGGCGAGCACGGCAATCTGCAGTTTGCACCCTGGTCCTGCGTCAGCTTCAAGGGAATGCCGCTGGACAAGTGGGCGGAGACGGACGAGCGCTTCCGCTTTGACCGGGAGGCGCTGCAGAAAGAGTCCATCGGCGGCGGCTGGGTCACCTTCTCCGGCAAGTTCTGCACGGAGTACGGCATCGCCACCACCGCTGCCCGTATGGCGCACATCGTGCTCCACGATGAAAAGGCCATTATGCCGGCCAGCATGGAGCTGTGCGGCGAGTATGGTGAAAGCGGCCTGTTTGCCGGTGTGCCCTGCGTTATCGGCGCCGAGGGCGTGGAGCAGGTCATCGAGCTGCCGCTGACCGCGGAGGAGAAGGAGACCTTCCACAACTGCTGCGAGGGCATCCGCCACAACATGGAGCATCTGAAAGAGATCTGAACAAGGAGGACTGTATCATGAATATCACTGTTACCAAGACCAATCATCCCGGCACGCTGCCGTCGTCTGACAAGCTGGGCTTCGGCTCTGTTTTTACGGATCATATGTTTGTCATGGACTATACGGAGAAGGACGGCTGGCACAATGCCCGTGTCGTTCCCTACGGTCCTATCGCCCTGTCTCCCGCCGCCAGCGTGCTGCACTACGGTACCGAGGTGTTTGAAGGTCTGAAGGCGTACCGTCGTCCGGATGGCGCGGTGCAGCTGTTCCGCCCCTGGGAGAATATTGCCCGGCTGAACCGCTCCTGCGAGCGTCTGGGGCTGCCTCAGGTGGATCCCGAGGATGCCCTGCAGGCGATCAAGGAGATCGTCCGGGTGGATCAGGACTGGGTACCCAGCGATCCCGGTACCAGCCTGTACATCCGTCCGTTCCTGTACTCCACCGACCCGACGCTGGCGCTGCACGGTGTGCATGAGGCGTCTTTCGTCATCATCCTCTCTCCCTCCGGCAGCTATTTCTCCGACGGGCTCAAGCCTGTGCCCATCATGGTGGAGACCGAGGACGTGCGTGCCGTTCGCGGCGGTACCGGCGAGGCCAAGTGCGGCGGTAACTACGGCGCCGCCAACCGCGCCGGTGAGCGCGCCGAAGCCAAGGGCTATTCCCAGGTGCTGTGGCTGGACGGTGTGGAGCGCAAGTACGTGGAAGAGGGTGGCGGCATGAACGTCATGTTCAAGATCAACGGCACAGTCGTTACCCCCGCGCTGACCGGCTCTATTCTGCGGGGCGTTACCCGTAAGTCCGCCATTGAGCTGCTCAAGAGCTGGGGCATGCCGGTGGAGGAGCGTCTGCTCAGCGTGGATGAGCTCTTCGAGGCCGCCAGAACCGGCGCACTGGAGGAGGCGTGGTGCATCGGCACCGCCGCGGTGATCTCTCCCATCGGTGCACTGGGCTGGGGCGATGAGCGCTATGAGGTCAACGGCGGCCAGATCGGTGCGTTGTCCCAGAAGCTGTACGACGAGCTGACCGGCATCCAGTGGGGCACGAGAGACGATCCCTTCGGCTGGACCTGCCGTGTGTGATACAATATAAAATAAGAGAATAAAATAAGAGAAGGAACTGCTTACAACTGTTCCTTCTCTTTATGTCGGGGCGTTACTCCTTGTAGGTCAGGGCCCGTACTGCGTTGAGCACCGCGATGATCATCACACCTACATCTGCAAAGATCGCTGCCCACATATCCGCAATACCGATGGCAGTCAGCGCCAGGCAGGCAAACTTCACGGCCAGCGAGAATACAATATTCTGTTTTACGATGCCGATGCACTTGCGGGAGATGCCGATCGCTTTGGCGATCTGCTTGGGGTCGTCGTCCATCAGCACTACGTCTGCCGCCTCGATGGCGGCATCGCTGCCCATGGCGCCCATGGCGATGCCGATGTCCGCACGGGTCAGCACCGGCGCGTCATTGATGCCGTCGCCCACAAAGGCGACCTTGGCGCTGCCGCTCTTCTGCGCCAGCAGCTTTTCCACCTCTGCCACCTTGTCGGCGGGCAGCAGCTCACTGCGTACCTCATCCACGCCCAGCTCAGCCGCCACCTGCTCAGCCACGGCTTTGGCGTCACCGGTGAGCATGACGGTCTTTTCCACGCCGCGCTTTTTCAACGCCGCGATGGCTTCCTTGGAATGGGGTTTTACCACATCGGAGATCACAATATGGCCGGCATACTGTCCGTCGATGGCCATGTGGATGATAGTGCCCACGCTGTGGCAGTCGTGGTAGGGGATCTGCAGCTGCTGCATCAGCTTGCTGTTGCCCGCGGCGACCGGGTGACCGTCGACCTTGGCCACGATACCGTGACCGCTGATCTCCTCGATGTCGGAGACACGGCTGCGGTCAATGGATTTGCCGTAGGCTTTCTGCAGACTCTTGCTGATGGGGTGGGAGGAGGCGCATTCCGCCAACGCCGCATACTCCAGGATCTTTTCCTTATCCAGCTCGTTATGGTGTACCGCCGTCACCTCGAAAACGCCCTGTGTCAGCGTGCCGGTCTTATCAAAGACCACGCAGCGGGTCTGGGAC
>CAKTMQ010000036.1 GCA_934573945.1 uncultured Oscillospiraceae bacterium | reverse complement strand
ATCTTCTGCAACCGCTTCAAGGAGGAGCACCGGCTGCTGCCCCTGCGGGAAGCGGTGATCGTGGCGCTGAGCAAGTCCATTCCGGAGATCGGCGCCAGCAGCCTGACCACCGTGGGCGGTTTGGTGGCCATGCTGTTCATGCAGTTCAAGCTGGGACCCGATATGGCGCTGTGCCTTATCAAGTCCATCCTGTTTGCGCTGCTGTCCGCCTTTATCGTGATGCCGGGGCTGCTGATGCTGTTCGGCCCGCTGATCGACAAAACACAGCACCGCAGCTTTGTACCCAAGATCCCCTTTGTGGGCAACTTCGACTACGCCACGCGCCATGTGGTGCCCGTGATCTTTGCCGGGCTGATCGTGGTGGGCTTTTTCCTGTCCTCCCGTTGCCCCTTTGCTTACGGCTACAGTATCCTGAGCACGCCCAAGCAGAACGAGACCCAGTTCGCCGAGCAGATGATCGAGGATACCTTTACCTCCAGCAATATGCTGGCGCTGATGGTGCCCACCGGGGACTACGACAGCGAGGCCGCGCTGCTGGAGGAGCTGGAGCAGTACGACGAGGTGGACTACACCATGGGACTGACCAATATCGAGGCGCTGGACGGCTATATGCTGGCCGACAAGCTGACACCCCGCCAATTCGCGGAGCTGGCCGGGCTGGATTACGAGGCGGCGCAGGTGGTCTATGCCGCCTATGCCGCGAAGGAAGAGAACTACGGCCAGCTGTTGGGCAAGCTGGCGTCCTATAAGGTGCCGCTGATCGATATGTTCTTGTTTGTCTGTGACGAGGTGGACGCCGGGATCGTGACCCTCAGCGACGAACAGACCCAGACTCTCAAGGATGCCCAGACCCAGATGACCGCCGCCAAAAACCAGCTGCAGGGCACGGACTACAGCCGTATGCTGCTCTGCCTGACGCTGCCGGAGAGCGGCGACGAGACCTACGCCTTTACAGACACCGTTCTGGAGACGGCACAGAAATACTACCCTGACGGACAGGTCTATCTGGCCGGTCAGTCTACCAACGAATACGACTTTGAGAAGTCCTTCGCGGTGGATAACAAGGTAGTCAGCATCGTGTCGGTGCTGGTGGTCATGGTGGTGCTGCTGTTTACTTTCAACTCCGCCGGTATGCCGGTGCTGCTGATCCTGGTGATCCAGGGCTGCATCTGGATCAATTTCTCCTTCCCCACCATCACCGGGAAATACCTGTTCTACCTGAGCTACCTGATCGTCAGCTCCATCCAGATGGGCGCCAATATCGACTACGCTATCGTTATCGCCAGCCGCTATCAGGAGCTGAAGGTGAAGATGGAGCACCGCAGTGCCATCGTGGAGACACTGAACTTTGCCTTCCCCACCATCATCACCTCCGGCGCCATTATGGCCATCTGCGGCTTCCTCATCGGCAGCATGACCTCCGAGCCGGTTATCGCCGGTATCGGCGAGAGCCTTGGCCGGGGCACCGTTATCTCCATCATCATGGTCATGTTTGCGCTGCCCCAGATCCTGCTGGTCGGCAGTAAGATCATCGACAAGACCTCCTTCTCCGTGCCGTCGGTGATGGAAAAACGGACGGCCAGAGGCCGCGTTGTGGTCAACGGCATGGTAAGCGGCCGGATCAACGGTGTTGTCCGCGGTGTGATGCGCGCCACGGTGGACGGCGAAATAGACCTGAATTTGATCTCCGGATCGGAAAGCGAGGGAACAGACGATGAACATGAAGAATAAGCTGCGCCATCTCTGCGCCCTGTGCCTGACCGTGGTACTGCTGGCGGCCTGCTGGACGCCTGCGGCCTACGCCGACGAGGGGAATACCATTCATATCCGCAGTGAGGCGGAGCTGAAGGATTTTGCCGGTGACTGTGCACTGGACGTGTGGTCCCGGGACAAGACGGTGGTCCTGGATACGGATCTTACCCTGCAAAATGCCATGGACTATCTGCCCATCCCCACCTTCGGCGGCAGTTTTGACGGCGGCGGTCATACCATCCGCGGCGTGGACATCACCGACAGCGTGGCGCCTGCCGGCCTGTTCGGTGTGGTGCAGGAGGGCGGCAGAGTGGCAAACCTGCGGGTAGAGGGTACCGTTGCCCCCACCGGTGACCGGATGGACGTGGGCGGCATTGCCGGCCGGAATGACGGTACCATCGAGGGCTGTACCTTCACCGGCACGGTGTCAGGCCGCCAGTATATCGGCGGTATCGCCGGTGAAAATGGCAGCAGCGGTGTGATCCGCTCGTCGGTGGCCGGCGGCGCGGTGTTCGGCGAGACCATGACCGGCGGCATCGCCGGCAGCAGCGCCGGACAGATCCTCTCCTGCCGCAGCGAGGCGTATGTCAATGCCGAGAGCAGCGACAGTGCCATCGATCTGGAGGAGCTGGAGCTGACGCTGGATCTGTCCCATCTGACCCAGCTGAATACCGGCATCGCCGTAACGGACACCGGCGGCATCGCCGGCTATTCCCGGGGGATTATCGCCGGGTGTGAGAACCGCGCCACCGTAGGCTACCAGCATATCGGCTACAACACCGGCGGCATCGTGGGACGCAGCTGCGGTCAGATCCTGCTGTGTGTCAACAGCGGCACCGTCTGCGGCCGAAAGGATGTGGGCGGCATTGCCGGGCAGATGGATCCCTATGTACAGATGGAGCTGTCGGAGAGCTTTCTCCACAAGCTGAACCGGCAGGTGAAGGAGCTTAGCGCGCTGGTGAATCAGGCCAGCGCCGACGCGGAGAACAGCGCCGACCGCATTTCCTCCCAGCTGGACGGCGTGAGCAGTGCGGTGTCCCATGCGGCGCAGGCGCTGGATGAGCTGCTGCGTGACGTGGTGGACGGGGTCATCGACCTGCTCGGTCAGGGCACTTTCCAGTCTGGCTGGAATAAGAGCTATGCCGCCTCCGACGACGGCCAGAGCGGTACGGATCTGCCGGACGTGTCCCGCCCCGATGTGGACATTCCGGACGCCGATCTGCCCAATGTGGATCTCCCCGACATTGACCTGCCGGACATTACGCTGCCGGATACCAGCGGCCTGATCTCCGCCATCCACGGTATCGGCAGTCAGGTGGATGCGCTCAACAGCGCAGCTTCCGGCGCGGTGGGCACCATGTCCGGTGATCTGCGGGCGATCAACAACAAGTTCAATGAGGTGTCTGACACCATGCTCTCCGCTATTTCAACCATGAATGACACCTCTGATGTGATCACGGATACCTCGCAGGTGGACATTGACAAGGTAACACGGGGTAAGAATTCCCAGAGCCGGAACGAGGGCACGGTGTACGGCGACGTGAATACCGGCGGCATCACCGGCTCCATGGCGGTGGAATACGAGCTGGATCCGGAGGACGACATCTCTTCCCGCCTGAGTACCAGCTATCGGCGGCAGTATGAGTACAAGGCCATCGTGCAGAGCTGCGTCAACGACGGTGTGGTGTCGGGCAAGCGCAGCTATGTGGGCGGTATCTGCGGCAGGATGGATCTGGGGCTTATCACCCAGTCCGAGAGCTACGGCGGCGTCAGCAGCGACAGCGGCAGCTATGTGGGCGGTATTGCCGGCCTGACCGGCGCCGTGGTGCGCGACAGCTATGCCAAATGTACCCTCAGCGGCAAGCGCTATGTGGGCGGCATCGTGGGCGCCGGTCTGGCGACCACTGATGACGGCGCCGCCAGCACGGTGACGGGCTGCTATGCACTGGTGGACATCACCGATTGCCAGCAGTATGAGGGCGCTATTGCCGGTATCAACGCCGGTGAGTTTGCCAATAACCACTTTGTCTCCGAGACGCAGGCGGCTATCAACCGCCAGAGCTACGCGGGTCGTGCTGAGAGCATGACCTATGAGGCGCTGTGCGATGTGGCGTCGGTTCCGGAGAGAATGAAAACCCTGACACTGACCTTTGTGGCAGACGGCAAAACGCTGCTGCAGCGGGAATTCGCCTACGGCGATTCCTTTGACAGCAGCATCCTGCCGGAGCTGCCGGAAAAGGAGGGACTGTACGGCCACTGGGATCGCAGCGACCTGCGGGAGCTGCGGATGGATACGGTGGTCACGGCGGTCTATGACGCCTATATGCCGGGTCTTGCCTCGGAGCAGACCCGTGAGGATGGCCGTCCGGTGATCCTGGCGGAGGGATTGTTCAACGACGGCGATACCATCACCGTGACGGAGCAGCCTCTGACACCGGAGGACTTCGGCATCGGCTCCGGCAGCTTCAGCGACCGGCTCAGCGGCTACTATGCCTGCCGCAGCGCGGGACAGCTGCCCTTGCTGGTGGCCAACCGGCAGGTGCTGGAGCAGTGGCAGGTGTGGCTGCCGGACAGCGGCAGCCACACCATCCGGTATCTCCCCACAGTAGACAGCAATCGTCTGTGGATCTATGTCCGCAGCGGCGACGGCTGGCAGCGGGCAGAATGCGCCAAGATGGGCAGCTATCTGACCTTCCCGGCGGAGGGGGAACAGGTGATCTTTGCGGCGGTGACCACGGTGCAGCTGTGGTGGATCGGTGCAGCGGCAGCGGCGGTGTTTGTTGTCCTGGTGGTACTGGTGCTGCTGGGCAGAAGAAAACGCCGGAAAAAGGCGGCACTGCCGCCGCAGCTGGAGCAGATCCCTGTCAACGATACGGGGACGGAGCCCACCCCGGCAGGGACAGCCGACACGGCGGAAGATGCGGGTAAAAAGCCCGGCAAAAAGCGCCGCTGGTGGCTTATCGCAGTGGCCGCTGCCGCCGTGGTGCTGGCGGCTATAGCCACGGTAGTGCTGATGAACCCGGGACTGCGAGCCTATCGGAAGCTGTCCGCCGCACTGGAGAGCGACTCGCTGGTGCTGGACGCGGCGGTGACCGGCACGCTGGAGGGGCAGCCGCTGGATGTGTCGGCCACGGTGCGGCGCACGAAGGTGGACGGCACGGTCGTTACGGTCATCGGATTGGGCGGCGTTACGCTGTATGATGCCGGCGGCATACTGTATCTGGAAAACGGCAGATCCTACGGTCTGGATGCGGATCTGGCGGCCTGCCTCCGGCTGCCCGCCCAAACGGCAGCGCTGTACCGGCGGGTGCACGTGACCTACGAGCGGGACGGCGATGGCTGCGGCACCTATTACCTGACGGCGCAGAACGAGGATGCCGCTGCGGTATGGGCGGCGCTGCTGCCGGAAGACATTTCCCGTGTGCAGCCCCAGGAGATTTCCGCCGTGCTGTCGGTGGAAAAGGGCAGGGCAGCGGGCTTCTGCCTGACGGTCACCGCAGACGGCGGGGAGACACCGGCCATACAGCTGGAGGGCGAATTCCGCAGCGGCAGCGATGAGGCAGCGCCGCAGCTTCCCGACGCGGTACAGACCGCCATCCGGAGCGGCGACACCCCTGAGACGCTGCTGGGTGTGGATACCCTGCACCTGCTGCAGGCGTGGGCTGCCCTGCGGGGACAGGACACGCTGGCAGCGGATATGACGCTGTCGGCGGACTGCGGTACGCTGGTGTTCCGTGACACGGTGCAGTATGACCAGCGCACGCAGGATGGGCAGACGGTGGGCTGCGTCCGCCGGAACGACCTGTGCCTCTATTTCACCGACAACAAGCTCTGTGACGCGCAGGGCAATGTGCTGATTTGGAACAGCCAGGATCTGCAGGATTCCGCCAAGCTGGTGGAGCTGGCTTATCAGCTGGTGCTCAACGGCGACGTGAGCTGTACCGTCTCCGGCGGCAAGAGCATCTATGCCGTCACGCTGGATGAAACGGGGGCGTCGGACTTTGCCGCTGCTATTGCCCCGGCATCCAAGGCCCTCAGCGCCGTGTTTACCGGCGGCCGGGTGGAGCTGACGGTCAACGGCAGCACGCTGGAGAGCATCCAAGTCTCCTGCCGGGGGACGGTACACGTGGCGGTAGCGGACATCACCGCCGCGCTGGGCGCGCAGATCCGCTTTGTCCAGCGGAATTATCCGTTTTCCCAACAGGCGCTGACAGCGCTGCAATAAACAAAAGAGAGAGGGCGACAAGATGGCAAACCGGATCATCTGCATCAGCCGCGAATTCGGCAGCGGCGGCCACGAGATCGCGGTCAAAACGGCAGATCTGCTGGGTGTGCGGGTCTACGAAAAAGAGCTGGTGCGCCTTGCGTGCCAGTATGGAGAGCTTTCGGAAAAAACGGTGACCGATTCCGACGAAAAGGCCACCAATCCCTACCTGTTCCAGACGGTGCACGAGGGCAACTACCATGTACTGCGGGGACTGCCCACCTCGGAGGTGCTGTTTGCGCTGCAAAGCCATGAGATCAAGCGGCTGGCAAAAAGCGAGGAGTGCGTCATCGTGGGGCGCTGCGCCGATTTTGTGCTGCGCGGCAGCGAAGCGCGGCTGCTGCGTGTGTTTATTTCCGCGCCGGAGGAACACCGGGTGGTGCGCAAGATGGAACAGGAGCAGCTGACGCGGACACAGGCGGTGCGGCTGGTGCGCAAGATGGATAAGCAGCGCCGGAAGTACTACGAGTCCTATACCAAGCGCGTATGGGGCGACCCGTCCCACTATGACCTGTGCATCGACACCGGCAGCTGTACGCTGGACGAGGCGGCGGCGCGTATCGCTGCGGCTTTCCGGGAAATGACTTGATAAAATCCCCTTATGCACCCCTTTTGGGGGTGCATAAGGGGCTTAGCCTGTCAAAAGGCCGTTTGCTTTTTGACAAATCAGAACGGCTGCTGCGGCGGAAAGCGATCCGCACGGAAATATCTGGCGGAAACAGTTGCGAAATATGTAAAATGTGTTATAATAAACTGATACGTTGCGCCCCCTGTCGTGAGGGTACTATTGAGAATTTGAGGTTTTACAGGAAATGAAAACTGCTGAAAAGCTGAACATGACCATGCTGTGCGATTTTTATGAGCTGACCATGGGCAACGGTTACTTCCGCAATGGCTACAAGGATCGCATCACCTATTTTGACGTGTTTTTCCGCAAGGTGCCGGATCAAGGCGGCTTTGCCATCGCGGCGGGTCTGGAGCAGCTGATCGAATATATTGAAGATCTGCATTTCAGTGAGGAGGATATTGCCTACCTCCGGAGCCGGAAACTGTTCTGTGAGGAGTTTCTGGACTATCTGCGGGACTTCCGCTTTACCGGTGATATTTACGCCATTCCGGAGGGTACGCCTGTGTTTCCCCGGGAGCCGCTGGTGGTGGTGCGTGCACCGTCCATCGAGGCGCAGCTCATTGAGACCTTTACGCTGCTGACCATCAACCACCAGAGCCTGATCGCCACCAAGGCCAACCGTATCTGCCGCGCCGCCAATGGCCGCACGGTGCTGGAGTTCGGCTCCCGCCGCGCTCAGGGAGCGGACGCCGCCATTATCGGCGCCCGCGCCGCGTATATCGGCGGCTGCGCCGGTACGGCCTGCACCATCTCCGACCAGCTGTACGGCGTGCCCGCCGGCGGCACGATGGCGCACGCCTGGGTGCAGATGTTCGACAGTGAGTATGAGGCTTTCAAGACCTATTGCCAGACCTATCCCACCAACGCCACGCTGCTGGTGGATACCTACAACACTCTGAAATCCGGTGTGCCCAACGCCATCCGCGCTTTCAATGAGGTGCTGCGCCCGCTGGGCATCAGCAAGTGCGGTATCCGGCTGGACAGCGGCGACATGGCCTATCTCAGCCAGAAGGCGCGCAAGATGCTGGACGAGGCCGGCTGGCCGGAGTGCCAGATCAGCGTGTCCAACTCACTGGACGAGCGGCTGATCCAGAACCTGTTTCTGCAGGGTGCCCAGATCGATATGTTCGGCGTGGGCGAGCGGATGATCACCGCCAAGAGCGAGCCGGTGTTCGGCGGCGTCTATAAGCTGACCGCTGTGGAGAACGAGCAGGGCGAGATCATTCCCAAGATCAAGTGCAGCGAGAACGTGGAGAAGATCACCATTCCCCACTTCAAGAAGGTGTACCGCCTGTATAACAGGGACAACGGCAAGGCCATTGCGGACTACATGACCGTTCATGATGAGCAGGTGGATGAGAGCCAGCCCCTGATGCTCTTTGATCCCTATGCCACTTGGAAGACCAAGAACGTGTGTAACTTTGAGGCCAGAGAGCTGCTGGTGCCGGTATTTCTGCAGGGTAAGCGGGTGTATCAGTCCCCGTCGCTCAAGGAGATCCAGACCTACTGCCGGCAGCAGGTGGACACCCTGTGGGACGAGATCAAGCGGTTCGACAACCCCCAGACCTACTATGTGGATCTCAGCCAGAAGCTGTGGGACATTCAGCAGGAGCTGCTGCGCCGGAACCGGAACTGAGAACAAAACCCGTGGGGCGGCATGGCTATGCCGCCCCATGCCCATTTTCACATTGGCGCAAGCCCCGGAAAGGAACGATAAAACCCTATGAGAAACCACCCGGTACAACAGAAAACGGAACGCCGCATCGGTGCGGGACTGCGGCTGCTGCTGGTAGCGCTGCTGCTGGCGGTGCAGATCGGACTGGTAGTGGGACTGTCCATTTTGCTGCAGCAGCGGATGGCCATGGCCTATCTGCTGCTGGAGGTTGTGGCTGTGTTCGCTGCCGTGCGGGTCTATATGCGCCCGGGCAGCACCAGCTACAAGATGGGCTGGATCCTGCTGATCCTGGCGGTGCCGGTGGCCGGTGTGATCCTGTACTGGCTGTGGAATGGTGAGAGCAGCGCCAAGCGCCTGACACTGAAGAAGGTGCCCCGGCCGGAAAACGACGTGATCCAGCAGGAGCGGTGTGCCGCCGCCATGGCGTCGCTGCGGCAGACGAGACCGGAGTGGCGCCGTCTGGCCGCTTATATGGAGCGGCAGGGCTTTCCGGTGTATGCCGGTACAGAGGCGGTATATCTGGCGACAGGCGAGGCCTATCTGGAGGATCTGCTGGCGCATATGGAGCAGGCCAGACGGTTCATTTTTCTGGAGTACTACATCGTGGCGCGGGGCGAGATCTTTGACCGGATGCTGGACATCCTTCGCCGCAAGCGGGAGGAGGGTGTGGAGATCCGCTTTCTGCTTGACGACTTTGGCAGTATGATGCGCTTCGGCGGCGAGGAGTTGGCGGCACTGGAGAGGATCGGCGTCCAGATCCGGGTGTTCAACCCGGTACACCAGTATGTCAACCGGCTGTATTTCAACTATCGTGACCACCGGAAGATCGCCTGCATCGACGGCGACATCGCCTATACCGGCGGCGCCAATCTGGCGGATGAATATGCCAATCTGGTGGTGCGTTTCGGCTACTGGAAGGATTGCGGCGTGCGCCTGACGGGACAGGGAGCCTGGGGGCTGACCCGGGAGTTTTTGTACCTGTGGGAGCGGATGGACGGCGTGACCGGTGACAGCTATGATGCCTACCGGCCGCACAGCAGCAGGGAGGAGGCGCAGGGCTTCTGCCAGCCCTTTGTGGACGGCCCTGACAACAACCCGATCAACACCGCCGAGGACGCCTTCCTGCAGCTGATCGACGGTGCCCGGGAGACACTGACCATCACCACGCCCTATCTGGCCATCGATGAGCCGATGATGCGTGCCCTGTGCCTGGCGGCGGACAGCGGCGTGGACGTGCGGCTGCTGATGCCTGGCGTGCCGGATCACAAGTTCGCCTATCTGGCGGCGGAGAGCTACTGGGGAGAGCTGCTGCACCACGGTGTGAAGCTCTATACCTTCACGCCGGGATTACTCCACGGCAAGACGGTGCTGGTGGACGGTGAGATAGCCTTTGTGGGGTCGGTGAATATGGATTACCGCAGCTTCCAGCTGCATTTCGAATGCGGCGTGCTGCTGTACGGTACGGCGGTGTCCCAACCGCTGGCGGCAGACATGGCGCGGATCATGGAGACGGGTGAACGGGTGACGATGGTGCGCTGGCGAAAGCGGCCATGGTACCGCAAACTGCTGGGAACCGTGCTGCGGCTGTTCGCCATGTGGATGTGATGGTTTGAAAGGAGAGAATGGCATGAAGCTTTTGACACCCGGCAGCCGCCGCCTGATGCGGCTGCTGGCGATCCCGGCGCTGCTGGTGTTTCTGCTGACCGGTATTGCGGTGCTGCGCGGCACCATAGCGCTGTCCTACAGCAGCATGGCGGTGGACGCGGAAGGACGGCTGTATCTGGGACGGGGCGACCGGATCGAGATATACGAGGCCGGAACAAGGACGGCCAGTATCGCGCCCAAGGCAGGGAAGAGCTATCTCTTCACACTGCAGGGAGAGGAGCTGGTGCTGTCCACCGGCAAGACAGTCATCACACTGGATCTGCAGGGCAACGGCATTGACCAGCAGCCTGACGAGAACGGCACGGTCTATCAGCAGCTGAAGGCGCAGAAGGGCACCTTTACCGCAGCGGACGGCACGGTGTATACCCTGCGTCATGAGATGCTGGCGACGGAAGTGACGGCGCAGGACGGCACGGTGCTGTATGCCGAGCCGGGGTGGGCGAATGTGCTCAAGCCGCTGCTGGCGCTGGCGGCGCTGTACGTGGTGTTTGCCGCCGGGTATGTGGCGTTGGATCGCTTTGCCAAGCTGGCGGCCAACGGCGGGCTGGAGCAGGCGTGAAACTTTTTCCGACACATCTTGACAAGGACAGAACTATGTGCTATGATGACTGCACAATACAAGGGGTGCTGGTGCAAGCCGGCTGAGATACAGCGTATCGCCGCTGTGATCCCTCGAACCTGATCCGGATAATGCCGGCGTAGGAATGTGGTCATAGTGGATGTACAGGTAACCGCATTGCATCGCCGCAGTGCGGTTCCTTTCAAGAGCGTGTATCCTCCTGATGGCAGCCGCAGCGGGCAGTCGATTTCAAGGAGGTAACGTTATGAAACACATGAAGGTGCGCGCCCTGTGTGAGGGCGCTGTTCTGGTGGCTGTGGCGCAGATCCTCAGCTACCTGAAGCTGTGGGAGATGCCCTGGGGCGGCAGTATTGTGCTGTCCATGGTACCGCTGGTGCTGTATGCCGTGCGGTGGGGTCTGGGCGCAGGACTGCTGAGTGGTTTTGTGTTCGGTGTGCTGCAGTTCGTCTTTGACGGCGGCTTTGCCATCGGTTGGCAGTCCATCATCGGCGATTATCTGCTGGCCTTTACCGTGCTGGGTCTGGCCGGTCTGGTGGCGCGCCGTAACAGCGGTGTCTTTACCGGCACGCTGATCGCCGGCTTTGCCCGTTTCCTCGTCCACTATGTGGTGGGTGCCACCATCTGGGCGGAGTATATGCCGGAAACTTTCTTCGGCATGACCATGAAGTCCCCTTGGTTCTACTCTCTGCTGTACAACCTGGCCTATATGCTGCCCAATATCGCTATCACGCTGCTGGTATTTGCCATCGCCTACAAGCCGCTGAAGAAATACCTGACTGCAAAAGACATTTCGCTTGCGTGACCTCCCCCCCTGTTCACGCGTTTTTTGGAGAAGAAAGCCGCCCTTACGGACGGCTTTCTTCTTGCTTATGGGGGGATGATATAAGAGAGAAGTATACTGGTATGTTCAGTCCAGCTTCGACCGCAGCCAGTCGGCCAGCGTGTCAAACAGCTTGCCGTAGCCGTCCATAGTCAAGTGGATGCCGTCGGCGGACAGCAGGGAATTCATGTGGTGATCCGCCAGAAAGGCCTGCCGAACGTGGATCAGCGGTGTGCCGCTGGTATAGGCCAGCTCGGTGACGGTGTCGCTGTACAGCTCCTGGTGGCGATAGATCATGTCCTCTTCGCCCAGCCACTGCATAATGGCGCTGCGATCCAGTCCGCCGCGGCAGATGAAGCTGAGATACCGCCGGGGATCGATGGGCGGCAGGCTCATCAGCACCGGCTGCACGCCCTGCCGGTACAGCAGCGACAGTATATCGCTCAGGGTGCGGCGGAAGGTCTCCGGTTCGGTGTGGGGACGGTGATCCGCCTTCGGATCGGCGGCGATGGCCGACCAGTCGTAGTCGCTGTCGTTGCCGCCGTAGCACACCAGTGCATAATCGGCTGCCAGTCCCCGCGACGCGTCGTGCTCCACCAGAGACAGACCTTTGGCAACGGTGGCGCCCATCTTGGCGCGGTTAGTGACCTGCACCCGGTCTGAGGGGTATCGTGCCATGATCTCAGGCAGATGGAAGTGGTATTTCAGACTTTCGTCCGGCACCGTGGCCTTCAGCAGTGAATCGCCGTAGATGATAACGTTGCGCATCATGTATCCCTCCTTGAACTGGTAAATCTAATATAACACACAAGATGACGCAAGTCAATATATCATATGCTGCGAGCGGCAGAAAAAAACGGAGATTTTTCATGCAAAGGTCACAATTAGTACTTGCATCTTGCGGACAATTCGGGTAAAATATAGGTAACAATTCAAGATTGGTAGCTGTAAGGAAGTGCTTCGCGCACGGGCTGCAACTATCACTCGGCGCATGGCTTGAGTGTTTCAGACTCCACAGGGGTTTGAAACATTTTTTGTTATCTGCCGGTGACAGGGCATTGGAACTTTTTTACAGGAGGAAACGAAGATGACACTGGTAACAAACGGACGGCTCATTACCCGTGACGCAGACGGGAAGGGCTACTATGAGCACGGTGCGGTGGCCTATGAGGGCACCAAGATCGTGGAGGTGGGCGAAGAAGCGGCGCTGCGCGCCAAATATGCCGACGCGGCCATCATCGACGCCAAGGGCGGCGTCATCATGCCCGCCCTGATCAACGCCCACACCCACATTTACTCCGCTCTGGCCCGCGGCCTGAGCATCGTGGGCAATAATCCCACCAACTTCTACGAGGTGCTGGACGGCACATGGTGGGCCATCGACCGCCATCTGATGATGGACGGCACTCGCGCCAGCGCCACGGCCCTGTATATCGACAGCATTAAGCAAGGTGTTACAACGATTTTCGACCATCACGCCAGCTACGGCGAGATTCCCGGCACGCTGCACACCATTGCCGAGGAGAGCAAGCGGCTGGGCCTGCGCTCCTGTCTGTGCTACGAGGTCTCCGACCGCGACGGCGAGGAGAAGTGCCTGCAGGCCATTCAGGAGAACGCGGACTTCATCACCGAGTGCGAAAAGAACCGCGACCCCATGCTGGCGGCCATGTTCGGCGGCCACGCTTTGTTCACCATCTCCGACAAGACCTTCGACCGCATGGTGGCCGCCAACAACGGCCGCACCGGCTATCATATCCACGTGTCCGAGGGCATGAACGACGTGTATGACAGCTTGCAGAACTACGGACGCCGCCCCGTGCAGCGCCTGCAGGATCACGGTATCCTGGGCGAAAAGACCATCCTGGGTCACTGCATCCATGTGAACACGGCTGAGATGGAGATCATCAAGGAGACCAACACCATGGTGGTCAACAATCCCGAGTCCAACATGGGCAACGCCATCGGCATCTGCCCGGTGATCCAGCTGTACAAGCGGGGCATCCTGCTGGGCATGGGTACCGACGCCTATACCAACGACATGCTGGAGTCCATCAAGGTGGCCCTGTGCTCCCAGCGCAGCCAGAACTGCCTGCC
>CAKTMQ010000035.1 GCA_934573945.1 uncultured Oscillospiraceae bacterium | reverse complement strand
ACGGTGTGGGGCGAGCTCTCGCTGAGCTTCTGCTGCACGCTGGCGTACATCTTCCGGGGATCCACGCCCACGGTGCGCAGGATGCGCACGGCCATATTGCTGCCCTCACGCAGCAGGCCCATCAGCAGATGCTCGGTGCCGATATATCCGGCGCCCATCCGGTGGGATTCGCCCACGGCCAGCTCAATGACGCTCTTGGCACGGGGGGTGAGCCCCTGACTGGGGGCGTCGCCGGCGGTGCCCTGCCCCACGCTGCGCTGCAGAATGCCGGAGATCATCTCGTCGGTGAGACCGTACTCGGTCAGTACACGGTGGGCGATGCCCTCCTCTTCCCGCAGCAGACCCAGCAGCAGATGCTCGCAGCCTACGTAATCATGTCCCATATCCTGGGCGGCCTCCTGCGCCAGACGCAGGGACTCCTCCGCACGGGGGGTGAATTTATTCTCATTCATAAATGGTCACATCCTTTCTTTTCAGCGCCTTATGCGGGGAGCTTTTTCAGCTCATCCCGCAGGCGCGCCGCCTCCTCGTAGTTCTCACTGTCGATGGCGGCCTGGAGCTGTGCCTGCAGCGCGTTGCGCTGCCGCTCCTTCTGCAGTCTGACCTGCTCGTCGCGTCCCACCAGTCCGGCGGGCGCGTCAGGCGCTTCCTCGATGCCGGCGGCAGCCCGTGCCGCCTCCTCCAGCGGGGCGGGGAATTCCGTCATGCGGTTGGACAGCATACCGAAATCCTCCAGCAGCGAGAAGGGATCGAAGAAGCTGCGGCGGCTGGGACGGAAGCTCTGGTACAGCCGGTCGGCGTACCCCAGCTCCGCCGCGCAGTCGGGACACAGATGCACCTGTGTCACTCTGCCGTTGATGTTGCTCTGGTAATAGAAAGTGGCTTCCTTGCGGCCACAGCGTTCGCATTTCATATATCATAACCTCCTTTGGGAAAATCAAACCAGGTGGATCAGCACCTGCTTGAAAATGTCGGCCCGCAGCATATCCCGGTACGCCCGGTCTATCCGCCGCAGTGCCCTGTCGCCTGTTCCGGCCAGCAGCGACCGCCCCGCCTCGGCGGAGATGGCCTCGCTGTCCACCAGATTCTGCACGATGGCTCTGCCGCTGGCGGCATCCAGTGTGTCGCCGATGGAGTTGATGACGTGCATCAGCAGCGTCTTGCGGTCTGTCCGCACCCGCGTGATGCGGATGTAGCCGCCGCCGCCCCGCCGGGATTCCACGATGTACCCGTGCTCCGGCGAGAAGCGGGTGGACATGACGTAGTTGATCTGGCTGGGCACGCAGTTGAAGCGCTGTGCCAGATCGCTGCGCTGCAGCTCCAGCACGCCGTCCGTCTCCTCCAGCGCCGACTGGATGAAGCTGGCGATCACATCTGAGATACCCATAGGAAAGACCTCCTGCTTGACTTTGCCTTTTCTTGACCTTTGACCGTATCATACACCTGTCCGCCTATAATGTCAATAGGTAAATTTGACTTTATTTGACTTTAACTGTAAACAATTTGTGAACGGCCTGCGCAATCTGAAGTTGCGGCGAAAAGCGACAGAAAATGGGAAACGCAAGTTGAAATTGCTGTACAACGGGGGCGGCTGTAGGGTATAATACAGCATAAGAGGAAAACGCATACCCCATCCCGCAGGGCGGGAGCCTGTGTCCCGCCCTGCGGGGCGTATATACCCCCTGCACCCGAAAGGAGAACCTATGAACACAAACTGGAACGATCCCAATTTTCAGGGCTTTCGCAGAGAAAACCCCTTTCACCGTCCGGCGGGACAGCCGAGAAAGCCCCGCAAGGCCATCGGCACGCCCTTCGGCCGCACGGTGCTGAATCTGGCGGTGACGCTGGTATTTGCCGCCGTCTACTTTTACGTGACGCTGCCGCCCATCAGCCTGAAGGCGCCGGAATTCTACGTCTTTGTGCTGCTGCTGTGCGGCGTGTACGGCCTGTGCGCCATCCTCACCTCCGGCTTTCAGGGGGAGGGCGCCAAGGGCTATTTCAGCTTTTTGAAAAAGCAGTGCCTGATCCCGCTGGTGCTGGCCGCCGCGCTGGTGGTGACGGCGCTGGCGGGCAGCGTGCTGGGCTGGCAGGTGTTCCGCGCCGGCGCCTACCGGGATCTGCTGACGGTGGAGACCGGCGATTTCGCCGCCGAGGTGGAGGAGATCTCCTTTGACCAGATTCCCATGCTGGACAAGGACTCCGCCGCCAAGCTGGGCAACCGGAAGCTGGGCGAGCTGGCGGACATGGTGTCCCAGTTCGAGGTGGCGGACAACTACACCCAGATCAACTACAAGGGGCGTCCGGTGCGGGTCACCACCCTGCAGTACGGCGACCTGATCAAATGGCTCAACAACCGCAAGGCAGGTCTGCCCGCCTACCTCATCATCGACATGGTGACCCAGAATGTGGAGGTGGTGCGGCTGGAGGACGGTATCCGCTATACCACGGCGGAGCACTTCGGGCGGAACCTCTACCGCTATCTCCGGTTCCACTATCCCACGTTTATCTTTGACGAGCCGGCCTTTGAGATCGACGAGGATGGCCGTCCCTGGTGGGTCTGCCCCCGGATCGACCGCACCATCGGCCTGTTCGGCGGCACGGACATCACCGGCGCGGTACTGGTGAACGCTGTCACCGGCGAGACCGCCTACTATGAGGTGGCGGACATCCCCAGCTGGGTGGATCATGTGTTCACCGCCGAGCTGATCATCCAGCAGTACGACTACCATGGCACCTATATCAACGGGTTCTGGAACTCGCTGTTCGGCCAGCGGGAGGTGACGGTCACCACCGACGGCTACAACTACATCGCCATCGGCGACGATGTGTATATGTACACCGGCGTGACCTCCGTGGTGTCCGACGAGTCCAACGTGGGCTTTATCCTCTCCAACCAGCGCACCAAGGAGACACGGTTCTACGCCGTGGCCGGCGCGGAGGAGTACAGCGCCATGGACAGCGCCCAGGGACAGGTGCAGCAGATGAAGTACACCGCCACCTTCCCGCTGCTGCTGAATGTGGCGGAGCAGCCCACCTATTTCATGGCGCTGAAGGACGCGGCGGGACTGGTGAAGATGTACGCCATGGTCAACGTCAGCCAGTATCAGATCGTGGCCACCGGCGCCACCGTGGCGGAGTGCGAGAGCAACTACCGGCAGATGCTGCTGCATTACGGCTTCATCGGACAGGAGGACAGCGCCCTGCCGGAGCCGGACGCCGGTGCGGTGTCCGGCGTGATCGCGGAGATCCGCAGCGCCGTGGTGGACGGCAACAGCCTGTACTATCTGCGGCTGGAGGGCGGCACGGTCTACTATGTGATCTCCGCCGCCGCAGAGCCGGAGGCCGTCATCCTCAATGTGGGCGACAGTGTTGCCATCCGCTTTGCACAGGGAGAGGGCAGCCTGCTCACCGCCAGCAGTGTGACGCGCACCGGGGTGCAGACGGAACCGGCGTCCATGGATGAACCGGCGCAGGACAGTGAGCAGCCAGCTTCCGCCGAAGCGGGGGCTTCCCCGGCGGAGACCGCGCCTGCGGCGTGAGAGATCTGCTCGAAAGATGTGTTAGAAAAGAGCACCTGTCTTTGACAGGTGCTCTTGAGACTGTCGAAAAACCTGCGGTTTTTCCGACAAAGGGTTTGCAGTCTGCTGCGCGCATAATCTGTTCGTCACAGACGAACAAATTCCACACTTGCAGCCTGAGAAGTATTTTCTCTCACGCACATGTCGCGAGAGAAAATAATTTGAAATTTTTGCCGCTTGCGAGCGGCAAACTCTGCGAGGCTTTTTTGGCACGCAGAAGAGCACCTGTCAAAGACAGGTGCTCTTCTGGCGTTTTTTGGAGAGTGCCGCGAGGGTATGTGCCGTTTGGAGTATTCGTAGGGGTTCTTTGCAGAACGCTGTAGGGGCGGTGCTCTGCCCCGCCCGCCCAATAGACGCACACGCTCCTACCGTGGCAAAGCATCAGCGGCAGCGGCGCTGTTGCAGGAGACAGTCCTTTTATCCGCTGCGACAAGGGAAAACTCCCGCGAACGTGCGGTACACGGTTACAGTTTTGCACGCGGCATAGCGCGCAAGGAAGTGGAGAAACCTTGGTTTCTCCCGGCTCTTTTGGACACTTTTCCAGCTGCTGGGAAAAGTGTCCCGTGCCCGGGGGCACGGAATGCTCCTATGGGAAATCTTTCGTATACTGTGCGGCGCGATGAGGGCGCCGTGGAGCGCAGCGGAACAAGTGCCCTTGGGGTGCATCGCGCCCTACGGAGTGCTGCAAGGGGCGCGTGCATCCGCCGCACGGGGCGGCGGGACGCCGTTACACCACCTGGAAGATGAAAAATTTCAGATAATTCGTCTCCTCCACGCCCCAGAGGATGGGGTGGTCGGCGCACTGCTGGCGGCATTCGATCTGCCGCAGCTGCACCCCGGCGTCGTGGGCGGCGCTGCGGAGCATTTTGATAAACAGCTCCTCGGTGGCGAAGTGGCTGCAGGAGCAGGTGGCCAGATAGCCGCCCCGGGGCAGCAGCTTCATGGCGCGGTAGTTGATCTCCTTATAGCCGGTCATGGCGTTGTGTACCGTTTTGCGGCTCTTGGTGAAGGCGGGGGGATCGAGGATGATGAAATCGTACTTCCGGGGCTGCGTTTCCAGCGCCGGCAGCAGGTCGAACACGTTGGCCGCCACGCAGTCCATCACGCCGTCCAGCCCGTTGCGGCGGGCGTTCTCCGCCGCGCACTGTACGGCAAACTCCGACACGTCCACGGCGGTGACGTGGGCGGCGCCGCCCTTAGCGGCGTTCAGGGCGAAGGAGCCGGTGTGGGTGAAGCAGTCCAGCACGGTCTTGCCCTTCGCCAGCCGCGCCACCGCCAGACGGTTGTATTTCTGATCCAGAAAGAAGCCGGTCTTCTGCCCGTTTTCAAAGTCCACCGTGTAGACGATGCCGTTTTCCGTGATGTCCACGGTGGTCTGTGCCGGCGGCGTCTCGCCGGGCAGGGGATACCAGCCCTTGTTCTGCTGCATCCCCTCCAGTCCGCGGATGGCCACATCGTTGCGCTCGTAGACCCCCCGGATGTCCTGCCCGTCCTCCCGCAGCACTTTGACCAGCAGCGGGAAGAGACGATCCTTGATGCGCTCCATCCCCAGACTCAGGGTCTGGGTCACCAGCACGCTTTCAAACCGATCCACCGTCAGGCCGGGGAACAGATCGGCCTCGCCGAAGATCACCCGGCAGCAGCGGCTGTCGGTCTCACCCATGACGGTTTTGCGGTAGTCCCAGGCGTAGCGGATGCGCCGCTCCCAGAAGGCGTCGGAGAAGTCGTCGTTGGCGTTGCGGCTCACCAGCCGCACGCGGATCCGGGAGTGGCTGTTGTAAAAGCCGCAGCCCAGCCAGCTGCCCCGGCGGCTGATCACGTCCACCAGTGCGCCGTCCTCGGCTGTGCCCTCGATGGACACCACCTCACCCTCGTAGACCCAGGGATGTCCCGTCGTCAGCGCGGCTTCTCCCTTGGGGGTGATGGAGATTTTGGCATAGGGTCGAGCTGCTTTCATGGCAAATACCGCCTTTCACATGACGTAGTGCCGCTATTATAACACATATCCCGCCGCCGCGCTACATATATAATACGGGATCACGCGGAAAGGAGAATGACCATGCCCAGCATCTATCTCAGTCCAAGTACTGAGGAACATTGCTTGTGTAGTAGTTTTAGGCATTAAAAATTGAAGTCAAATTCAATATGACGGTCTGGATACCAGCGGATTTCCTGAAGGATGATTCTCCAGAATTCGCGCTTTTGTATGGGGGAAAGATTCCCGTACATATCGCGCCAGTTGTCAGACAGCAGCTTCTCGATCTGAGGTAGGTTTGAAGGTCGCGGAGGCTGCTGTTTTGTTTCGAGTTCCTGGATCTTTGCGGTGATGGCGGTGTAGTCCTTTTTGTATTCCTCCATGGTGAGCATTTCGTTGAGATAGAGATCCTTCAGGCGGGACAGCCTGCCGCGCAGAGCGTTGATCTCCGGGCGATAGTCCTTCTGGACGGTGCTTTCCTGAACGGCAGCGACCTCCATCTTGTAGGATTCCAGCCTTGCTTCGATGTTGTCCAGCAGGTATCGTTCCAGCTTCCGCTCACTGATGGAACGGTTATTCTCGCAGGGCTTGCGGCGGCAGAAGTGGTTGGAACAATTATAGTGGTACGTTTTCTGATCCTGGTTGACCTTGCCGCCGACACGGCCGCCGCAGTCTCCGCAGCGGATCAGACCGGAGAACACATAGGTGCGGTTCTCCTCTGCCCGCTTTACCCGTTTGGGGCGCATGGTCTGTATTATATCGTACTGCTCCTTTGAGATGTACGGAGGCGTCATGCCCTCTGTGTCATAATATGTACCGTAGTAGGCGGGGCTCAAGGTCATTTTCCGTGCGGTCTGGTAGGGGATGACGATGCCGTATTCTTCGCGGATGTAGTCCAGCGTGGCGGACATGGAGCCGCAGGCCATGTATTTATGAAAGAAAGTGTTGACGGCGGCCTCCGTTTTCGGGTCTTTGACAAATTTCCTGTTGACGATGGTGTAGCCAAAGGGTTTGTCACCGGTCAGCGCTTCGCAGCGGGCGCGTTTTCCTTCGTTGATCTTTTTGATACGCTCACTGGTGCGGTCGGCTTCGTCCTGCGCAACCGCCAGCATGATGTTGATCTTCAGACGACCGGAGGCGGTGGTGGTCTCGTAATCCTCGTAGATGGTTTTCCACGATACATTGTGGGCTTCCAGAATTTCCTGTACCTTGTAGTATTCACCGATATTGCGGAACCAACGATCCAGCTTGGTGACAAGGACAATATCGACCGCATCCCGCCGGACGGCATCCAGCAAGGCCATCATGGCGGGGCGTTTTTCGATCTTCTTACGGGCAGAGAATCCGGCGTCGGCAAAGATGCCCACGACCTTCATGCCGTGCTCCTTGGCGTAGCGCTCCAGATCGTTCTGCTGGTCATGGATGGACAGGCCGAACTTCGCCTGCTCCTCGGTGGACACACGAGGGTACAGCGCTGCCCGCATGACATTTTTCGTTTGCATTTGACATTCCTTTCCGGGTGTGCTACCATAAAAGGGTAGACTACTCCCCTGTGGTGAGGTGGATGATCTACACGACTGCTCCGGTGTGCTAGACCGGAGCAGTCTTATTTTGTTTTATGATACTATTCGGGCGTAGAAGAAAGAAGCTCTGCCATGTTTTTAAGAAGCTCTTTCGCCAGATTACCGGTTAAAATAACGGAAGAAACGACCTCTTCTTGTGTCTCCGTGATACTATTATCCCCACGGCTGAAAACAGGAGAAGATTGTGTGAAATGAAGAAGAACCTCGCTCTGGTCATTCTTGACAGAGATCTGGAATCCGTTTGCATAAGCGTACATATTGAACCTCCTTACATTTCCTTCAACTCTGTGGATTGATATACAGGCGGTGTGGTTGTTCTGGTATGCCATTTTCCGGGGAAAGTTACTGTTGTCGCCTGCGGCCGCATATGGACGGGTGTATGCGGAGCGATGGGAGACTGGAGTGATAGCCCCAGCTTGGACGCGATCTTCACCAGAGATTGAAGCGTAAAGTTACACTCACCCTTTTCCCACTTGGAAACCATACTTTGGGAGACTTCCATAAATTCGGCGAACTGCTTTTGCGTCATACCTCGTTCGATACGCTGCGTGATGATCTCACCGCAAATGATCGCCTCTAAGCTGGCCAATGCCGTTTCCTCTGCGGAGAGCGACGCAGAAAGCCCTACCAACAGATCGTTCGTACCTTGAGACATTTTAAAACTCCTCCTTAAACCGTTGCAACCGCGAAAGCGCCGGATCAATATACGGGGTATAATCCGTTTTACGCTTACCCTCCCGCTCATAGAAAGCCAGAAGCAGAACTGGCTTGCGGTTTGGGAGAAACGAATACAGGATGCGGATATTAAAGCCTTTCCCTGCCAAGTGCATACTGTATAAACCGTTTTTGATCGGCTCAAACTCCTTATGCTGCGTTGCGCCAACACCGAGAGCTTGCAGTATCTGCAGGCGCAGCAAAATAAGCCTGAACACCGCACTTTCGGCACCTGATTCAGCAATCAGAGCCAGCAGCTCTGGCAGCAATTCTTCAGAGGTGTCAATAGAAGCAAAAAAATTTTGGAGAGAGCTTAATACCTCGTCTTTGTTCATTCGGTTCTCCTTTGTAATATAGTATTACCTTTAAGTGATACTATATTCGCATAATATTACCTGACAGCGCAAAAGTCAAGCCGATTTTACGATGTTTGTACAAAATAACAAAACGATATGCCGGTATTCCGTTGCTTGTTTGCATTTTTTGAAGGTTCTGCCGTAATTTAGCTAAGGTAAATAATCCTGAAAGAGGAAGTTTGCATCGACCTTTAGAGCACCGAACAGGGCGCAAAGCACCTGCGGCTGAGGGAAGCTGATGCCATTTTCGTAGTTGGTGATGGCGCTGTAGGTCACGCCCACCAGCGCGGCCAGCTCCCGGCGGGACAGGCCGCGCCGCTGCCGGGCTTGCTTGATGCGGCTGCCGATGTGTATATTGATCATTCGTCGATACCGTAGTCTGCAAGGGCGTCAATGCGACCCTCGCTGTAGCCGTCTGCGTATCCATCATCGTATCCTTCGTTGTATCCCTGGTCGTAGTACTCTTCCTGCGCTTCGCTATAGCCCTCCCAATAGCCCTCCTGATAGCCTTCTTCCTGGGCGTTGTACCGGATCGTGTCGGCATCTTCTGCCGTGTAGTAACAGCCGGACAGGGTAAGAAGAGAAGCAAGGATGAGACAGAGCGTAAAAACCTTTTTCATACAGCTCTCCTTGGTGGCCTTTTTATTCGGGAAACCTATCGTATACATGGAAATTGCGCAAAGCCCTCAAAACACTTCGGTAGGGAGCGACCCACGTTGTGTCGGGGAGAGCAGGATGACATTTTCTGCACGGCTGGGCATTCCATGGCAGGTTGATTGCGTTTATCGGACGATCGGCAGAGAAATACCTGCACCCCGGATCATGGTAAATATCTCCCTTGTGGTTCAGCCACACAGTGTATCTGCCAAATGGCCCAATGTCATCATTTGTGTAAGGAAGCAGATCGGAGGCAGACAGGTAAGAATCGGCGGGAACATGGCATGAGCGCCGGAGATCATCCACATTGATATTTGCCAGACGTTGATAGTCGGCCTTGATTTCGTCCAACTCTGTTCGGAGGATGTCATCCATGGGGAAATTTGTCAGACGTTGATAGTCGGTTTTGATCCCGTTTAATTCTGCCCGTAATTTTGCGGCCTCTTCTCTTGACCTGCCGGAGAATACAAAGACACAGTTCCTGAAGAGGCTGCGTGCCCGATTAAAGAAAACAAATATGCCCAGCAGAAGGAAAAGAGAAATGACAAGGGCTGGACTGATTTGAAAACCGTGATCGGTATCGGCATTTTGTGGCTCTGTGCGTGTGACATTTGAGGCGCTTGAGCCGCCGGATGTACCGGAGTTCCAGCCTGTGCGGTCGTCATGATCATATGGGCAAACCCCGCCGGTATGCTGGTGGGCGGGATAACCATGGTGATAGTGGTATTCACCAGTAGACCGATTGTAGTGGCCGCCGTTGCTGTCAGTGCGACCCGGATGCGCATAGGCAACGACGACACAAAGTAAACAGCAGATCGCGCAAAGCAGCCGTTTTTTCATGGCTGCAAGTCGTCTGAATGTTCTTGAGCTTTCGGGGCTTCGGTTTTGGGCGGGACTCTGTTCGCAGGAGGAGCGATCTTGCCGGTCACGCCGATGTCTCGCTGTCTTGGGGGGATTTTCTCGATAGCCTCAACGATGCTGTCGATGACAGATTTCCTGCCAGCAATGGCGGAAAAGCCGTGTTGGAGGCAGAGGCCAACAAAAAGCCCCAATATGCAACTGATCAACGAGTCCATATTTTATTCCCTCCTTATCCAGCTTCAGCCTCGATTTGTTTGATAGGGGTATCTCTGTAAAAATCCCCGTTTTTGATGTGGTTCAACTCATGGATCAGGCTGTCCCTGTTCTGCTGGCGGCTCAGACGACTGTTGAGAAGGATGGTATATGTACCGTCCTCGTTCAGTAGGATCACACCGCCGCAGGAACAAACAGGAAAATCCACAAAGTTGATGAAGTAATCCGCGTTTTCAAGAATCATTTTTCAATCCTTTAATAAATACAGACATTATGCGCTTCTGCTCATCCGTCATTGTACGGTAGGAATGCAGGAGCGCTTTTTCTTCGTCTTTCAGGGTTTGCAGGGTATCGTCTGTGGTCGGGGCGCTGTATTTTTCGCCAAAGTAGTTCTCTATGCGCATGAGAGTGACAGATTTCGGCATGGAGCCGCCCTTCCAGCCGTTTGCTGCGGCTGGCGATACGCCCACAGCAACAGCTACAGCGGATGGCGTAGTGTTATGGGTGACACACTGCGCCGTAAACCATTCGTAAAAGGTCATAATAATTGCTCCTTAAAACTGTGCAATTTAACAATTTTAAGAAATTTAACCTGTTTATATTGACTTTAAGAAATTTAAGTAATAATATAGAAACACGGTTAAACAAATTAAAACTGCGTGGCGCAAAAAGCTGGTGCACTTAATTAGCTTAATGCGTATGTTTGGTGACACGAACATAATACCACACCTGTTTAACTTTTTCAACTACAAAATATAGTGTTTTGAGGGGAGGGAACCACAAGTGCCTGCAAAATGGACTGGCGATGTAGTGGCCGCACTGCATATCAACGGAATCACGCAAGCAGAACTCGCCGCCAAGATGGGTGTGACTGTGCCATACATCTCAATGCTTTTGAACGGCAAGAAGAATTCGGCCGGAGCAAAAGACCGCATGATGGAGGCAATTCAGCAGATCAAGGCCAGCAAGGCGACGTAAAAAAACAGCCCGCACGGGGTGCGGGAGGGGAGGTGATAGGAAGTGAACGAGACGATCTGGCTGAGCGACAAAAACAAAGAGACGACGAAGCAGGTAGCCCGGGTGCTGGCTGAGGCAAAGGCCACCTGCTCCGACGTCCGGATGATCCTGAGCGCCGTGTGGGACTATCTGGAGGTCACGGCTGCTGAGGACGCGTGCGACGTGCAGTAGCTTCCGCGATGGCGGTCAGCGTGGACATGCTTCCGGCGAGAGCGGCAAGGCTCACGGCGGCGCAGACCGGCGGAGTGTCCGGAGACACGCTGACGTTCCACGCGCAATTGGCAACACAGGGGACATCCTGCTGCGGCGTGGAACGGAGTGGACAGAACTTTGTACAGGTCACGGGTTTCACCTCCTTTCCCGGTTATTGTAGCACGGAGGAGAAAACAGGGCAAGAAAAAACAGCCCGCACGGGGTGCGGGCAGGGGAGGTGAGAGGAAATGAGGTACGACCAGCAGGCGGATGATCTGGACATGGCCTATGTCCAGTTAACCCGCGGCCAATGGCCGGATCAGCTGAATGGAAAGCCGGAGGATTTCGACAGTCTGCCGGACTACGCGGAGCCGCCGGTGCGCTGCAAGTTCGACTATACCCTTGACAAGCTGATCGCGGTACTGGAGATCATCGGGGAGGAGCGGGCAAGCCGCGCATGGTGGCTTTACGGAATGCAACGGCAAGAATCCGCATGGCTGAACTGGTGGTGGCACGAGGGCGGCAAAGAGCGCAGCTGCGGCGAGCTTCAAATGCTGAAGGAGTACCGGGCAGAGCGGCGGTCACCGGCAGAAATGCTGGAGCAGCATAAAGGCAAGCGTGGCTGCCGAAAGAGCGATCATAACGCCGGACAACCAGTTGTTTATGCGGGCTTTGCGGTTGGAATCCTCTTTCAGCTCCTTGCGCTGCTGTTCCTGCTGCTGAAGCTTTGAGCGGCAGGCGCGGCCTTTGGGCGTGAGAACGACCTGAGAATACGCGGTCAGGCTGCCGCTGATGCAGCCGTCATCTTTGAGCATTTGCAGGAAACCATCGGTTTCCAGAATGCCGGGGAACGCATTGAGAAGGTCTGCGTAATCCGCGTGACCGTTGTGGTCACACAGGTAATTCAAAATTTTAAGTTCCACAAAAACACCGCCTTTCCCGGTTATTGTAGCATGGCGGGAGGGGAGGAGCAAGGGGAACCGCTTGTGAAAACCGCATACTTGCCTTTTATGGAGCGCCCAGGATGAGAAAACGGGAGGCTGCCACCTCCCGCATCTCGTCTGGCTTTGTCTGCACCATGTTGCTGCTGCTGGCAGACAGCACTGGGCATGGCCGCAACGCTTACGCGCCGAACGGGTGGGGCTACCACCTCTGCCGAGCGGTCACCGCAGACACAGGGAAGGTGTAATGACGCCGGAGAGCAGACCCTCGATGGCGACCACATCCTTTCCCGCCCACGGGCGTTCCCTAAAGGGCAAGTATCAGTATGACAGAGCGGACACCGGAAAGCAAGATGTATACAGCAGTTTTTGCGCGGGCGGCACAAGAAAAACCACCTCACCACAGGTAACGAAGAAAGCAGACAAGCCGTGTGCGCATATCGTGCATAGGAAAGGAGTGGATGAAAATGGACTGCTTCAAGGCGGCGCTGGAGTATCTGGTGAAAGCGACACTGGAAAACAACGGCCTGACCGGGACGGTCATTGTGACAAAAATCGAGCCGGAGGAACAAAAAGAGGAGAAGGCGGGGTGATGCCCCGCTGCTGATGGACAAGCCACAAAAGAAGGAGGGTCTGACTGTGAGCAGAGCTGACTACAGAGAACTGGAAAGCGTGTTTCTGGCACGGAAGGATGCGCTGTGTGAACGCAAGAATCCGCTGGAATGCGATTGCCCGAGCTGCCCGTGCAAGGAGATGTGCGACACGCTGTGTACTGCGGAGGTGCGGGCATGATGGCCTATGTGATGATCGTCATCGGGGCGGCCACGACGGCGCACCTGTTCGGGGCGCTGCTGGACAAGCTGGAGGGGCGGCGGTGAGCGTGATGCTGGAGCGGCCTGTGGCCGTGGCGTGCCCCTGCACGCCGGACTGCCGGGAGCGGCAGGCGGGGTGCCACGGGGCGTGCGAACGCTACCAGCCCTACCGGAGGGCGAAGGAGGCGGAGTACCAGCAGCGGCAAGCGAATGCAAAGGCCGCGCTGGACGCGACCGCCGGGAAGCGGAAGGCCGCTGCGAAGCGGTTCCGCTGGGAACATAAGCATGGGAAGTGAGAAGGAGGTGACACGCCATGCCGTTTACGGCGGCGGAATGGGAGGAGATGCGGCGGGCTGACGAGGAGATCGAGCGGGAGTTCCGGCTGTCTCCGGAGGATCTGGAGCGGGACAGGGAGCTGACGCAGGTGGTGAAGCTGGAGCGGATGGCGCCGGAAAAGCGGCGCATCGCGGCGTATCAGCGGGCATACCGTGAGGCCAACCGCGACAGCATCGCGGAGAAGCAGCGGGCATACCGTGAGGCCAACCGCGACAGCCTCGCGGAGAAGAAGCGGGCATACTACGAGGCCAACCGCGACAGCATCGCGGAGAAGAAGCGGGCATACTACGAGGCCAACCGCGACAGCATCGCGGCGTATCAGCGGGCATACTACGAGGCCAACCGCGACAGCATCGCGGAGAAGCA
>CAKTMQ010000034.1 GCA_934573945.1 uncultured Oscillospiraceae bacterium | reverse complement strand
TGACCGTGATCTGCACCTGGGTGCTGTTGCCGGCCCGATCGGTGGCCACGATGGTGTGGAGCTGGCTGTCCGCCTCGATGACGTAGGTGCTCTCCACGGTGCGGGTGGGGGCGCTGACAGCCGCCGCGCCGTCCACGGTGACGGTATCCAGATACGCGTCGGTGACGGTGAAGGTCACGCTGTCGCAGTAGACCGTGCCGTCGTCCACGCCGGTGATGACCGGTGCGGTGGCATCCAGCACCACGCCGTCAGACCGCAGATAGGTGACGTTGCCCGCCACATCGGTGATCCGCGCATAGGCGATCAGCCTGCTGTCGGGGGTGATGGCCACGGGTGCGGTGTAGGGCTGGAAGGTCATGCCCTCCAGCTGCGCCACGCTGTAATCCTCCTCGCTGAGCAGGTACCCGGTGGCCGCCACGCCGCTGGCCTCGTCCGCCGCCGTCAGCGTCACGGTCTGCTCGCTCTTATAGAACAGGTTGAAGCTGATGGTGTTCCAGAAGCTCTGCCAGGCGCTGCGCTCGTCGATGCGGAGCTCGCCGGTGGGGTTGGTCTTGTCGATCTTGTAGGTGAGGGCGATGGCCTCGGAGATATAGCCGTTCGCCGCGTTCTTCACGTAGAAGGTCAGGCTGCCGGTGCCCGTCTCGTCGGAGCGGGTCAGGCCGTCGCGCCAATCGCCGTTGGCGGTATTGGTGGTGGACACCTGCCAGCCGTCCGCCGCCGTCACCACGAAGTCCTGATTCGTCCACTCGCCGGTGGTGGCGGTGTACTCCGCGCCGGTGGCGACATACGCCCTGATGCTGGCGGTGATGCCGGTGGGCTGGGTCAGGCTGTAGTTGCCGGCCTTGCCGGTGGCGCTGTCGGCGATGGTGAACTCGGTGAAGCTGACGGGGATGTTGTCGCCTACGGCCGCCGTGTCGAAGGCAGGCGTGCCGCAGCGGAGCGTCAGGCTCTCGCCGTCCACCAGATTCACCAGCGTGGGCGTGCCCTCGATGGCGGCGGTGTTGAGGCCGTCATAGAGCTTGTCGCTGACGACCAGATTGTCGATGGTCAGCGTGCGCACCGCGATCTCGGCGCTGCCGGAAATGGGCTGCCCGGTCAGGTTGTAGTTGGGTGCGTCGTCGCCCGTCAGGCCGAAGCCCGTGAAGGTCACCCTCCGGTAACCCACGTCGGGGCTGTCCGCGTTGGCCTGACCCATCACGATGGACAGGTCGTCGCCGGAGATCTTGCCCACCATCGCCCGCTCAGAATCGTAATAGGAGCATACGATGGACGTATTGCCGTCGTAGGTCTTGTTCTCCAGCGCGGGGGTTTGGAGCGTCAAATCCCTCGGGGTGATGGTGAAGGTGGCGGTCTCCGAGATGGCGTTGTAGCGCTCCGTCTCCGCCACGGTCAGCCGCACGTTGTAGGTGCCGGCATCCTCGGGCGCCGTGGTGGTGGTGTAGGCGCTGGGATCCGCGCCGTCGGGCTTGAATTCCCAGGTCATGGCGCCGTCGCTCTCCGTCGTGGCGGAGGGCGTGACAGGCTGGCTGTCGTAGATCTTATCCATGGAGGCGATGGTGGCGTTCACGGTGGCCTTGCCCACGCTCAGCGCCACAGTAGTGGCCGCAGGCGTCTGATTGTCACCGCCGGAGACGAAGGTCTCGCCCAGGGGGTTATAGGACACGGTCAGGGTGTAGCTGCCCGCCGTCAGCGCCTGCAGGAAGCTGTTGGTCAGGGTGATGGGCAGCTGGCCGTTGGCAGAGGTGCCTATCCGATAGTCCGTATCCTTTTCCAGCACGCTGTTGCCCATGGTGATGCTCTTCACCGTGTTGCCGTTGTCGCGCACGTAGAAGACGCTGTCCTCCGTGGAGGTCTTGGCGAAGTTGATGCGCGTCGTGATCGGCTGCGCGTCGGTGTAGATCACCATGCCGTCGGCGTTGATCACGGTGACGTTGCCGCCCTTATCGGTGGCCTTCACGTAGAGGAAGCTCTTGCTGTTGGGATCCAGCGTGAAGCTGCCCGCGCCGTCGGCGTTCAGCGTCAGCGCCGTCCAGCCGGCGGCGTTCGCCACAGCGGTCTCGTCGGTAAAGGCCGTGCCGCTCAGCAGGTACTCCACCTTGTCCAGACCCGCGCCCACATCGGCGGCGGTGACGTTGACCGTCTGGGTCTCCTTGAAGAACAGGCCGAAGGTGATGCGGTTCATAAAGTTATTGAATTTGCTGCTCTGGATGACGATCTCCGCCGTGGGATGTGTGTTGTCATATGCGCCCAGAATGTTCAGCAGGCTGTTGCTGAAGTCCGCCGTCACCTGGATGGTGTAGCCGACGGTGTCATTACCGATAAAGGACTGCCGGGGAAGCAGACCCTGCTCCAGCTCCAGGCCGCCCGCGCCGGTGTAGCCCGGCTGCATGGTGACGCGGAGGATGTAGGGCTGGCCGTTGCGCACCGTCTTCGTCAGGTCTGCAGCCGCCACGGCCACGCCCTCATGGTCAATGACGCGCATCTCCACCAGACGGTAGAGGGTGAACGTCACGGTGGTCACGTTGCCCGCGTCATCGGTGGCGGTGATGGTCACCAGCTTGCCGTCGCCCTCGTTCAGGGACAGCTCATACCGGCTGCCCGCGGTGGGGATCACCTCTTCGGGCGCGCCGTTGTCGTAGGACACGGTCACCCTTACCCGATTGGCGTCCGTCACGGTGTAGGACACGTTGTCCGTCACGTCCATGACCTTCTGGCCGTTCTCGGTCTCGATCTCCGCGCCGTTCAGGAAATCGATCACCGGTGCGGCAGTGTCCGTTTCGATCACATCACCGCAGCCGCACTTCTTCTCATGGGTGGTGGTGTCCCATTTATAGTCGTGTATGGCGTGGCCTTTCACCGTGTAGACACGACCCGTCAGACTGGTCACATAGCCGTTTACCAGCTGATTGTCCGCAAAGAAGGCATAGCCGGTCTTCAGCACATCCTTCAGCAGCTGGTCGCTGCCGCACTCGATGTGGCCATACGTGCCGCCGGACAGCTCACCCTTCGCGCCGGTATCAAATACCACTTCGCTCTCGAACTCACCGGCAGAGGCCACCAGCTTGCCGCCCTTCCGGATCGTAACCACATCCTCGAGCACAGGCTCTTTGCCCTGTGCTCCACTGCGCACGGTGAGCACACTGCCGCTGGGCACTTCGAACTCATATCCAACGGTTACATTGCCGGTCAGCTCGACCGTACCGGCCTTTATCGTCATATAGGTTATCATGCCGCCGTTCACCGTCGCCGCCGGGGTGCCCTCCATGTTCTTGAGGTAGGGTATATTTACGCCGTTGGCAGTCAGGCTGGCGCTGCCATACAGCTCGACAACGCTCAGTCCCCTCGTGCTGTTGACAGTCAGGTTTGCCGTGTCCTTGATCTGCATACCGTACCATACAGTGACGCCGCCTGTCAGGATCACCACGGCGCTGCCGCTGACAACAAAGGCGGTACGATCAGAGGTATCGAAATCGCCGACCGACTTGCCGTTGAGATCCAGCGTGAACTTGCCGCCGGTGATGCTCACATCCTCCGCCGTATCCTGATACAGCTTGACGGTGTACTTAGTGGCGTCCTGCGCGTTGGCAGAGGGGATCCTGACGGCGGCCAGTGCTTCGCCCAGGGTCTTGTACCAGTCGGTCTTGGTGCCGCCGCTGACGGAGGCCATGAAGCTCTCGCCGCAGGCGCAGGCGCCGTCATCGCCGACGCTGTGGGTGTGCTGGATGACCTTGACGCCGGTTAATTGGTCGGTTTTTCCCTGAAGGATCTCACTGGTGCTGATTCCATAATAGACACAACCACTCTTCAGCAGCTCGCGCACCCAGCGGCCATTTTGGCAGGTGAGTTTTTCATATGTGCCGCTGGCCAGCTCGCCGGTGGCCGCCTCTGCAAAGTGCAGCAGTCCATAGAATTTGGCTGTGGAACCGAGCGCAACCGTCATTTTAGCGCCGTCCTTGATGTTGACGTCCCCGTTAAAGGCAACGCCGTCCCGCACGTTCATCTCGCCGCCGTTCACGTCCACCTGACCGACAATAAGGGATGCGCCATTGGCATTGACCGTACCGGCCGTCATATGGATGGTGTCCACGGCGCCGCCGTTCATGGTCAGCAGCGCGGCGGCGCTCTCCACCTTGAAGGCCGCTGCGCTGGAGCGGGGCCAGAAGATCAGATTCGAGCTGTCCTGCAGCGTGATCGTACCCAGACCCTCCGCGCCGTCGACGGTCACCTGCGCGCTGCCGCTGATGGTCACGTCAGATACCAGCTTGCCTTTCGTAATGATGACCATGGTGGTCGCGCCGCTGATGGTCGTACCGTTGGCCGCGGTGGCCGTCTTGCCGTTGAGATCCAGCGTGAACTTGCCGCCGGTGATGCGCACATCCTCCGTCACGTCCTGATGCAGCTTGACGGTGTACTTGGTAGCATTCTGCGCGTCGGCAGAGGGTGTCTCGACGGCGGTCAGCGCCTCGCCCAGCGTCGTGTATCCGGTGACCGTACTATCCGGGGCGGTCAGGGTGGCCACGAACTGGTGCTGGCAGGTGCCGCACTTGCCGTTCGCGTCAATGTCGGGGTGCTCGCAGGTCTCCAGCACGACGGTGAAGTCCCGGGACTCCACCCGATAGCCGCGGTACGTCAGCTGGAACTGGTACTGGCCGTTCTGCAGCGTGGTCTTGCTGGTCACCGTAACGATGCCGTTCCCGATGTCCTCGACCTCAGCCGCATCCGTCATCTCTGTCCATCCCTCGATGGCACTTGCACGGTAATAGAGGACGGCTGTGACGTTCCCGCCCATCGTGGCGTCATAGGTCGCCACCACCTTCAGGTCGGGCTTGACGGGCGAGGTCTCGTAGACGGTCAGCGGGCCGCTCGCCGGCACCTGCCGGATGATGGACAGGGGCACACCCACTACCTCGACCTCATGCAGCCGCTTCTGGCCGGGCATGGAGGACGTATCCGCATCGCTGTCATCCAGCCAGGAATCCGGAGCCTGCGTATACTTGTACGTCTTGCCCGTACCCAGCAGATCCATCATGTCCCCATTCTCATCCCACAGGGTGATCATGCCGAAGTAGCCGCCGTTGAGCAGCAGCGTGCCCTGAGGCTGCTGCACGATGCCGCCGGCAAACTTGCCGCTGTTGACGATGATCTTACCGCCCTCCACGGCATTGGGCACGCACAACTGCGAAAGCTGGATGGCCGCGCTGTCGTCCTGCAGGGTCACGACGGCGGGTCCTGCCACGAAGAAGTTGTTCCCGTCCACCGTCAGCCTCTTGCCGTTGAAGTCGATGGTAAAGGTGCCCTCCCCGATGGTGTAGTCCGCCTCCACCGCGACATCCGTCAGCAGCTTCACAGTGCAGCCGTTCAGGCTTGCCGCCGCAGCGATGGCGTTCTCAAAGGTATCATAGCTGGTGATCTCACCAGTGGTGCTGGTCACCGTCGCCTCATAGGATGCGCCGCAGTAGTTGCACACACCGCCGGTCATGCTCTCGTGGGCACATTTCACCACGGTGATGGTGCCCCGCAGGCTTTTGGCGGGATTCTTCAGCTGTGGGTCGTCCCTGCGCAGGGACACGCCGTTCTGCTGGTAGATATAGCCCTCCGCCAGCAGCTCGCGCATATCGATCGCCACGACACCGCCCTGATCACGCACCGAACTCCACAGCGACCCGGTGATGGTGCCGCCGGCCAGCTCCAGCGTACCGCCTTGACCCTCTACTGCGTCATCCTTTAATCCGTACACGCTATCGAAGGTACCGCCCTCGATCCTGAGCTTGGCGCCGCCGCTGGTGGAGCCCACCGACGCCGCATAGCCGCTCTCATACGGACTCTCAAACGTACCGCTCTTGATGACCAGCGTCATCGGGCCCGCAGGAGACAGAGCGACGGTGCTCTTACCGGTGCCCTTGCTGTCGATGACGGTCAGGGTGCTGCCCTCGGTGGTGCCATAGAGGGTCAGTGTCCTGGACTGCTCGCTTTCATCGGTGCAGCTGAGGGTCTTGCCGTTGAGATCCAGCGTCAGGTCGCCGGAGATCCAGAGCATACCATGCTGGTTTTTCTTGTCGAAGCTCACATTATCCAGCAGCGTCAGCGTGCCGCTGACCGGCTGGTTGGCACCATCTTGCAGGAATGCCCACATATTGAGGTAGCCGCCGTAGGTGACGGTGCCGTCCGTCTGCGTCAGCATCATCGCCGCTTCCGCGCCGCAGACGGTGCACTTGCCCTCATTGTTATAGTGCTCGTGGGTGCAGGCCATACCGCAGGCGCACTTGCCGCCGTTGGTGAAATCATGGGTATGGTCAGCCACCGTGACAGACGCTGACAGCTTCCACACGCTGCCGCTCTTCAGGCTTTCGTCGCTCAGGTCGATCACGCTGCTGTCATCGGTCTTGATAAAGGTGTACCCATCGTCCAGTATGCTGTAGGGGGTGATGTCATTATACAGGTTCACGCCCTCGGTAAAGGTGCCGCCCTGCAGATGCACACTGGTACCCGTGTTGTGCACTTCCAGCCTGCCGTTGAAGGTGCCGCTCAGGATATACAGCATACCGCCGTCGGCACGGATCGCCGCACCGATGCTCTGCGAGTTACTCTTACCGCTGATCACCGTTAAGCCGCTGTCAGCCTGCAGCACCAGTGTACCTCTCGACATATAAATGCCGTCGGCACCGCCAGTTTCCTGATCGTAGGTGTTGACGATGATGCCGTTACGCACGGTCACATTCGCTTCCCCGTGCGCCACGTTCAGTACGCCGTCGTGAGCTTTCGCACCAGAGAGCGTATGACCACCCAGATCCAGCGTAAATACACTGCCGTACCTGACATACACGGCGGTGCCGAGCGCGCCGGGGGTCTTGGTGAGATCCACGTCGTCCAGCAGGGTGATCACGCACTCGTAAGCCGGCAGGATGTTGGCCGCGGCATCCACGGCCTCCTGCAGCGTGGCGTAAAATTTGGGATTGTCGTGCTTCTGCGTGACCTTTACCGCATAGACCTGCTTGCCGCAGTCACTGCACTTGCCGGTCTCGTTGTCAATATTGTCGTGGGGGCAATTATAGCCGCAGATGCACTTGCCGTCGGTCATCACACCGCTGGGATGGGTGCACGTCTGGATGGTGCGCGCCCCAACGGCGGCGCTGTTCGCCCTCAGCGTGGCGCCGGCTCTCGTCAGCATACTGTTATAGCTGTTCACCACCGCCTTGCCGGTGCCCACAATGTCATACAGGCAGATCGGGGCGTCGGTCTTGTTGACGATTTTGGCAAAGGTGCAGGGGGTATTGCCGCACCGCAGCTCCACCGTGCCGCTGTACAGCTCCACCGTGCCGCCGAAGGCCGTGCTCTGGCAGTCCAGCGTCGCCGCATTGTGGAGCGCCACCACGGACGTGGCCGCGGAGCTCGCATCCTCTATCAGCGTCAGCACCGACGTATCCACCTTGATGTTGGCCGTCAGCTGACCGGCAGCGCCGTTGTCCTTGCTGATGGCCAGGCTCGCGCCATTCTCCAGCGTAAAGCTGCCGCCGAGGGTGTAGTCGCCCATCTCCAGCACGACGGTGGCGTTACCCGTAAACGTGGCTTCCGTCACGACCGCGTCGGCCAGCAGCGTCACCGTGGCATTGGCATAGCCAAATGCCGCTTCCATCGCCTCGTCGATGTCGGTGTACAGCGTATCCTTGCCGGAGGCCGTCACCTTTGCCGCCATCTGGGTGCCGCAGGTGCTGCACTTACCGGTATCGTCCACACCGGTGTGGGGGCACTGGTAACCGCAGTTGCTGCACTTGCCGTCGGTAAAGCCCGCGCTGTGGTCACAGACGGTGACCACCAGGCTCTTCGCCAAGTCTGTCACGTCATCGCTCTTTACATAAGTGCTGTTGTAGAACCTGTTGTACCCGTCGGTCACGTTGACAAAGTCCTTATAGGCCGCGCTGCCCTTGATGGACACTGTATCCGGCCAAAACCGCACACGGCTGGCAGCGATGCCGCCGGCAGCCTTGAAGCTGGCCGCGTCGCTGAGCGTGATTGCGAGATCGCCTGTATCCGTATAATTGACGCCGTAGCTCTGAACCTCCACGCCGTCTGTCCGCGTGGGGTTGCCGATAGCGGTCACGGTACCCGTGGCACTGACGAGCAGATCGGCGTCCCTGGCGCCCATCATATTGATACCGGCGCTGAAGCCGTTTTTCTCATTGGTGGAGGAGCCCGTCGTCAGCTGGCCGCCGTTGGCGTTCAGCACACCGTCTCTTTCGACCTTCAGCTTACTGCCGCTGGTCATCTGCAGACCGACGCTGGCAAAGCCGTTGCCGCAGGGCGCCACGCCGCCGGTGGCGTTCACCGTGGCAGCATTGATCGTCGCAGTGCTGCTCAGATAGATACCGCCGCTGGTGGGCTTGGCGCTGGAAGCTGTATTCTGTACCGCCGTGCCGCCGGTGGCATGCAACTCCGCGCCGTTGGAGACACTCAGCGTGTCACCGAAAAAGCCGTAGCTCTTAATACCGCTGCCGCCGGTGGCGGTGATGGTGCCGTTGCTCACGGTCACATTGCCGAAGATACCGCGGCTGACACCGGTGCTGCCGGCGCTGCCGCCGATGGCGACCAGCTCAGCGCCGCTGTCCACATAGACAGCACCCTTCACGCCGCAGCTGTCGCCGTCCTTTACGGCGGTGCCGCCGTCGGCCGTCACCTTCATGCCCTTTTCCACGTACAGCGTATTGCTGCCCATGTTAATGGCCGCGCCTCTGGTAATGCCTCCGGATTTGTTGCCTTTGAAGTTGACGATCAGCTCACCGCCGGTATACGCATCATATGCCCGCGTAACGGTCATGTTGCCCTGCGCATACCAGCCCAGGCCGTTGACGGTCAGGCTGGCGTCCTGCTCCAGCTCCACCGACACCTTGCCCTTCGACCACACGGCACTATCTGCACCGCCCTCGATGACGCAGTCACCTTCGACTACCACGGTAGCGCCGTCAGGCAGGATCAGGGCGTTCCCGCCGCTGGCGACGATCTGCACATTTTTCAGGGTCAGACAGTTCGCCGGAGCGGGAACCCAGTGCCAGCCACCGTCAGAGTCAAGCTGATGCGTCACATCTTTCATCGTGGTCGTGTCGAGGCAGATGACCTTTCTCACCACGCCTGCCCGCACCGCCGCGGCTGCCCGCACCGCCACGCCGTTCTCGGCGTCCTGGGTCACGGCGTAGGCGTCGTTGCCATCCTTCTTCTGCTCCGTCCGTGTCTGACCGGCGGCGGACCGGTTCTCCGCCATCGCCGCCCACGCCGTGGTGGGCAGCATGGAAAACGCCATTACCGCCGCCATCACCACAGACAGGAGCCGTTTTTTCAGACTGTTGTTCATCCTCAATTCTCCTTATTGCTTACTTCACTGCTTACTGCTCTCATCTGATCGATACATCTCTCCATTGCCAGAGACAGCGTCTCCGGCGGCACCGGCTTGCTGTGGAAAAACGTGCAGCCCAGCCGGTAGGACTGCGCGCCGAAGCCCCGGTCATCGGACAGCCAGATCACCGGAACGCCGGGACGGAGGCTCTTCGCGGCCATCACGCCCTCCATGCCCTCCGCGCCGTCGGCCATGACCACCACCATGTCCGGCGCGCCGCAGCGCATCCCGGCAATAAAGCTGTCATAGTCCGCAAAGCCGTCACACCGGATGCGGCGGTAGGCGCTGACGGGCAGCTGCTGCGCCGCCGCCGCGATCTCCCGCTGCTCGGTCTGGGTTCCATAGATACAGATCGTCACAAATTGCCTCCTCTCTCCCAGAATATACCACGTTTATTATACCCGACCCCCCGCCGCCGCGCAAGCAAATTAACACGAACGGTCATTTTTCGGCGCAAACGGTTAAAAGTTCCCCGCCGCCGCTTGTCAGGCCGCCGGTTTTGTGGTATGGTAGACGTACCAATGCTGACAAGGAGGCTTACCCCATGCGGATCGCTTTTGTGGACGATGACAAGCTGGCGCTGGCGCAGCTGCAAGCCTATCTGGCCGCCAGTCTGGGCGGCGCGGAGATGGAGACCTTTCCCAGCGGCGAGGCGTTTCTGGCGCGGTGGCAGCCGGGGATGTACGACCTGATCGTGCTGGATATTTTCATGGGCGAGCTGACGGGCATGGCCGTGGCGCGGAAGATCCGGGAGACGGACGCCGACGTGCGGCTGGTGTTCGGCACCTCCAGCAACGAGTTTGCCAGCGAGAGCTATGAGGTCAACGCCTGCTACTACCTGCGCAAGCCCTTCCGCCCGGAGCAGGTGGCGGCCATGCTGGGGCGGCTGAATCTGCCGGAGCTGGAGCGCAGCCGCGCCCTGACGCTGCCGGACGGCCAGCGCATCCGGCTGCGGGAGGTGGTCTACGCCGACTACGCCGGGCATCAGGCCACCCTCCATCTCAAGGACGGCGGCGCGGTGGTGTGCCGCACCTCCTTTGCGGAGCTGGAGCCGCTGCTGTGCGCCTATCCCTACTTCTGCAGTCCCTCCCGGGGCGTGCTGGTGAATTTCCACGAGGTGACCGCCCACGACGGCGGCACCTTCGTCATGCGCGGCGGCGTCCGGCTGCCGGTGAGCCGCCGCAAGGCCAGAGAGGTGGCGGAGGCCTATTCCGCCTTCCGCTTCTCCCAGCTGCGAAAGGGCGGTGTTTGCTGATGCCCCCGCTGTATCGTCTGGCGGAGGTGGCGGTGTATGCGCTGCTGAACTTCCTGCCCTTTCTGGCGCTGGCACTGTATCCCTTCCGGCGGTGTCTGCGGCTCTCCGGCCGGGTCACCGGCGCGCTCATCGCCGTGCTGACGGCGGTGCAGCTGGCGCTGGGCGTCTGGGCTGCCTTTTTTGCCAGCAGTCCCGCCCTTGTCAGCGCCGTCAGCACCGTGCTGTACGGTGCGTTTTACTTTCTGGCGGTGAAAATGCCCCTGGGCAAGACCGTTTTTACCCTGCTGATGCTCTCCAATCTGGCCAACGCCGTGGTGGTGATGGCCAAGTGTCTGGAGGGGCAGCTGTTCCCCGCGCTGGCGCTGGAGAGCTACCGCTGGTCGTTCTCCCTGATGCTGCTGGCGGTGGAGCTGGTCATCGGCCTGCCGCTGTTCTTCTACATCAAGCTGGTCTACACCCCGGCGGTGGAAATGGAGCCGTCGGGCATGGAGTGGCGCTATCTGTGGCTCATCCCCGCCACCTTCTATCTGGCGTGGTATTACGCCGTCTATTTTAATGTAGCCCGCTCCAGCCTGGAGATCGCCCTGCGCCCGGCCAACGCCATCGCCATCCTGCTGATCAACGTGGGCGCGGCGCTGGTGTACTCCGTGGTCGCCCGGCTGGTGCTGGAAAAGGATCGCATCACCCAGCTGCAGCGCAACAACCACCAGCTGGCCATGCGGGCGCTGCAATACGAGAACCTGCAGGAGAAGATCACCGAGGCGCGCCGCGCCAAGCACGACGTGCGCCACCACATCGCCCTCATGCAGGAGTATCTCCAGTCCGGCAGCTACGCGGCGCTGGAGGAGTATCTGGGGCAGTACCAGCGCAGTCTGCCTGACGACACGCTGATCCGGTTCTGCGAGAACGCCGCCGTCAACGCGGTGCTGCTGTACTTCGGCCAGCAGGCGAAAAACGCCGGTGTGGACTACATCGTCCGCGCCGCCTTGCCGGAATCCTGCGGCATGGAGGAGACCGACCTGTCGGTGCTGTTCGGCAACCTGCTGGAAAACGCGCTGGACGCCTGCCGCGCCTCCGCGGCGGCGGATCCCAAGATCATCACCCGCGCCGAGGCGGACGCCCACTCCCTGTGCCTGACGGTGGACAACACCTTTGCCGGCCATCTGCCGGAGACGGAGGACGGCGCCTTCCGCTCCAGCAAGCACCCCGGCCGCGGGCTGGGCACCGAGTCGGTGCGCGCCATCACGGAGAAATACGGCGGCGTGTGCAAATGGGAGACCCACGACGGCCTGCTCTACGCCTCGGTCATCTGCTATTTCTGAGCGCCGCCCTGCGGCGCTCCACATCGCACCACCCGGTAAGCGCACGCACCTCCTTGTGACCTCCCTCCGTCCCTTGCCCCCCTCTGGGAGGGAGGTGGCGCGAAGCGCCGGAGGGAGATATAAATGCACCCCTTGCGATGCTCCGCAGGGACGGGCGACTCTGCCCCGCTCACCTGCAATTTTCACGAAAATACAACAGGAAACGTCAAATTCCCCTTGCATTTGCACATGGCCTGTGCTAAAATTCAAGCGGTATTTGTCTTGACACGGAGCGCGGCCTTTCGTCCCCGTATACGGGGACGCTTCTTTGCGTGCAAAGAAGCCAACGCGGCCTGTGTGGGGCAGAAGCGCTTCAAGGGCATTTCGGGATGGCCGGGGGTATTTTACCTGCCGTCCCTGTGCAGTCCGCCGCAGACGGCGGACTTTACGCGGGCGCCGCCGGTCAAGCCGGACGGCGACGCTTAACCCGATCCGGCAAATTCAACAAAGGGGAGGACATGAGAAATGTCAACCAAAAAAGCAACCAGACGCGCACTGCTGACCAGCGTCATGGCGCTGGTGATGTGCCTGGTCATGCTGGTGGGCACCACCTTCGCGTGGTTCACCGACAGTGTGACCAGCGGCGTCAACACCATCAAGTCCGGCAATCTGGACATGGAAGTCACCTACAAGACTGCCAAGGGCGGCGAGCAGGCGACCGGCACGCTGACCGATCAGACCAAGCTCTTCGACGACGGCGCTCTTTGGGAGCCGGGTCACGTGGAGTACGCCGTGCTGACCGTGAAGAACGTGGGATCTCTGGCACTGAAGTACAAGCTGGGCATCAACGTGGCCAATGAGGTCGTGGGCAAGACAGCTGACAACGCCGACATCAAGCTGTCTGAGCATCTGCGGTATGCGGTACTGCCCGGCGACGTGACCACGGCAGCTGGCTTTGACCGTGCGGCGCTGCTGGCCGCCGCTGGTGAGGGCACGCCTCTGGCCAATACTGACCGCACGGGCGAGCTGTATCCTGCTGCTGTGGCTACCGGAGAGCAGAAGAATGAAGAGACCGTGACGCTGGTGGTGTGGATGCCCACCACTGTTGGCAACGAGGCCAACCACGACGGTACCAACGTTCCCTCCATCGATCTGGGCATCAACCTGGTGGCTACCCAGAAGGACAGCGAGGAGGACAGCTTCGGTAAGGACTATGATGAGAGCGCTGGTTATCCTGTTGCTTCTGCTGCAGAGATGAAAGAGGCTTTGACTAATGGCGGTATCGTTTCTGTCAATAAGGATATCAAAACCGATAATATCGTCGACAATGAAGCAGACCGCATTACTATCAGCAACCCCACTACACTGAATTTGGATGCTAAGATTATCTCTCCCGATGATATGGGTAACAATAATATCAACTTCTGCGCTCTGATTGTTGATGCAAATACCACTATCAATGCAGGCAAAAATGGCGGAATTGATACCGGTACAAACGGCGGATATGCACTCAATGTGCGTAAAGGTGCAAATCTGACCATCACAGGCGGCAGCTATTACGGCGGTGGTACTGCGGTACAGGTTCAAGAGGGTACCCTCACCATCACCGGAGGTCATTTTGCTGTCGAAGCGTTCGGCGAGCCTTACGGTTACAACTTCCTGCTGAACTGCATTGACTCTGCCTACAAGAACGGCA
>CAKTMQ010000033.1 GCA_934573945.1 uncultured Oscillospiraceae bacterium | reverse complement strand
CCGCCTGCACGGCGTTCCAACGCCTGTCCCATCAGATTCATGCCGAACAGAAACAGACACAGCCCACCAATCATAGTCAGGACTTTAAAAATATCCATTTGACTCTCCTTGTACACATTTTTTACAACTACCAGCATAACAGGGGAATGTCAAATCCGCTGTATGTCTTTGGTAAAATCTATGTAAAATCATTTTCTGCTTGACAAACAACTGTATTAACCATATAATACAGTCAGAACCGTATTATGTGGTTAATACAGTTTAGGAAAGGGGGCGGGGGTATGGTCGATTTTGCCGGCTTTGTGCAGACGGAGGGAACACCCATCTATCTGCAGATCATGCGCTATATCAAGCAGGGGCTGGCCGTCGGTACGATTGCTGACGGTGAAGAGCTGCCCTCCCGCCGCGCGTTATCGGCCTATCTGACGGTAAATCCAAACACTGTCCAGAAGGCTTACCGGCTGCTGGAAGAGGAGGGGCTTGTGCAGTCCCATGCCGGCACCAAGAGCTATGTGTACGCCGGGGAAGCCAGGCGCAGCGCGCTGCGGCAGGAGCTGACAGAGAACCAGTTACGCGGCATGGTAGGGATCATGCGGGAGTTGGGGCTGACGGCAGAGGAAGCCGCAGCCTGGGTGAAAAAGCTGTATGAGGAGGAAAGGGAATGAACAGGTATCTGTCGGCAACGGCACTTTATATCCGTTGGAATCTCAGCCGGATCTGCGGCGTCATTCTGGTGACGGCACTGTTGGCAGGATTCCTGCTGTATCGCTATCCTACGGGGGAGGTACAGCAGTCCTACAGTTATCCTGACGGGCAGATCTATCAGGCGGAATGGCGAGTATATCTGGTTGACGCCGTGAAGGAGAGCGGGGTGCCAGTGGCTTGTGCTATTGGCTTTACGGCAGCAATGGTATTGATGAGCCTGACCGGCTGCGGCTATGGCACAAAACCCGGCTATACCGTGCAGCGGCTGCGTGTTAAGGAGAAATACGCCTGCCTGCTGTGGAGCGGGTATCACGCGGCGCTGCTGATCGTCTTTTGGGCGGTGCTGGCGTCGCTGCTATATCTGCTGATGTGCCTGCGCAGCCGTGATGTACCTTCTGGCTACGTGTTGGGGCCGCAGACCTTGGTGCTGTTGTGCTACACGGATACGTTCCTGCACCATTTGCTCCCCTTGGCAGATACGGCGGTATGGGTAGAAAACGTGGCGTTGATCCTGGCATCGGCGCTTGGAACGGTACATTTTTCCTACCGCCAGCGGCACGGCGGCATCAGCATTGCGCCGCTGCTGGCTGCCGGATGCATGATCGGCAGCTTCTTCCTGCCGCTGGGCAGTAATCTGAATTTTGTGGTCATGGCGGCCGCATTAGTCATCGCAGGCTGGACGCTGGTAAGCTTTTTGTCAGGAGGTGAGGAGGATGCTGCTTGATCTATTCCATACAGATGCACTGGCGGCCTGCCTGCCGCCTAATGTGAACGCCCGACAGGCACGCAGTTGTATCATCGGAGCCTTGACGCTCTGTCTGGCAGGCGGCGGCATCACGTTTATCGTCCAGTACAGCGAGAGCTACCGGGGGCTGTTCCGCTTCTGGGGCACCTCCACGCAGCAGCTGGAGGCATGGTCACTGATGCCGAACTTCAGTCTCTATACCGGCGCGATCATCTGGATCACCGCGATACTGGCGGCTATGGCGCTGGCCTCGGCGGCGGTGCTGTACAGCACCTACTATCAGGGTAGCCGCAGTATCTATTTGATGCGGCGTCTGCCGGACGGTGGAAAGACGCTGCGGCGGCAGGTGTGGAGCGTGCCGCTGCGGACGGCGCTGCTGTTGCTGCTGGCGGGCGGGCTGGTACTGGGGCTGGCCTATCTGGTGTGGCGGTATGTGACGCCAGAGAGCTGCCTGCCGACGGAGGAAAATGTCCAGCGCGCCATGCAGGTCATGGTGAATAATGGCAAGATGATCCTGGAGAGGAGGAGCACGTATGATTGAAATCGGAAATGTGACAAAGAAATATGGAAATACAGTTGCAGTAAAGGATGCTTGCTTGACACTTCCACGTGGGGAGATTGTCGGTCTGTTTGGAGAAAACGGCGCCGGCAAGACCACGCTGCTCAAGTGCATCCTGGGGCTGCTGCGGCACGATGGAACGGTCACGCTGGATGGAGCGCCTATCGGACAGCAGAACATACACCGTCTCAGCTTCGCCACCTGCGAACACTCGTTTTTCCCTGCTCTCACTGCAGCGGCACACCGAGACTTTTATCAGGCGCATTTTCCCTCCTTTGACCAACAACGCTTTCAGGCGCTGACAGCGTTTTTTGACCTGCCGCTGCACCGTCCGCTGCACACCTTTTCCGTTGGCATGAAGAACCAGTTTGAAACGGTACTGGCGTTGTCGCAGGGAGCGGACTACATCCTGATGGATGAGCCCTTTGCAGGCAATGACATCTTTAATCGGGAGGATTTTTATAAGGTGCTGCTGGGGATCCTGCGGGAAAACGAGACGGTTTTGCTGTCTACCCACCTGATTGAGGAGGTCAAGGACTTTATCTCACGTGCGATACTTATCCGTAAAGGTGAGATCATCGGTGATTGCAATGTGGAGACTTTGGAAGAGGAGGGGACTGACCTGATGGCCTACATCAAAGCACGCTATCATTACCGGGATGACCGGGTCAGCAGTACGCTGCATGAGTTGACCGACGACGAGGAGGGGTAATATGAGAGAACGTATTCTTGTCGTGGCAGCGGCGCTGCTGCTGGCAGTAAGCGGACTTGCGCTTCTCAACGTGTGTGTGGCAGATGACGTGCTGCCGGTGGAGATGGAGGAGCAGCTGTCCATCGGAGACCGCAGGGCGGCCGAGGGGCTGCGGGTAGACTACCGTATGGGGCTGAACGGAAATCTTCGCTGGTATATGCAGTACGACGCGGCCTCGGGAGAGAATAATACGGACTTTTATCTGACTTACCGCGGTATGGAGGAGCCGCAATGGTCTCTTCCCTGGTGGTCGTTCAATTACCGTTGGAAGCCGCTCTGCCATCTGGCGGATCCCGGTGACTTCCGGGATGCCGTTACGTCCTTTGCGCGCCAAAGCAGCAGTGGAGAAACACGATATGTGCAGCACCGCGTGTACCCCATCGACTACTATGATACCTATCCTATTGTCCTGTCCCGCACGTATTCTGATGAAAACGGGATGTTTACTGTGGTGGAAAATGCACAGGTAATTCCCTTTACAGGCCTAAAAATACCAGTGTCCGAGAGCGATTTTGCAGAGATGGATTTCCGCTTTCCGGATGAGGGGGACTCCATCGATGCCTGGGTAGGCGGTATGTCCTATATGAAAAACCGGTTCGTGTCATATTCACTGGCCTATGAAGGCGGCGTGCTGTTCACGGTGGGCTTTGCTGCCGAGGTGGAGCCACAGCAGGAGTGGGCGCCGGAGGGCTTCGGATTGTGGCACGCCGCCCTCGAGCGGAGCAGTACGACATATGACGAATACCGAGCCACATACGAACTGGTATATCCGCTGGATATTACTACGCAGAAGGTAGTCCTGCTGCAGCAGAGCGATGACGGCACATGGATCTTTCTGATCACAGCAGAGAACGAAGAATTGGTACTCCATGTGATCAGCGCGGAAACATACCATCTGTTCCAGAAGGTGTCACTGGGAAAGGCGCAGGTCTCCGAGAGATCTGTTACCAGCTTCGTATGGGAGGATTATGGCACGCTGCGCGATGTAACGAATATTCCAGCGGTGCTGCAGCAGGATGCATATGGCGAGACGATCACCATCGAATACACGGACTATCCGGAGGTGAGTCTGCAGCAGGGCGACGGCTTTACGGTGGTCATGGCGGGCTCCGAGCTGATTTTGCTGACGCAGGAGTCAGCGGAGTTTACGCGGCAGTTCTCCTGTAAGATCGCGTCGCTGGCCTATGTCTCCGAGGATCCTGACCGCAACGCGCCCGGCCACTGGGTATTTACCAATACCGGTGAAGCGGAGAAAAGCTACGGCTGGATCGACAGTTTTGATGCCACGGTGTGTAAGGGTTATACCATGGCCTACAACGGTAACGCGCTGGCAGTGGCCGGTTACAGCAATGGCAGCGGCGGCCTGATGCTGAGTGTTTACGGTGCTGACGGCCTGCGGTATGCCGCGTGGCTCCACGGCAGCATGACCATGCAGCATGGAGTGGGCGGCAGTTTCTCATGGGAGGAGCTGTGGCAGGATAAGCTGCCTGCCTATCAGGGGAGCTATATGACTCCGCAGCCGGGACTGACCTGGTCGGCATGATACGGACACGGTGACCTTTGAAGGAAAATCGTGAAGAGAGGAGGGGGATGCATTTGCATTCTCTCCTCTCTTCGTTTTTTAAGTTTTCCGAGTAAAAAGCCGTCTTGTAAAGGACGAATAACGGTTAAAATTTTGTGTATTTTTGCGTTAAAATGGCATCCTTAACCAGCGCTGGTAAAATTATAGATAATTGTTACAGTATTGACAATCCAATTTTGGGCAAGCCGCTGAATTTGATATTTTTTTAACGTAATGGGTTGATATTTTTTTAACGAAGTAGTAAAGTATTAGACGTGGATTAAAACAAGGAGAGACGGGGGATCCACCTACAGAGAGATTGAGGGATTTTCAGTATTTTAAAAGAAAGAAACAGGAGGCATACAGAGATGGCATACGAAGAATTTCTGGGTATGTATAAGTCCAAGCTGAGAACAGCCGATGAGGCTGTTAAAGTGATCAAGTCCGGTGACTGGGTTGACTACGGTTTCTGTGCCACCCAACCCCGGGTGCTGGATGAAGCGCTGGCGCGCCGGGCACCGGAGCTGGAGGATGTAAAGGTTCGCGGCGGTATCAGTCTGTGGAAGCCGGCCATCTTTGACATCGAGGATCCGGTACATCATATTATTTATAATTCTCACCACACCAGTGGTTTTGAGCGCAAGCATATCGATACGGGCGCCTGCTTCTATGAGCCAATGCGCTACTCGGAACTGCCCAGGTATTATTACGATCACATTACGCCGCCGGATGTGGCCATGTTCCAGGTCGCTCCCATGGATAACCACGGCTATTTCAATTTTGGCGTGTCCGCCTCTCACCTGAAAGCGGTCTGCGATACGGCCAAGGTCGTGATCGTAGAGGTCAATCAGAATATGCCCCGGTGTCTCGGCGGCTTCGGTGAGAGCGTACATATCACGGACGTGGACATGATCGTGGAAGGCCGCAACGACCCTATGGGGACGCTGGCCTCTCCTGAGCCGACGGAGGTCGATAAGGCTGTGGCGCGTCAGGTGGTGGAGCGGATCCCCAGCGGCTCCTGTCTGCAGCTGGGCATCGGCGGTATGCCCAACGCCGTGGGTATGCTGCTGTGCGAGTCCGACCTGAAGGATCTGAGCGTGCATACGGAGATGTATGTGGAGGCGTTTGTGGATCTGTCCCTGTGCGGCAAGATCAGCGGCGCCAACAAGAGCATCGACCACGGACGGCAGACCTATGCCTTTGCCGCCGGTACCCAGCGGGTGTATGACTTCCTGGACGACAACCGTATGTGCATGGCCGCGCCCGTCAGCTATACCAACGACATCCGTACCATTGCCTCCATCGATAACTTTATGTCCATCAACAATGCGGTGGACGTGGATCTGTACGGCCAGATCAGCAGTGAGACCTCCGGTATCCGTCATATCTCCGGCGCCGGCGGACAGCAGGACTTTGTGCTGGGCGCTTATCTGTCTCATGGCGGCAAGAGCTTTATCTGTCTGTCCTCCACCTATCAGAAAAAGGACGGTACGCTGGCTTCCCGCATCCGCCCCACGCTGGTAGAGGGCAGCGTTGTGACCGATACCCGTCCGAACACCATGTACGTGGTGACGGAGTACGGCTGCGTGAACCTGAAGGGTCTGAGCACCTGGGAGCGGGCAGAAGCACTGATCTCCATCGCCCACCCCGATTTCAGAGATGAGCTGATCGCCTCCGCGCAGCAGCAGAAGATCTGGTACCGCAGCAATAAGCGCTGAATTTCTGCAGCGCCTGTCTCATACAATTGGATGATGCTTCCAAAAGGGAGTACAAGATAAGGTCAAGGGACGCCGTTCTTCGGAATGGCGTCCCTTGGCGTCTGAAAATAATTTCTTTCCTTGAAATAAGGCAGAAAATCGGCTATACTGAAAGAAAGCGATACAGAGCGATCAAAAAAGGAGGTGCGGTAGTATGTATACCGTGGGAGAAAAAGTCGTACATCCCATGCATGGTGCCGGGGAGATCACAGGGATCACACAGGAACGCCTGCATGGTGCACCGGCGCAGTATTATGTGTTTGCCGCGCCTTTGAGCGGGCTGACGCTGAAGATACCGGTGCACAACAGCGGCGCCGTGGGACTGCGGCGTCCCATCAGCCGGAAGCAGCTGGGAGAGGTATTCTCGACGCTGCGTAGTGTGGAGGAAAATCTTACCGAAAGCTGGAACCACCGTTACCGGGAGAACATGGAACGGATCAAAAGCGGCGAAATATTAGAGATCGGGCGGGTCATTAAGGCGCTGATGTGCCGGGAACTGAGCCGTGGCCTCTCTACGGCGGAGCGTAAGATGCTGCGCAGTGCCAAGCAGATCCTGCTCAGCGAGGTAATGCTGGTGGAGGATCTGTCCTACGATGGGGCAGAGCAGCTGCTGCACCGCAGCATTATGGGAGAATGAAGGAGAACAGACCTATGGGCTTTTGGAAGACCGTGCAGAAAATGCAGGATCGCGGCGTACCGCCGTGCAGTATGATCGTGGCTGCTGCCGGCATCAGCGCCCGCATGGGCGGGCAGGATAAGCTCTTTGCCGAGCTGAGCGGCGAGCCGGTACTGCTGCGCACTCTGTGCGCCATCGATCAGGCGGAGCTTGTCGGCGAGATTTTGGTGGCCGTGCAGGAATCGTCCATGGAGGCGGCGGCAGAGCTGTGCGTCCGCGCCGGTCTCCGCAAGCCGGTGCGCGTTATCCGTGGCGGCGCGACCCGGACGGAAACGGTGCTGGCGGCAGCATTGGAGTGCGATCCGCAGTCGGAGCTGCTGGCGGTGCACGACGGGGCACGGCCGCTGGTGCGGCCGGAACTCATTGATGAGATGATCCGCTTTGGCGGCAAGACCCAGGCGGCGGCACCTGCCGTCCCAGTGAAAGATACCATCAAGGTGGCGGACAACGGTCTGGTGACCGCTACGCCGGAGCGCAGCACCCTGTACACCGTGCAGACGCCTCAGGTCTTTCAGGCCAACATCCTGAAGGCGGCGCTGCAGGCGGTGCTGGCCTCCGGCGAGACGGTCACGGACGACTGCGCCGCCGTGGAGCGGCTGGGTAAACAGGTCTGGCTGGCGGCAGGGGATGAGTGCAACATCAAGATCACCACGCCGATGGATCTGGCAGTAGCGGAAGCCATCCTGCATCAACGGGAGGCAGCACAATGACGAATCTGCGGATCGGGCACGGTTATGATGTACACCGGCTGGTACGGGGACGTCCGCTGGTGTTGGGCGGCGTTGTCATCCCCTGGGAGCAGGGGCTGGACGGACATTCCGACGCCGATGTGCTGACCCATGCGGTGATGGATGCACTGCTGGGCGCTGTGGCGGCAGGTGATATTGGCAAGCTGTTTCCGGATGATGACGCGGCGTACCGCAACATTTCCAGTATGCTGCTGCTGCGCCGTGTGGCGGCATATCTGGCGCAGGTCGGTTATCAGGTGGTAAACATCGACGCAACGCTGATCGCCCAGGCGCCGAAGGTCGCGCCCTACCGGGAGGTCATGCGGCAGAATATGGCCGATGCGCTGGGTGTCAATGTGACACAGATCAGCATCAAGGCCACCACCGAGGAGCATCTGGGCTTTACCGGCAGCGGTGAGGGCCTGGCAGCTCACGCCGTGGCATTGGTGGAAAAACAGTGAAAACAGCAAAATACATTTCACGCAGGAGCGGTCACCGGTGACCGCTCCTGTGTTTTTTTCATACACTGTGATGGAGGAGGTGTACCATGGATCATTATCTTTTTGTGGTGCGTTCAGCGACGCAGGCGCAGCGGCTGGCACGCATCCTGACATCCGGAGGTATCCGCGGCACGGTGCAGCGTGTGCCGGTGGAGCTGGCAAAACAGGGCTGCACCTATGCGGTGCGGGTGGATCCGTCTCAATTTGGGGCGGCGCAGCAGCGTTTGCAGCAGGCGCATCTGATGCCGGAGCGCGTCCTCCGGCACAGCGGCGGCAGCTACAGCGAGGTGGCCTTATGATCTATTTTGATTCGGGTGCCACGACACTGGAAAAACCGGCGTCTGTCCGTCTCGCCATGGCGCGGGCGGTCAACACCATGTCCTCACCCGGGAGGGGGAGCCATCAGGCCACACAGGCGGCTGAAGAGACGGACTACGCCTGCCGCCGGGCGGCGGCAGAGCTGTTCGGTGTGGAGGACGAGGCCAATGTGATCTTTACCAGCAATGCCACCCACGGCCTGAATATTGCCATCCACTCTCTGGTGCAGCCGGGCTGCCGTGTGGTGATCTCGGGTTACGAGCACAACGCGGTGACGCGTCCCCTGCACGCGATCCCCAATGTGACGCTGATCGTTCTGAACACACCGCCGTTTCAGCCGGAAAGAATGTTGGAAGAGCTGAAAACGGCGCTGGTGCAGGGTGTAGATGTTGTGATCTGTAACCACGTGTCCAATGTGTTCGGCTGTGTACAGCCGGTGGAGGAGATGGCCTCCCTGTGCCTGGAGGCAGGCGTGCCCTTTTTGCTGGACGCCTCTCAGTCCGCCGGGATCCTGCCGGTTCGGATGGATCGGCTGCAGGCGGCATTCATCGCCATGCCGGGGCACAAGGGGCTGTACGGTCCGCAGGGTACAGGGCTGCTTTTGTGCAATCACACGGTATCCCCCCTGCTGTATGGCGGTACGGGAAGTCTATCCAAACTCCAGACCATGCCGGAAATGCTGCCGGATCGTCTGGAGAGCGGCACCCACAATATGCCGGGGATCGCAGGGCTGCTGGCAGGGATCCGCTATGTGCAGCGCATCGGTACTGCCAACATCGCCCGTCATGAAAAACGCCTGACGGAACAGGCTGTGTCCCTGCTGCGTCACACAGAGGGACTGCGCCTGTTCTGGCAGGAGGGCTTTGCCGACCAGACCGGTGTGCTGTCGTTTATCGCCGAGGGGATAGACTGCGAGGAGCTGGGCGAGCGGATGGCGCGCCGCGGCGTGGCGCTGCGGGCGGGGCTGCACTGTGCACCGCTGGCGCACCGTACCGTGGGGACGTTAAAGACCGGGACGGTTCGCTTCAGTCCGTCAGCCTTCAACACATCGGCGCAAGTGGTGCAGTTCGCACAGATATTACAAAACGTCCTTCGTAAAATGTAACACTCTGGACACAGAATTTTTGTTGCATTTTCCCAATATCTTTTATATAATATTAGTATCTATTGGTATGCGTGGGAATGCGCCCACGACGAAAGGATGACGCCATGGAACGGGTATTGTTATTGTTGGAAGATATTGGGAGATACTTAACGCTTCTCCGTATCACAGACCTGGTGGATATGGCCATCATCGTCTTTTTGGTATACAGTCTCCTGTCACTGGTGAAGAGCACACGGGCGGAGAATATCCTCAAGGGCGTCGCCATTTTTCTGCTGGCACTGTGGCTGTCCACTGCGCTGAAGCTGCGTGCCGTCAGTTATATCCTCAGCCATGTGGTGGAGTGGGGCATTCTGGCGCTGATCATCCTGTTCCAGCCGGAGATCCGGCAGATTCTGGAAAAACTGGGGAGCCGCAATATTCGGCTGATGCGGGCGCTTCGCCCGGAGCGGGAGATCACCGAGGTGGAAAAGGCCATCGACCAGACGGTGGTGGCCTGCAGCGAGATGAGCCGCACCAAGACCGGCGTCTTAATGGTATTCGAGCGGAACATCAGTCTCAACGACATCGTGCGCACCGGCACCGAGTTGGATTGCGCGGTGGTCAGCGAGCTGCTGAAGAATATCTTCTTTGTCAAGGCACCGATGCATGACGGTGCGGTCATCGTCCGGCACGGACGGATCGTAGGCGGCGGCTGCATGCTGCCTCTGTCGAGGAATGTAAACCTCAGCCGCGATCTGGGTATGCGTCACCGCGCCGGAATCGGCATGAGTGAAAATTCCGACGCGGTGGTGGTCATCGTCTCAGAGGAGACCGGCTCCATCTCCGTAGCCATCGGCGGTATGCTCAAGCGGCATCTGATGCCCGAAACACTGGGTAAGCTGCTGCGCAATGAGCTGCTGCCGCCTGAGGAAGAGTCGGACAAGCCGCAGCGTCTGCCGGTTCTGGCATTCCTGAAGAAGCTGGGGAAGGAGGATGACGATGGAGAAGAAGAGTAACGGCCGCATAGTGGTGCAGATCATCATCTCCATTCTGGCCGCCTTGGCACTGTGGATCTATATGGAGGTCTACGTATCCCCTCCGGTACGCATTGAGATCAATAACATCCCGGTAGAGTTTACCAACGAGGACACAACGCTGGCCGAAAATGGCCTGATGCTCCTGTCCGGCTATGACGCCACGGTGGATCTGGAGTTGGAGGGCGAGCGAAAGTACCTGATGCGTCTGGACACGGAGAAGGTGCGTATCGTGGCGGATACCAGCAGTATCACCGCCGCCGGCGTGCAGACGCTGGAGTACGACATTATCTATCCGGATGACTTTCCCCGCAGTGAGGTCACGGTCAAGAACCGGAGCGTGTACCGGGTCACGGTGACGGTGGGCAAGCTCCACTCCAAGGAAATTCCGATCCGGACGGAGATCAACGGTCAGGTGGCGGACGGCTACTTCACCGGCGACGTGCAGATCGACCCGACCACACTGGTGCTGCGGGCAGAGCGTGAGGATATGCTGAATATCAGCTACGCCAAGGTATCTGTCAATATCGGCGGTGCTACCAGCACGGTGATAGAGACTGTGGAGTATACACTGTATGACTATAATGATGTACCGGTCTATAATGATAACATCCGTGCGTCCACCAAGCTCATTCAGGTGACTGTGCCGGTGCGTACCACCAAGGAGGTACCGCTGAGCGTGGATTTGGTAGGCGCGGAGCTGATGGAATCCGTGGATGTGAAGATCGATCCCACGTCCGTCGTGCTGGTGGGCGAGGGCAGTGCGCTGGAGAGCATCTCCAAGCTCACGCTGGATAAGATATATGTGGAGGATCTGGTACCGGGTCTGAACACATTTTCCTATACCATCAAGCTGCCGGCCGGCGTCTCCACACTGGACGGCACCAAGGAGGCTGTGGTCACAGTGGCCATCAACGGCACCACCGAGGGCCACGTGACCGTGGAGAACATCAACTGTGTGGGCGCGGCCGACGGACTGAAAGCAGAGGTACGGGAGCCGCTGCAGGTCGCCCTCTGGGGCAACGAAGAGGAGATCGCCGCGGTGAGCGCCAGTGATGTGCTGGTGCGCGTGGACGTGAGCGACATCACCACCGAGGGCGTCTATGTTCTGCCCGCGGTCGTTGGGGTGTCGCAGGAATCCGGCGTAGCGGTGCGCGGTAGCTATGAGGTGACCGTTTACGTGACAAAGCGTGAGACGACACCCGACACGGGCGGCGGCGACACCGGTGATACCGGCACGGACACCGGCGGCGGAGACAGTACCGCCAGAACGCCGGAGGGCGAAGCGGGTACCGGAAGCGGTACGGGAACATCAAACGATCAGACGCACGGTACATGAAAGAACGGCTATTGAAGAGAGGTAATCATCGACTATGACACAGATCGCAACTGTGGAAAAGGATCTCGGCAGCGGTTATGCGGAGATCTCGGTACCCCGCAAGTCCGCCTGCGGACATGACTGCGAGGAGTGCGCCGGCTGCGGTATGACCGGTGCGGCCGTGAAGGCCAGAGCCAGAAACGACGTAGGTGCGCAGCCGGGCGACAAGGTGGTGGTGGAGAGCAGCACGAAGAAGATCTTCGGTGTGGTGGCGCTGGTCTATGTGCTGCCGGTCGTGCTGTTCCTGTTGGGCTACTTCCTCTCGGAGGGACTTACAGAGGGAGTGCGGTACGCCATTGCCATTACGGCTTTTGTGGTGAGCTTTATTCCCTGTATTCTTTATGACCGCCACGCCCGCCGGAAGGAGCTGCTGACCTATCGGATCCTGCGCCTGTTCTGATGTTTGGCTATGTACGTCCGACACAGCAGTTGTCGGACACCGAGCAGGCGCGCTTTCAGCAGGTCTATTGCGGCATGTGCCATACGTTGGGACGGCGATATGGTCTGGCGGGACGCATGGTTCTGAATTACGACCTGACATTTCTGGCGATCCTGCTCTCAGACGGACAAACGGAAGGGCAGTGCAGACGCTGTATACGCCATCCGTTCAAGGGACAGATGTGCGTCCGCGGTGACGACGCCTTTGATCTGGCGGCGGACATGAGCATCATCCTGACCTGGTGGCAGATACAGGACGGCATTGCCGACCATGGTTTCTGGCGCGGCCTTCCCTATCGTGGAGCATCACTGCTGCTGCGCCGCGCCTACCGACAGGCGCGGCAGCGGTATCCGGCCTTTGATGCCGGTACACAGCGCCATCTGTCAGATCTGGCGCAGCTGGAACGGAATGGCTGTGCTTCACTGGATCAGCCGGCAGACACCTTTGCCCGGCTTCTGAGCAATGTGGCCGATCAGGTGGCGCCGCCGGTGAAGCAGCGTGTGCTCCGGGAATTTCTCTATCATCTTGGCCGGTGGATCTATCTGGTCGACGCGGCGGATGATCTGAAGGATGACGTAAAGGACGGCAGCTATAATCCGCTGATCCCACGCTACAGGCTTACAGGCGATGTACTGACGCCGGAGGCGCGGCAGGAGCTGGCACTGACGCTGGACGCCTCTGTCCGCGCCATGGCGGCGGCCTTTGAGCTGTGGGATTTCGGCAGCTGCGGTGCCCTGATCGAGAGCACGGTCTACCATGGACTGTACGCGGTGGGCACGTCTGTGCTGGACGGAACCTTCCAGCAGCAAAAGAAAGATCAACAAAAGAAGAAAGGGGGACACCTGCGTGCGTGATCCCTATCAGGTGCTGGGCGTGCCCAGTACGGCGACCGATGAAGAGGTAAAAAAGGCCTATCGCAATCTGGCCAGAAAATACCATCCGGACAATTATCATGACAATCCGCTGGCCGATCTGGCACAGGAGCGGATGAAGGAGATCAACGAGGCCTACGAGGAGATCCAGACCCAGCGTAAGCGCGGCAGCGCCGCAGGGAGCAGCTATCAGGCCGGCTACGGCGGCGGATACACCGGCAGCTACGGAGGAAATGCTTACAGCTCCTACGGCGGCGCTTACCAGCGGGTGCGCATGGCGATCCAGCAGGGAAACCTGAATCTGGCGGAAGAGCTATTGAACGCCATGAAGGATCACGACGGCGAATGGAACTTTCTCAAGGGCGTGATCTGCTACCGTCGGGGCTGGATGGACGAGGCAAAGACCTATTACCGCAGCGCCGTGCAGATGGATCCGGACAACGCGGAGTTCCAGCGGGCGCTGGATATGGCGGAGGGACGACAGACGGCGTACCGGCCTGACGGCTATGATTCTGTCAGCACGGGCAACTGCCAGATGAATCCCTGTCTGCCGTTCTGCCTGCCGCTGCTGTGCTGCAACGGCGCCGGCGGCTATTACTTCTGCTGCTGATGAAGATTTACGGCGGATACGCCGTTTGAAAGGAAGGATATACTGTGGTCAAGAGCATGACCGGCTACGGCCGCGCCAGAGAGACACTGAACGGACGGGACATCACCGTGGAAGTCCGCTCGGTCAACAACCGGTATCTGGATTGTAC
>CAKTMQ010000032.1 GCA_934573945.1 uncultured Oscillospiraceae bacterium | reverse complement strand
TGACCCATCAGCACGGGGGCTTTGGCGGGACAGTAATCCTTACCATCCTCCATGGTGTGGGCGGGGGTCGGACGGGAGTTGTCCACGCCCCACTTCTTGGCCAGCCAGCCGCCGTAGAAGATATAACCTACGATCAGGACAGCACAGCCAATGATGAGGAACAACGCAGCATTCATATAGCTCTCTCCTTTCTGAATAACGATCTCTTTTGCTTATGAAACAGGCCTCGGCTGAGAACCTGCGCTGCACAATGTCCGCTGCGGTTGGTGCTGACCGATTCCTCCGGCAGCACCGCCAGCGCGGTATGAAAATCCATCCAGCCCCAGTAGGACATACGGAAGCTCTTGTAATAGCGGCACTGCTTCAGAGCTTTCCGTGCCTCCTCATCACAGCTGTCGCATACGAACATGGCCGTGATGTAGGTGTACATATGGTTCGGACCCGGCTGAATGCGCGCCATACCCTGTTCGTAGGCCAGCTTTTCGCACTTCTCGTAGATCTCCCGGGTCAGATGGGGCACGCTGAACAGGTAGACATACTCAAAGCTGTTGGCCTCCCAGAGCTTTGCCTTTTTGGACAGTACATATTTGGAATTGTTAGCATAAAAATCCATCTGTGCCGCCAGAGGCTGCTGGTGTTCTTCGCACAGCTGTACGTCGAAATCGCTCTGATAAATGGTGCACAGCCGCTGAACCGCTTCTTCCCGTGTCATTTCGTGCCACCTGCCTTTCCGCGCTGGATGTGAGAAGTATCCGTTGGCGCTTTCACGATTTTAATCACGAAAAATAATGCTGAAAAAGTGATGCTTTTCGTGAAACGAAAACGTTACCGAACGCCCTAGGAACCACGCTCCATAATATACGCCAGTTGATTTTGAAAAGCAAGACGGCAAAATTAACAAGATTTTTACAGAAAGTTCATATAATTTTTCTGTTAAGAACATCTTGAAAGCGTTAAAAAGTTGTGATAACATAAAAATGTTCCACGCCGCGAAAATGCACCATGAGATGAACATCTCGTGGTGCATTTTTATGTGTATATTGTCCGTTTTTCGTCAGGCGGCACATAGGGACTTCCCATTTGCGCATAGCATGACAGGGAAAGGGGGCATTGCCATGTTGAGCGCGGCATTGCTGCTGCTATGCCAGAGCCTGTTCTGGTCACTGCATCTGGCCGGCGGCAGCGGCTCATTTCCCAAACCACTGCGGGTGGAGGAGGAGCGAGCATATCTGGAGCGCAGCGCCCAGGGAGATCTGGACGCGAGGAATGTGCTGGTGGAACGCAACCTGCGTCTGGTGGCACACATTATAAAGAAATACTATACCCAGACAGAGGAGCAGGACGACCTGATCTCCATCGGCACCATTGGACTGATCAAGGCGGTCAATACCTTCCGTGCGGATAAGGGCATCCGCCTGGCCACCTACGCCAGTCGATGTATTGAGAATGAACTCCTCATGTATTTCCGCGGGCGGAAGAAGCTGCAGGGCGAGGTGTCGCTCAGCGATGCCATTGAGACGGACGGGGACGGCAGCGAACTGTCCCTCAGCGACGTGGTGGGGAAGAACGACACCATGCTGGAGGATCTGCAGGAGCGGGATGAGCGGTTGCTGGTGCGCCGGCTGGTGGAGGAGTGCCTGACGGAGCGGGAGGCGGACATCATCCGTCGCCGCTACGGCCTGAACGGCCACCTGCCCCAGACTCAGCGCCAGATCGCCAGCCTGTACGGCATCAGCCGCAGCTATGTCTCCCGCATCGAAAAGAAGGCGCTGGGCAAGCTGGAGGAGGCGCTGCGGGATCACCTGTAAGAAAGGGCAAAAAGGATGGGGACGCCGCAGCGTCCCCATCCTTTTTGCTTTACATGGCGAATGGCTCAATCAAAGCCGAACAGCCCCATGATGCGGTGGTACAGATCCTTGTGCTCCTCGTACCAGTCCTTCCGTTCCTGCAGGAGCCGCTCCGCGTCGGCGTACTCCTCCAATGCCTGGCTGGCCTCCAGATAGCCGCGGGTCAGCACCCGCATACGCTTGCTCATATACTGCATGATGCTCATGATCTTGGCAGGCCGCTCCTGGAAGTAGCGGCCGAAATTCTCGTGGGTAATGATGCTGCACATGGTTTTCTCCAGCGCCACGGCGGTGGCGTTCTGGGGACGCGACTCCAGGAAGCCCACGACGCCGAAAAAGCCGTCAGCCTCCACCTCGGTCAGCAGCCGCTGGGTGGGCTGCTTGTAGTCCACGTACAGTGCCACCTGTCCCCACAGCACATCGTACATTGCCGGGAGATAGTCACCCTGCCGGTAGATGATCTCGCCCTTTTTGAAGGTCTTTTCCACTGCTTCGATCGTATCGGTCATACACATCGCCGCCTTTCTGCTTCAGGTAGTAGTGTGGTTGGAAATCAGAACATTTTGTCCACGTAGGCATTGAGCTTTCTGGCATCATAGCTGTCCTTGAAAGTGGACTTGAAGCGCTGCACCGTCAGCGAATTGAACTGCAGCACCTTGCGGTACTTCATAAAACCGGCCACCAGCCCGAACAGGGCGCAGATGGGGCCGAAGGGCAGCATTTTGATGGTGGTATACAGCAGTGCCGCCATGACCACTATCGCCACGACCACGCCGGCGATCTGCTTTTTGGGCAGCAGATTCCGAACCTCCTCCTCGCTGATCACGCCCTCATCGATCATCGTCTGCGCAAACCGCTTCTGCACGCCGAAGGTGGACAAGGCGGACAGCACGATCGGTGCCACCGCGAAAAAGGAAAACAGCGTGATGACCGCGTTCCAGAGAAAAACGCCAAAACCCTCCATATTACCCATAATACAACTTCCTCCTGTTATGATTCTTTGTGCGATGGTATTGCCTGATCAGATTAGAATATGTGCGTTATACGACCTCCACGGCCACATCCTCCCGCCCGGTCAGGTACAGCAGATGGCTGTACCGCAGGCGGAACGACACCGTGTCGCCTACCTGCGGCGGTGTGCCGCAGTCGGTCACGTCCAGAATGCAGTGGTCGGAGCTGCCGCCTACCACCGTGATGCCGGGCTGGCAGGGGATCAGTGTCTCCAGCTCGCCCACATCGGCGCGTCCCAGCGCCAGCAGAGCGCGGCGGCGTATGCCGTGATCCGTGTACACCGGCTTGTGGCCGAAGGCGTCGATACAGAACTCCCCCTGGGGATAGGTGGGCTTCTCCCGCACCTCGATGACCTCCGCCGTCAGCAGAAAGGCGTCGGTGCGGAGATAGTCCATGTCCCGGATGCCCCACAGGTATTGCAGATCATAGCCCAGCAGGATGTTTTCACCGATCCGCAGGTGGTTGATCCCGGCGGGCATGGTGTGGTCATGCACCAGCGTGTAGGAGCTGGTGGCGCCGCCGGACACGATCTCCAGAGGACGGCCGATGGCCGCCTCCACCTGCTGTGCCAGTGCCGTCAGCTGCCCCATCTTCTCCGGCGTCGGCCGGATGGAGCCGTAGCAGCTGAGGTTCACACCGATACCGGCCAGATGCACATGGGGCAGCTCCCGCTCCACGTGGACGCAGGCGGCAACAAGCTCGTCTCCGTCCCAGAAGCCCTCCCGCAGATCGCCCAGATCAGCCATGACGATCACGGCGTGGGTCTTGTTCTGCCGCCGGCACTCCTGCTCCAGCGCGTCCAACACAGTGCGGTCGCTCTGCAGCGACATCTCGCACAGCGCCACGGTGTCGGGCAGCTCGGTCAGTCCCGGCACGCGGATGAGCAGAAACGGCGCGTCTACACCTGCGGCGCGGCAGCGGGCGACCTGCTCCAGACGGCTGGTACCGATCTGGGATACCCCGGCGCGCTGCATGGCCTTTGCCGCCTCCGGCAGTCCGTTGGTGCCCTTGATCACGCCGCATACGCGGATATTGTGTGCGCTGCAGCGGGTCACGATCTGGCTTGCATTATGATACAGCCTGTCTGTGTATACCGTCAGACAGGGGAATTGCCGCTCCATCACTTCCACCTCATTTGTTGTCAGTACTTTTCAGTATACCACATATTTGCCGCCAGCGCCACATAAATTTTTCCATGTCCGGAAGTTGGTACGGAAGTTTGCCGATACGGCTTGCAAAAAGCCGTTCCGTTTACTATAATCGTGCGTAGCGGCAGATGACAGAGAGACAGCCCTGCCCTGTGAGAAGAAAGGAAGCGTACCCATGAAAAAATACATACTCTTACCGGCGGCGCTGCTGGCGCTGGCCGTGCTCTTCACCGGATGTCATAAGCATAGCTCCGCCGCTCCGGCTACCTGTACGGAGCCGGAGGTCTGCACCGAGTGCGGCAAGGTCATGACCGAGGCGCTGGGACATGAGCCGGGGGCGGAGGCCACCTGTGCCGCGCCGCAGGTCTGCCTGCGCTGCGGCGTGGAGCTGGCGCCCCAGCTGCCCCACACCTCCGCCGGCGCCGCCACCTGTACGGAGCCGGAGGTCTGCGCCGTCTGCGGCGCTGTCCTCAGTCCCGCGCTGGGGCACAATGTAGGCAGCGACGGCGTGTGCGTCAACTGCGGCGTGCAGGTGGTGCCTGCCGGACAGCGCTATATCGCCCCGGGCAAGGGCGATGCGGCGTCCTCTGACGATGCGGCCTCCGTCACACCGGAGACCGCCGCCGGCCACTATCACAACGACATTGCCTCCCGCTACGCCAACGCAGTGCTGCTGTGCGGCGATTACGGCGTGGAGTACTTCGACCCGGATCCCACCGGCTCCAGTGCCTATGCCGACACGGTGAACCGTTTTGCCGCCAAATATCCTCAGCTCCACGTGTCCTGTTTGCTGACGCCCAAGTGCTGTGCCTACCACGCACCGGCGGATCAGACGGATCCCCACGACAACATCGCCTCCTTCATCCGCGCCACCTATGATATGATGGACAGCAGCGTGACCACTGTGGACTGCATGGGGCTGATGGACGAGCACAGGGATGAATATCTCTTCTACCGTACCGACCACCACTGGACCAGCCTGGGCGCCTATTACGCCTCGGCGGCCTACTGCCAGGCCAACGGCCTGACGCCGTGGTCGCTGGACAGCTATGACACGGTGATCCGTACCGGCTATACCGGGTCGCTGTATATGTACGGCGGCCACCCGGCGGAGCTGCAGCGCAATCCGGATTACTCCGTAGCCCGGTTCCCCCACGTGGGCTATGCCATGGCCTATTACCGGGACGGCGTGTCCTATAACGGACAGGCGGTCAACGGCAGCGTCAGCGACTACGCGGGAATGTTCCTGTGCGGCGACCAGCCGCTGACGGTCATCACCTCCGACAATAAGAACGGCAAAACGCTGCTGGTGTTCAAAGAGTCCTACGGCAACGCCTTTGTCCCCTATATGATCGATTATTACGAGCGCGTCGTGGTGGTGGACATCCGGGAGGACGTGGGCAGCGTGGCCAATATCATCAGCCAGTACGGCGTCACCGACGCATTGATCATCAACAACTGTCAGGCGGCCACCAGTCTCCGGGGTCAGCTGGAGAGCCGGGCGCTGTCCTGACGTGACACAAATGATACAAGGAGGAAGCATTTTATGAGTGAAAAGAGCAAGCTGAGCAAGGCGCTGCTGTACGCGCCGGAGAACGGCTTTGACCGCCTGCCGGAGAGCGAGCGGGCGGCCATGCGGGACTACTGCGAGGCGTATAAGGACTTTCTGGATCATGGCAAGACGGAGCGGCTGTGTGTGGACTACTGCATCGAGCTGGCGCGGCAGCGCGGCTTTATGGAGTTCAAGCCCGGCATGGCGCTGAAAACCGGCGACAAGGTGTACTGCAACAACCGGGGCAAGGCCATCATGCTGGCGGTCATCGGCGCCGAGCCGCTGTCCGCGGGCGCCAACATCGCCGCCGCCCACACCGACGCGCCCCGTCTGGATCTCAAGCCCCGTCCCCTCTATGAGGAGGCGGAGATGGCCTATTTCAAGACCCATCACTACGGCGGCATCCGCAAGTACCAGTGGGTCACCGTCCCGCTGGAGCTGCACGGCGTGGTAACGCTGGCCGACGGCACGGTGCAGCCCATCCACATCGGCGACAAGCCGGAGGATCCCCTGTTTATCATCAACGACCTGCTGCCCCATCTGGGACGGGAGCAGGGAAAGAAGCCTCTCAACGAGGCCATCCCCAGCGAGAGCCTGAACATTCTGGTGGGCTCCTGCCCGGTGGAGGATCCGGAGGAGAAGCAGCGCTTCAAGCTGGCGGTGATGCAGCTGCTCCATGAGCAGTACGGCATGGTGGAGGAGGACTTCATCTCCGCCGAGCTGGAGGCCGTCCCCGCCGGCCGCGCCCGGGATGTGGGCTTTGACCGCAGCTTCATCACCAGCTACGGCCACGACGACCGGGTCTGCGCCTATGCGGAGCTGGCGGGTATGTTCGACGCAGAAGCCCCCCGCCGCACCGCCGTGTGCATCTTCGCCGACAAGGAGGAGATCGGCTCGGAGGGCGTGTCCGGTATGCTGTCGGCGGCCTTTGACAAGTTCATGGGTGAGCTGTGCGACGCCCAGGGCGTGGCGCTGCGGGACTGCTTTGCCAATTCCTTCTGCGTCAGCGCCGACGTCACCGCCGCCTACGACCCCAACTTTGCCGACGTGTACGACAAGCGCAACGCCGCCTTCATCAACTACGGCGTGGGTCTTTGCAAGTACACCGGCGCCGGCGGCAAGTCCGGCGCCTCCGACGCCAGCGCTGAGGTGGTGGGCAAGCTGCGCCGCCTGCTGAACGAGGAGAACGTGTTCTGGCAGATGTCGGAGTTGGGCAAGACCGACGCCGGCGGCGGCGGCACGGTGGCCAAATTCATGGCACAGCGCAACATCGACACCATCGACGCCGGTGTGCCGGTGCTGAGTATGCACGCCCCCTATGAGACGGTGGCCAAGCTGGACTGCTATATGACCTACCGCTGCATGAAGGCGGTGTTTGAAAAGGCGTAAAGCGTCAGCATCGCGGTAAAGCAATAAAGAAATTTGCCGCGGCAGATCAAAAACAGCTGCTTCGTTTGATAATTCAAGAAGGCTCCATTCCGGGAGGAATGGAGCCTTCTTTTGTAAAAGAGGGGGGGATCTGTACTTTACGGGCGGCTTTTGCGCTTCATAAACTGTGCTCTTGTACCCCATAAGGGGCGTTTTTGCACCCAATAAACCACCGCTTTTTACCCGATAAACAGCCGCTTTTTCCCCAATAAAATCAGGAGGGGGGTGTCAGGCGTCCTTTTCGGCGGGCAGCGTCACCTCCACGGTGGTGCCCTTGCCCGGGGTGCTGTCCAGATGGATGCTGCCGTGGAGATCCTGCACCGCGTGCTTGACGATGGACAGCCCCAGTCCTGTGCCGCCGGAGGCGCGGGAGTGGCTCTTGTCCACCCGGTAGAAGCGCTCAAACACCCGCGCCTGATGCTCGGCGGGAATGCCGATTCCGGTGTCGGAGACGGTGATAACCCCGCCGCCATTGGCGGCGGGGGAGACGTTCAGCGTGACGCTGCCGCCGGTGACATTGTACTTGATGGCGTTGTCGCAGAGGTTGAAGAGGATCTCCGAGGTGAGGCGCCGCACGGTGCGGATGGTCACCGGCGTGCCGGTGACGGTGAGCTGCACCTCCTTGGCTGCCGCGGCATCGCGGAGAGACTGCACGGTTTCCACGGCCAGCGCCTGCAGCTCCACCGGTTCGCTGGGCAGGGACACGCCCTCGTCCAGCTGGGACAGACGGATGATGTCCTCGATCAACGTCACCAGTCGGGCGGCCTCGGTGCGGATGCGGCTGATGAACTGGGGCATATCCTCCGGCTTCACCAGCCCATTTTCCATTAGCTCCGCGCTGCCCATGATGGATTGCAGCGGGGTTTTCAGCTCATGGGAGACGTTGGCGGTGAACTCCCGGCGGCTGCGTTGTGCCAGCGCCTGCTCCGTCACGTCGAAGGCCAGCACCACCGCGCCGGTAACGGTGCCCTCCGACTGGATGCGGCTGATGTCCAGCTGGTATTCCCGCTGGCAGCGCTCCACGTGGGTCTCACTGTGGCCGCTCTCCATGGCGGTTTCCAGTGCGTGGCTCACGTCGGCACCGCGCTCGATGGTGAGGAAGTCCTGCCCCAGACAGCTGCCGTCGGTGTGGAACAGCGCCTGTGCCGCCGGGTTGATGCTCAGGATCATGCCCTGCCGGTTCAGCAGCACCAGACCCTCGGTCATGCTGCGGGTGATCTGGTCAAATTCATCGGTCTTGCGCTGCAGCTCCTGCAGCTGGGTATCGATCTGCCGCCGCTGCTGGCTGATGCGCCCCAGCAGGGGGGAGAGCTCCTCATAGGTGTCATTGTCCAGCGGGTGCTCCAGATCCAGCTGGTTCAGCGGATCTACGATGCGGCGCGCCACACGTCTGGCCAGCAGCGCCGACAGTACCAGCGCCGCCAGCAGCACGATCAGCAGCGGCTGGATCATGCCCAGTACCAGCACACCGGCGGTGGCGCGGCTGATGGAGATACGCAGCACGGTGCCGTCGGTGAGCCGCTGGGCGGCATAGAGGGTCTTTTCCAGCAGCGTGGCGGAGTAGCGGCTGCTCTCGCCCTGACCGGTCAGCAGCGCCTGCTGGATCTCCTGCCGCTGGGCGTGGTTTTCCATCTTCGCCGCGTTGGCCTGGGTATCGTAGCGCACGGTGCCGTCGCTGTCCACCCAGGTCAGGCGGTAGCGCTGGGAGGACAGAGAACGGAGATAGTCTCCGCCGGAGCGCTCCACAGCGGCGGCGGCCAGACTCAGCTCGTCCTTGAGCTGCTGCTCCTGCACGCCGCAGAAGTATTCATAGAGAAAGCCCATGATGATCACCAGACAGGCCAGCAGCACCGCGCCGGCGGTGAGGAGCATGGAACGGAAGATCTTTTTTGTCATGACTGTGCCTCCCAACGGTAGCCCACGCCCCGCACCGTCTCAATATGGCTGCCGCAGGCGCCCAGCTTCTGCCGGAGCGTGCGGATGTGCATATCCACTGTGCGGGTCTCGCCGACGTAATCGGCGCCCCATACGTCATTGAACAGCTGGTCGCGGGTGAAGGCCATCCCTACATGGGTGAGGAATAGCCGCAGCAGCTCAAATTCCTTGAAGGTCAGCTGTATCCGCTGTCCCTCTACGGTGACGGTGTGCTCGTCCGGATCCAGCGTGACGCCACCGGCGGTGAGCTGCCGCCGCTGGGACTGCTGCTGGGGCGCGCAGCGCCGCAGCACCGCCTTGACACGGGAGACCATCTCCATCATGCCGAAGGGCTTGACCAGATAGTCGTCCGCCCCCATATCAAGGCTCTGGATCTTGTCGTACTCCATGCCCTTAGCGGTGGCCATGATGACGGGGATGGCGCGGGTCTCCGGCGTCTGGCGCAGAAAGCGCAGCAGCGACACCCCGTCCTCACCGGGCAGCATTACGTCCAGCAGCACCAGCTCCGGCAGCTCCGTCTCCAGCGCTTTCCGGAAGGAGGCCGCGTCGGCAAAGCCACGGGCGGAAAAGCCAGTGGAATTGAGCGTATATACCTCGATCTCGCGGATCCCGCTGTCGTCCTCTACACACCAGATCATGCATCTTCCTCCTTGTGAACGCCGGTGACGGCAAAGACCACCCACTCCGCAATGTTCACGGCGTGGTCACCGATGCGCTCGAAGTATTTTGCGATCATCAGAAGATCCAGCGCGTACTCCCCGTCGTCGGGACGGTGGGCGATCCACTGGATCAGGGTATCCTTGACGCGCTTGAAGTCCTCGTCCACCACGTCGTCCCGGGCGATGACCTCCTGCGCCAGCACCGTATCGCGGTGCACGTAGGCGTCCACGCTGCCGGTGACCATGGAGATGGCGGAGCGCGCCATGTGGCCGATGTAATCGCACTCCTCGCCGGAGCGCCCGCCCAGAAAGCCGATGATCTCGGCGATGTCCTCGGCCTGGTCGCCGATGCGCTCCATGTCGGTGATCATCTTCAGCGCGGCGGAGATCTGGCGCAGATCCCGCGCCACCGGCTGCTGCTGCAGCAGCAGCTTCAGGCACAGCGCCTCGATGTCCCGCTCCTGATGGTCGATCTCCGCAGCGCGGGGCGCCACCTGGGTGGCCAGCGCCGTGTCACCGGTCATCAGCGCCTTGGCAGCAGCGGCGATGACCTCCTCACACAGCGCGCCCATCTCGATCATTTTCCGGTTCAGCAGCGCCAGCTGCTCATCAAAACGGCTTCTCATGATTATCCGAACCTCCCTGTGATGTAGTCCTCTGTCCGCTTGTCGCGGGGCTGGGAAAACAGCTGCGCCGTGTCGCCGCACTCCACCAGCTCTCCCAGCAGGAAGAAGGCGGTGCGGTCGGAGATCCGGGCGGCCTGCTGCATATTGTGGGTCACGATAACAATAGTGTACCTTTCTTTCAGGCTGATTGCAAGCTCTTCTATGCGGGAAGTTGAAATTGGATCCAGCGCGCTGGTGGGCTCGTCCATCAGCAGCACCTTCGGCTCCACCGCCAGCGCCCGGGCGATGCACAGACGCTGCTGCTGGCCGCCGGACAGTCCCAGAGCGGATCTTTTCAGGCGATCCTTTACCTCGTCCCAGATGGCGGCGCTGCGCAGCGCCTGCTCCACGATGTCGTCCAGCCGGGGACGGGCGGTGACGCCGTGAGTGCGGGGGCCGTAGGCGATGTTGTCGTAGATGCTCATGGGGAAGGGATTGGGTTTTTGAAAGACCATGCCGATCTCCTTGCGCAGACAGTTCACATCCACCCCGGAGGCAAAGATGTCCTGTCCCTCGTAGCACACCTGTCCGGTGATGCGCACGCCGGGCACCAGATCGTTCATCCGGTTCAGGGTCTTCAGAAAGGTGGATTTGCCGCAGCCGGAGGGGCCGATCAGCGCGGTGATGCTCTGCTCCGGAACGGTCATATCCACGTGCTTCAGCGCCTGGGTCTGGCCGTACCAGAGACACAGGTCGTTGACGGTCATGATGTCGCTCATATGCTTCTCCTCCTTTGAAAGTACTTGCCCACCAGCGCGGCGGACAGGTCGATGACCAGTGCCAGCAGCATCAGAATGGATGCGATGGCGAAGGCCACGTCGAACTCGCCCTGCTCCTTGGCATAGACGTACAGCGCCACAGACAGCGTGGCTCCGGCGTTCTCAATGCCGTCCTTGAAGTTATACAGGTTGTGGGCGAAGCCCGCTGTATACAGCAGCGCCGCCGTTTCACCCAGAATGCGGCCTACCGCCAGAATGCAGCCGGTGATGACGCCGTCCACGCAGCCGGGCAGCACCACCGTGCGGATGACACGCCACTTGCCGGCACCCAGACCGAAGGCACCCTCCCGGTAGCTCTGGGGGACGGTCTTCAGGCTCTCCTGGGTGGTACGCATGATGGTGGGCAGGTTCATGATGACCAACGTCAGGGCACCGGCCTGCAGGGAGGTCTTGAGCCCCAGGAACTGGCAGAAGAACAGCATACCCACCAGACCGTAGATGATGGAGGGGATGCCGGAGAGGGTCTCGGCGGCATATTCGATGGCGGATACCAGCTTTTTGTTGGTGGCGTATTCCGTCAGGTACACCGCTGCGCCCACGCCCAGCGGCAGGACGATCAGCAGGGAGTAGATGACGATATAGACCGTGTTGAGAATGTCGGGCAGGATGCCGATGGTGCCGGAGAGGTAGCTGGGCTTGGTACTGAGGAGCTGCCACGACAGGTGGGGGAGACCCTTATACAGCACATAGCCGATCATGAACAGCACCAGCGCACAGGTCAGCGCGACGCTGACGGCCATCAGCGTCCGCAGGACGCCGCCCCGGAACCGGCGACGGCCGGAGATGGTTTCTTTTTGCATGGATTCAGCCCTCCTTACTGCGCTTGAGGAAGAAGTTCAGCGCGGCGTTGATGAGCATGATGAACAGGAACAATACCAGCGCGATGGAGAACAGCGCCTGCCGCTGCAAGCCCTGTCCGGCGTAGGCCATCTCACTGGCCACGGCGGTGGTGAGAAAGCGGACGCTCTGGAAGAGGTTGGGCATATTGGCGGCGTTGCCGGATACCATGATGACTGCCATGGCCTCGCCGATGGCGCGGCCTACGCCCAGCACCATAGCGGCGGCGATGCCGCTGCGGGCGGCGGGGACGGAGACCCGGAACCAGGTCTCTGTGGGGGTGGCGCCCAGCGCCAGAGAGGCGTCCTCATATTCCCGGGGCACCGCCTCCAGTGCCGTCATGGAGACCTTGATGATGGAGGGCAGGATCATGACGGCCAGCACGATGATGGCAGCCAGCAGGCTGGCACCGTCCGGAACATGGAACAGCTTGCGGATACCCGGCACCAGCACCAGCATACCCACCAAGCCGTATACCACGGAGGGGATGCCCGCCAGCAGGCTGACCGCCGAGGAGACCAGAGCTTTCATCCGGGGCGGGGCGGCTTTGGCCAGATAGACCGCCGTCAGGAAGCCCACCGGTACGCCCAGCGCAATGGCACCGGCCGTACCGTAGATACTGGTGAGGATGAAGGGGAGAATGCCGTATTGGGGCTGGGCGGCGGTGGAGTCCCACACCGGGCCGAAGAGAAAGGCCGTGAGGCCGATCTGCCGGATGGCCGGGATGCCGGAGATCACCAGATACACGGTGATCAGCAGCACGCAGCCTACGGTCACAAGCCCCAGGATCAGGAAAATGCCGTGGATGATGTGCTCCAGCAGCTGTTTGTCACGTCTCATGTGCCACTCCTTTCTGCGGCTGTGGGGCGGCGCCCTGCCGGACGCCGCCCATACCGCTTATTTCTGTTATCCGTTGGCGGATACCGCGCCGGCAGCGGAGATGATGGGTGCTGCCTCAGCGGAGGTGACGTAGTCGAAGAAGGCCTGCGCCACGGGGGAGAGGGTCACGCCCTCTTTGGTCACCAGCACGAAGGGACGCTGCACGGTGTAGCTGCCGTCCTTTACAGTGGCTTCGCTGGGGCTGACACCGTTGACGTTCAGTGCCTTGACGCTGTCCTTCACGGCGGCCAGAGAGGCATAGCCGATGGCATCGGGGTTCTGGCTGACGGCGGTGATCACATCACCGGTGGAGGTCAGCTCCTGACGGTACTGGCAGGCGTCCTGGGTGCCGGTGATGGACTCGAAGCCGTCACGGGTACCGCTGCCGGCCTCACGGCCGATGAGGACGATGGCTGCGTCATTGCCGCCCACATCTTTCCAGTTGGTGATCTTGCCGGTGTAGATGTCGGCGATCTGCTCCACGGTCAGGTCGGACACCGGGTTGTCAGGGTGCACGATGATGGCGATGCCGTCATAGGCCAGAACCGTCTCCTGCAGACCGGAGGCCTTTTCGTCGTCCTTCAGGGAACGGCTGGACAGACCGATGTCGCAGCGGCCTTCGCTGACGGCGGTGATGCCGGCGCCGGAACCGGTGGGGTTGTAGCCCACGGTCGTGCCCGCGTTGGCGGCCATGAAGGATTCGCCCAGTGCGCCGATGACCTTCTCCATGGAGGTGGAGCCGTCGGTGGATACGGTGCCGGTAATGGCCGCGCTGTCACCGTTGTCGGTGCTGTCGGCGCTGTTGTCGTTGGTGGGGGTGTTGTTGGTGTTTCCGCAGGCGGCCAGGCTCAGCGCCAGCACAAGAGTCAACACCAGTGCGATAAACTTTTTCATAGATATATCTCCTTTTTATGTGGTTGTGTGTTGTTCAGGCGTGTTTCATCCTTACAGCTCTCAGCATACCGGTGGTGTGTAAAATGGAAAAGCGTGGTTTTGTAAAGTCTGTGTCAAATCCGACGAAAGGGGAATTTTTAAAAAAATGTCAGAAAATTAAAAATAATTGTTGACAATCGGGGGTGTGCTTGCTATAATAAACAAGCTTGAGTTCGATGACGAAAGCGCAACATGGCCAAGTAGTTCAGTTGGTTAGAACGCCAGCCTGTCACGCTGGAGGTCGAGGGTTCGAGCCCCTTCTTGGTCGCCA
>CAKTMQ010000031.1 GCA_934573945.1 uncultured Oscillospiraceae bacterium | reverse complement strand
CCGGTGGAGATACAACTCCGTACAATCGCTATGGACTTCTGGGCAAGCCTTGAGCATACCATCCGCTATAAGAAAAACCTGCCGATAAATGCTGAGGTCGAAACTGAGCTGAAAGAGTGCGCCGATTCCAGCAGAGAGTGGGACAGCAAATGTGCATCAAACTGCACCCCCCTAAAATCAAAAATGCACCCCCTCCAAACCGTAATTGCACCCCCTTAACGGGTTTCTATCAAAATTACGGTTCTTTTTGGTGAACAAATGGCGGAGTCGAAACGAGTTCCGGCCTTCGCACGCCCAACGGGCGTGTGACTATCGAAAAAACTGGTCTCTTCCGGCAAAAGGTTTGTATTTTGGGGCACGCCGAAACGCCCCGCATACCGATGTATGCGGGGCGTTTCGGGGCTATATATCCTTCCCGGGTCACGTTCCCGGTCACTCATTGCGATACTTACCCACCAGTTCTATCAGTCTCGTCACGTCCAGTGGCTTGGTCAGATGCTCGTTCATGCCCGCGTCCCGGCTCTTGCGCACATCGTCCATAAAGGCGTTGGCGGTCATGGCAAAGATGGGCACCGACATGGCGTCGGGGCGGTGGAGGGCACGGATGGCGCGGGTGGCCTCGTAGCCGTTCATCACCGGCATCATCACATCCACCAGCAGCAGGTCATAATATCCCGGCTCCGACGCCTGGAACAGCGCCAGCGTCTCCTCGCCGTTCCACGCCCTTGTCACGGCGGCGCCGTGGTCGCGCAGCAGGAACTCCGCTACCTCCATATTCAGGTCGTTGTCCTCCGCCAGCAGGATCCGCAGCCCCTGCAGCTCCGTGCCGTCGCTCTCCGGCAGCACCGGCCGCGCCTCTCCCGCACCGGAGGTGTGGTCGATCTCAAAGGTCAGCGTCACCCGGAAGGTGGTGCCCACGCCCTTCCGGCTCTCCACCTCGATGGTGCCGTGCATGACCTCCACCAGCCGCTTGACGATGGACAGACCCAGACCGCTGCCCTGATAGACGGTGCGGGCGTTGTCCGCCTCCTGGGTAAACGGCTCGTACATATGCTGCTGGAACTCCTCGCTGATGCCCAGGCCGTCGTCCCGGCAGACAAACTGGTACACGACGGCATTCTCCGTGTGGGACAGCATCCGGGTGCACACGTAGACGTGGCCGCCCTCCCGGTTGTACTTCACCGCGTTGCTCGTCAGATTCAGCAGGATCTGCTGCAGGTGCAGGGGGCTGCCCACCAGATGGCGGATGGGGATCTCGTTCTCCGGCAGCAGCATATAATTGACGCCATGCTCCAGCGCCTGCACCTCCGCCAGTGAGTCGCTCTCCAGCAGCAGCTCCCGCAGGTCGAAGGGACGGTGCTCCAGAATGATCTCGCCGCTCTCCAGCTTGCTCATCTCCAGCACGCTGTTCATCAGATCCAGCAAAATGCTGGAGGAATAAAGCACCTTCTGCCGGTAGTCCGCCTGCCGCGCCAGATCCTCCGGATACCGGTCGGCGATCTTCACCAGTCCCTGAATGGCGTTGATAGGGGTGCGGATGTCGTGGCTGATACGGCGGAGGAAATCCGTTTTGGCGATATTGGCGCGGCGCGCCTCCTGCGCCTCCTCCACGATTCGCTGCTGGTAACTGTGCTCTCTGCCCTTCTCCTCGTTGACGTCCTGCAGCACCACCATCACGTGGTCGGGGTTGCCGTCCGTCATTCTGTTCACCAGAACAACCGTAGCGCGGCACCAGTTGGCGGCGTGCCCCTCGTCAGCCTGATAATCCACATAAAAGCTGTGCCGCACACTGGAGAGCTTCTCCTCCCGCAGCGCGGTGCGGATGTTCTCCAGACTGAGACGGCGGCTCATCTCCTCCCGACAGGAAGGCAGCACCAGCGTGCGCACCAGCTCCTCCTTCATGTCGGAATACCGCCCCTCCGGCGGCGTCTGATCCACCATGCCCGGCGTACAGAACAGGCGCTCAAACCGATCCGCCTCCAGATCCACGTAAAAAGCCGCGAAGTACACGCTCTCCAGTGAGTGGAGCATATTCACCGTTTTCTGCAGCGAGCTGTTGGCGCTCTCCAGCTTCTGCTGGTTCTGCGCCATCGCCCGGTTCTGGGCGGAGGAGAACACCAGGCACAGCGTGATATAGACGCCGGCCATCAGCATCACATTATTAAGGCTGCCGCGGTAGACGGATTTGCAGGGATAGAACACATACAGCGTCATGCCCTCACAGGCGGACACCTTGCCGTAATAGCTCGCCGTGCCGGTGGAGAAATAGTGCACCTGTCCGTCCTCCGGTATCTGCCGCAGCTCCCGCAGCAGCGCCGCCCCCTCCTCCGTCTCCGCTGCGGTGCTGTTGCTGCTGGCCGCCAGCAGATCGCCGTCCTGCATGATGACAAAGGCGCCGCCCTGCTCCATATCGAAGCCGGTGAAGATACCGGACATATTCTCCCGCCGCTCCGACAGCACACTGGGAGGCTGGCAGAAATAGCCGAAGAGAATGCCCCGCTGATCCCGGCGGCTGACGGCGCATACATCATGGGGCACGCCGCCGATGACGATTCGTTTCGCAAAGATCTTGGCACTGTAGTCCATCACGTCCTGCAGCTGTTCGCTGTTCAGAAAGGCCGCCCACATGGAAAGGCCGGTGGTGCCGGACAGACACAGCAGGTCCGGCTGCAGTGTCTCGTTCAGCACGATCACTCCGGACAGATGCATATCCCGTATGTACTGTCGGATGTATGCCTCATTGCACAGCGTGGGTTCCCGCCCCAGATCCCGGCTCAGCTCCTCCATATAGTCGCTCAGGCGGAACAGGCTCTTGGTACAATCCGCCGTCAGGATCTCGTTGTAGTTGACGCACTGGGTACGCAGTGCCTCCATGGTGGCGTCGATCATCTCCCCGGTCTCGTCCCTCTGCTCCTTGCCGCTCAAAAGCAGCACCCCGGCCAGCAGCACCACGCCCAGCAGAATCACGCTTCCGGCACGGAGCATCGGCTTTTTGCGAATTTTTTTCACCATCCCGTTCCCTCCAGCGCCCTCTCCTCGTCCAGCTCATACCGCGCCAGAATGGCGCGGATGGTGCCGTCCTGCCGCATCTCCTCCAGCACTGCCTGCAGTCTGTCACGCAGCGCCGGGTCGCTGTCACGGTCAAAGGCCACGCCCAGCTCCGACACCAGCAGCGGCTCATCCAGGAAGCGGTAGCTCCCCCGGCTGTCGTCCAGCAGCTCGGCCAGCGCCGTCTCATGGCCGACACAGGCGTCCACATAGCCCTTTTTCAGTGCGATGATGACCTCGTCGATGTTCAGCAGGCAGTAGACCGTATCCACCCGGCAGGGCACGTCGCCCTCCTTGCCCAGCAGCAGCGCCTCCGGCTTGCCGCCGATCTGCACGGCCACGTCCTGCTCTGTCAGATCCGCCAGCGTCCAGATGTCGCTGTCACGCTGCACCGCCACCAGCTGACGACTGTACATATAGGGTCCCGCCCACAGGTAGGCGTCCTCCCGGCCGTTCATGGAGAAGCTGCCCCACAGACAGTCCACCTTTCCCGCTTGAAGCAGCGTGTCCTTCTTGTCCCAGTCGATCTGCTCAAACACCGCCCGGTATCCCATGCGGCGGCAGGCCTCCGTGGCCAGCTCCACGTCGATGCCGGCAAACCTGCCGGTCGTGTCGATGTAGTTAAAGGGTCTGTAGTTGTCGCTGCCGATCACCAGCTCCGGCAAATCCTCCTCCGCCGGGGCGCTGCCGCTGCAGGCCGTCAGCAGCGGCAGGCAGACCAGCAGCAGCGCCAGCAGAACCATGCTCCGACGGATGCACAAACGGTATTTTCTCATCGTGACCTCCTTACGGCGCCCGGCGCCGGATGGGTATAGATCCCTATCTGGTATCGCTGCCGCGCCGCTCTGTTGAAGTCCGGCGGCAGTAAGCCATAAAATACATTTTACATTATATGCCTTGCCGCTGCCGGATGCAACGCATATTTCCCGGGAAAACGACAGCTTTCTCCCGGCAAAAAGGACGCGCTCCCCCTTATAAACGCCTCTTTTTTCCCCAATAAACAAATATGAGCAAAAAGTACCCCGCATCCTTTGCAGGACGCGGGGTACTTTTATCTGTATTACAGATAATTTTTGCTGTATACGCCGCTGCCGTGTCAATCGATGACGGCTTCCGTGATGAACGCGCCGGTAAAACCGGCGGCGCGCACCTGCTGGCGGAGGACTTCGGCGTTGGCGCGGCTGTGGAATGCGCCCACCTGCACCCGGTACAGCCGCTGCACCGGGTCGGCGGGCTGTTCCGGCGCGGCGGGGTCTGCCGGGGCGGCAGATTCCGCCGGTACGGCGGGTTCCTCCGGTACGGCGGGCGGCACGTAGGGCAGGCCGAAGAACTCACACACCGCCTGCGCCGTCTCCTCCGCGATCTGCGCCATGCTGTCGATGAGCCACCGGGCTTCGGTGGGGTTGTCGTGGAACCCGAACTCCGGCAGCACCGCGGGCATATGGGTGGCGCGCAGCTCGTAAAGCCCCGCGCTCTCCACCAGCCGCTCCGAGGTGCCGGGGGACAGGGGCGCGATGCGCGCCTGCACCAGCCGGCCGATACGGCGGCTCTCCGCCGAGGGGTAGCAGTGTACCCGGGTGCCCGCCACCCGGCCGTCAAAGCCGTTGGTGTGGAGAGCGATGTGGAGGTCGGCCGGCCAGGCGTTGGACGCCTTCACCCGGTCATACATATTGCCGTACTGGGCGTTGACCACCTGACAGCCGCAGCGCTTCAGGGCGGTCTCCAGATAGTCGGCGCAGCGCCCCATCTGCTCCTTTTCATTGGTGGCGCGCCCGTTCCACAGAGCCGAGGGCGCATAGGTGTTGCTGGCCCGATCCTCCGGGGACAGAAAGACCTTCGGCATAAGCTCACGCCTCACATTCCGGCAGTCCCGCCAGGGAGGTCAGCAGACTGAGAACGCCTGCCAGCACACCGGCACTGACCACCATCGCCCAGTTCACCTCCGCCATGACGGCACTGGCGCCGATGGTGGCGATGGCCGACTGCGCCACCGTGCGGACGGCGCGGATACCCGCCGCCCTGATCCAGTTCTTCCAATTCTTCATCATCATGCTCCTTTCCGGACTTGCGTCCTGTTCCATGTTATGTGCGCCGCTCCAGATCGGCGATACGGCGGTTGGCCACCCTGATCCGCTCGTCCGCCAATGCCGCGGCCTCCTCCAGCGCGTAGGTGCGCTCCACCAGATTGTTGTGCTTGTTGACCTTCTGCTCCAGCTGCTCCAGCCGGTAGGCGATGAGGGCGCTGCTTCTGCGGTTGGCCAGATACGCCCCGGCCAGTGTGCCCGCAAGGCTCAGTGCCGCCACGATGACCGTTTCCACACGTCCGCCCCCTCACAGATCGGCGGAAAAGACCACCTTGTTGAGATCCATCCACGCGTCCGTCAGCCCGTGGCCGGTCTTGGCGGCCAGAACACGCACGGAATTCCGCAGGGCGGTGTAGGTATACGTGAAGTCACGTGCCAGACCGGTAGAGCCCCACGCGCCGACGTTGATGGTGCCCGATTCCAGCACGGGATTGGTGCGCAGCGTCACCGGAATGGGCACGAAAAACTGGATCATGTTGGCGCCCACAAACGTCGTCCGGGAAAAGATGCTGCCGCCGACAAAGGGCGCAAAGCAGAAGCGCTGGCACTTTGCCAGCTCCAGCGCCGGGTCGGGCAGCTCGTTGAACTGCCACGCGCCGCCGCTCTGGTGCGCCAGCGTCTGGGCATCGCCCAGCTCCAGCTTGGCACCCAGCAGCTTTTTGTTCTGCGCCGTGATGCTGAAGGTACGGGTGGTATCGTTGTAGACGGGCACCACCTCGGAGATCCCGGCGGCGGTGAGCACCGTGGCGGTCACCGCCTCCCCCGCCGGATCCTCCAGCACCTGTGCCATGGTGCCGTTGAGGGTAACGCCGTCGCTGTCGATGGTGACGGTGCCGGAGACCAGCTTCCAGCGATCCAGAAAATAGGCGCCCGCCGTGGAAAACGTGCCGCTGACCAGCCGCTGGTTGACGGGATGGGGAAAATACCAGTTGTGCAGCAGGTTCTGGCGGCTGGGCTGCACGCGGGTATCGATGACGTTGTTGACGATCCGCACGTTGCTGCCGGGGGTCAGCGCCGCCTGCTTGCTCTCCACCTGCGCCAGCGCGGCGGCAAACTGGGTCTCCGTGCCGGTATAGCCGCCCTCCAGGGCGGCGGTGTAGGCGGATTTGCCGGCGGCGCCGGGCAGTCCCCGGTCGCCGGGGTCCCCCTTGTCCCCCTTTTCACCGGCAGCGCCCGGGTCGCCCGGATCGCCTTTTTCACCTTTGGTGCCCTTGACGCCGGGGGCGCCGTCGGCGCCGGTGTCCCCTTTTTCGCCCCGGTCACCCTTGTCGCCCTTCTCGCCCCGTTCACCTTTCTCCCCCGGCTCGCCCCGCTCACCGGGATCGCCCTTGGCGCCCTTCAGGGCGCCCACGTTCACCCAGCGGTGCTGATCCACGTCCCACTGGTACACCACGCCGCTGTCCGCCGTGCCGATGAACCAGGCATCGCCGGCCTTGCCGGTGGGATGGGCGGCCATCATGGCCTCCGCCGTGGCGTACTGTCCCAGCACCATGTAGCTGCTGCCGTCGGCACCGGCGTCACCCTTCTCGCCCTTTTCCCCCCGGAGACCCCGGTCGCCCTTCTCCCCCTTCTCGCCATCGAACACGCCGGAGGCCTTTGCTCTGGCCAGCGCCTCCTCCAGCAGACTGGTGTAGAACGGGGACGTGGGGTCTGCCGCCGGGTCGCCGCCGGGATCCGCACCGGGCAGGATCCAGCCGCAGTCGGCATAGACGGTGGGGATCACCACCGCGCCGGTGCTGTCCATGCCATACACCCCCGCCAGCAGCCGCTCGTCCGGCTCGGCCAGACACTCCCAGGGAATGGTGCACACGTTTCCCGACCAGTCCGATTCCTCCACGTCCCGCCGGACGCTGCCGGCGCGGAACACGGCGATCTTCCGCAGCGGCGTCCAGGCCGCGTCGGAAAAGACGAAAGCCGCCTTTGCGCCCACCATGCCGCTGGTCAGCGTGGCGGCGCCGGTCACCCGGGCGTCGGCGGCGCTGACCGTGATCTGCATATTGCTCATAGCTCGCTCCTCCTTGCTGTTTTCGGAGAGCGGTATACCCCCTCCCCAACCCTGTCCCGCCGGCTGAAATTTGTTGCACGCCGCCGGACAACCGGCATGGCGGGACACGGCTTTCATGTATATTCACTCTATTTTGCATATTCAATCATCACTGTGCATAATTTGCGGTTTTTACCCGGCTATCCCCCTGTACATTTGCATAAAAACTATGTCGGCCTCGTTTTTTCTCTTGACTTTATGTGGTAATTGCGTATAATTATCCACATAAATCACATAAACATTCAAGGAGGCAGCACCATGAAACATACAGATATTAAGAAGATCGTCCTGGCTTATTCCGGCGGTCTGGATACATCCATCATCATCCCCTGGCTGAAGGAGCACTACAACAATCCTGAGATCATTGCCGTGGCCGGCAACGTGGGACAGGCTGACGAGCTGGAGGGTCTGGAGGAGAAGGCACTCAAGACCGGCGCCAGCAAGCTGATCGTGGCCGATCTGGTGGACGAGATGGTGGACGAGGTCATCATCCCCGCGCTGAAGATGGGCGCCAAGTATGAGACCTATCTGCTGGGCACCGCCTTTGCCAGACCCGTCATCGGCAAGAAGCTGGCGGAGATCGCGCTGGCGGAGGGCGCCGACGCCATCGCCCACGGCGCCACCGGCAAGGGCAACGACCAGGTGCGTTTTGAGCTGGCCATCAAGCGCTTTGCCCCCGACATGAAGATCATCGCCCCGTGGCGTGAGTGGGACATCAAGTCCCGTGAGGAGGAGATCGACTACGCCGAGGCACACAACGTGCCCCTGAAGATCTCCCGCGAGACCAACTACTCCAAGGACAAGAACCTGTGGCACCTGAGCCACGAGGGTCTGGATCTGGAGGATCCCGCCAACGAGCCGGATCTGGATAAGCCCGGCTTCCTGGAGATGAGCGTGTCACCCTATCAGGCGCCGGATACGCCCACCTATGTGACCATCGACTTTGAGCAGGGCGCTCCCGTGGCGGTGGACGGTGAGAAGATGAAGGCCAGCAAGATCATCGAAAAGCTGAACGTGCTGGGCGGTCAGAACGGCATCGGCATCATCGACATCGTGGAGAACCGTCTCATCGGCATGAAGGACAGAGGCGTATACGAGACCCCCGGCGGCACCATCCTCTATTTCGCCCACGCCCAGCTGGAGATGCTGACCATGGACAAGGAGGTGCTCCACGAGAAGCAGAAGCTGGCCGTGGATTACGCCGACCTCATCTACAACGGCAAGTGGTACTCCCCCCTGCAGGAGGCGCTGACCGCCTTTGCCAACAAGGCCAATGAGAACGTCACCGGCTCGGTGAAGCTGAAGCTGTACAAGGGCAACATCATCCCCGCCGGCACCACCTCTCCCTGCTCGCTGTACTCCGAGAATCTGGTGACCTTCGGCGAGAGCGACTACGACCAGTCTCAGGCCGCCGGGTTCATCAACCTGTGGGGTCTGACCACCAAGGTACAGGCGCTGAAGGAGCAGGGTCGGCTGTAAGACAGCCGACTGCTGCGGAACGTGTCAGAACGCCGCGCCTGTCCGGCACATGAAAGGAGCATCCCTATGGCAAAAATGTGGGACGGCAGAGCTGAAAAGGCCACGGCGCAGATCGCCGACGATTTCAACTCCTCCCTCCATTTCGACTGCCGGATGTACCGGCAGGACATCACCGGCTCCATGGCGCACGCCGCCATGCTGGCGCGGTGCGGCATCCTTACACCGCAGGAGGCCCAGGCGCTGACCGACGGGCTGACCGGTATTCTGGCCGATCTGGACAGCGGCGCGCTGGCCTTCGACCCCACCGCCGAGGACATCCATATGTTCGTCGAGCAGGTGCTGACGGAGCGGCTGGGTGACGTGGGCAAGAAGCTCCACACCGCCCGCTCCCGGAACGATCAGGTGGCGCTGGATCTGCGGCTGTATCTCCGGGAGGAGATCGCCGCTATCCGACGATTGACGCTGGCACTGCTGGCCGCTCTGACGGAGCAGGCCGCGCAGCATCCCGACGCTATCATGCCCGGCTACACCCATCTCCAGCGGGCACAGGGCGTCACCTTCGGCCACCATCTGATGGCCTACGCCATGATGCTGCAGCGGGACATCGGACGGCTGGACGACACCGCAGCGCGGATGGACGTATCCCCCATCGGGTGCTGCGCGCTGGCGGGCACCACCTTCCCCATCGACCGGATGTGGGAGGCGCAGCAGCTGGGCTTTTCGGCCATCGCCCAGAACAGCATCGACGGCGTGTCCGACCGGGACTTCTGCGTGGAGTTTCTGTCCGCCTGCGCGGTGCTGATGATGCACCTGTCCCGCCTGTCGGAGGAACTGGTGCTGTGGAGCAGCTGGGAATTCCGCTTCGTGGAGCTGGACGACGGCTTCACCACCGGTTCGTCTATCATGCCCCAGAAGAAGAATCCGGACATGGCGGAGCTGTGCCGGGGCAAGACCGGCCGGGTCTACGGCGACCTGATGGCGCTGCTGACCACCCTGAAGGGGCTGCCGCTGGCCTACAACAAGGATATGCAGGAGGACAAGGAGGCGGTGTTCGACGCGGTGGACACGGTGAAGCTGTGCTTGCAGGTGTTCACCCCCATGATCGCCACCATGAAGCCCTGCGTGGAGAATATGTACAAGGCGGCGCAGCGGGGCTTCCTCAACGCCACCGATCTGGCGGACTACCTGACCCGGAAGGGCGTGCCCTTCCGCACCGCCTACAAGATCGCCGGACAGCTGGTGTCCTGGTGCGTCCACCACGACGCCGTGCTGGAGACGCTGCCGCTGGAGCTGCTGCGGCAGTACAGCAACGCCTTTGACGAGGACGTGTATCCCGCCATCGCACTGGAAAGCTGCGTGGCGCGGCGCACCTCACCCGGCGGCCCCGCCTCCGTGGCGGCGCAGATCGCCGCCGTAAAGACCTACTTACAGGAAAATATGACTTGATATAAGGAGAACAACGATGAAAAAGTGGATGAAGCTGACAGCGCTTGTGCTGTCCCTTGCAATGGCATTGAGCCTGCTGGCCGGCTGCGGCAGCAGCGCCGGCAGTGATGCCGACAGCAGTACCACCGGCGGCGATGACGCCGCCAAGACCAAGCTGGTGGTGGCCACCAGCCCCGATTTCCCGCCCTTTGAGTCGCTGGAAGGCGGCCAGGTGGTGGGCATCGAGGTGGACATCCTCAACAAGGTGGCCGAAAAGATGGGCATGGAGCTGGACATCCAGCAGATGGACTTTGACTCCGTGATCCCCGGCGTGCAGGCCGGCAAGTTTGACGTGGGTATGTCCGGCATCACCGTGACCGAGAAGCGCAAGGCCAACGTGGACTTCTCCAGCGTGTACTTCATGGCCGCGCAGGCCATCGTGGTCACCGCCGACAGCGGTATCACCGGCAAGGCCGATCTGGAGGGAAAGACCGTGTCCGTGCAGACCGGCACCACCGCCGAGGACTACTGCATGGCCAACGGCTATGAGGTGCTGGCCTTTACCGCCAACAACGACGCCGCCGCCGCTCTGACCGGCGGCAAGGTGGACGCCTGGGTGGTGGACAACGAGGTGGCACTGGCCATGGCGCCCCAGCTGGGTCTGACGGTGCTGGACGAGGCCATGACCTCCGAGCCCTACGCCTTCGCCTTCCAGAAGGACAGCGAGCTCCTGTCCTCCTTCAACGAGGCGCTGGACGCCCTGCTGGCTGACGGCACCGTGGAGCAGATCTTCTCCGACTACGGCGTGACCTACATCGCGCCCTGACCGCCTGAAAACGGGCGTTCCGCGTCAAAAGCGCGGAACGCCCACCCTGAAATACACCAAACGACAAGGAGCCGCCTGATATGAACTTTTTTACCACGATCGGTCAATTCTTCGCCAACTGGGGCACCAAGCTGGCCGCCACCTTCCTGGAGGATGACCGCTACATGATGCTGGTGGAGGGGCTGCGCAACACCGTGATCATCACGCTGGGCGCCCTGTGCATCGGCGTGGTCATCGGTTCGCTGGTGGCCGTCACCAAATACTGCGGCGAGGGCAGCCGCCTGCTCAAGCCCCTGTGCACGCTGTGCGACATCTACACCACCGTGATCCGGGGCGTTCCCGTGGTGGTGCTGCTGCTGATCTTCTACTTCGTCATCATGAAATCCGCCAGCGGCGTCAGCGGCGGCATCGCCGTGGGCATCGTCACCTTCGGCATCAACTCCGGCGCCTACATGGCCGAGCTGATGCGCAGCGGCATCGGCGCGGTGGACGCGGGGCAGATGGAGGCGGGACGGTCGCTGGGACTGTCCCGGATCCAGACCACCATCCACGTGATCCTGCCCCAGGCCATGAAGAACATCCTGCCGGCCATCGGCAATGAGATGATCGCCCTGCTGAAGGAGACCGCCGTGGCGGGCTATGTGGCGGTGCAGGATCTGACGAGAGCGGGCAACCTGATCCGCAACAACACCTTTGACGCCTTCAACCCCCTGATGGTGGTGGCGCTGACCTATCTGGTGCTGGTGGTGGCGCTGACCGGCCTGCTGGGACGGCTGGAGAAGCGGCTGCACAAGGGCGACCGGCACTGATATTTCCCACGACGGGCGGCACGGCCGCCGAAAGGAGCAAACACCATGACAAGCCTGAAAAACAAGGATTTTCTGAAATTACTGGACTTTACCCCGGAGGAGATCGGCTACCTGCTGGAGCTGGCCGCCGACCTGAAGGCCAAGAAAAAGGCCGGCATCCCCCACCCCCTGTGTCAGGGGAAGAACATCGCCCTGATCTTTGAAAAGACCAGCACCCGCACCCGCTGCGCCTTTGAGGTGGCGGGGCACGATCTGGGCATGGGCGTGACCTATCTGGATCCCTCCGGCTCCCAGATCGGCAAAAAAGAGAGCATCGCCGACACCGCCCGGGTGCTGAGCCGTATGTTCGACGGCATCGAGTACCGCGGCTTCGGACAGGCCATCGTGGAGGAGCTGGCGCAGTACGCCGACGTGCCCGTGTGGAACGGGTTAACCAACGAGTTCCATCCCACCCAGATCCTGGCCGACTTCCTGACCATTCAGGAGCACTGCGGCGCACTGGCGGGCAAGAAGCTGGTGTACATGGGCGACGCCCGGTACAACATGGGCAATTCCCTGATGGTGGGCTGCGCCAAGATGGGGATGCATTTCGTGGCCTGCGCGCCGGAGAAGTACTTCCCCGACGCGGCGCTCATCAGCCAGTGCCGCGCCATCGCCGCTGAGACCGGCGCCACGCTGGAGTTCCTCACCGACCCGGCGGTGGCCGTGGAGAAGGCCGACGTGATCTACACCGACGTGTGGGTATCCATGGGCGAGCCCATGGAGGTGTGGCAGGAGCGTATCAGCGACCTGGCTCCCTATCAGGTCAACAGCACCCTGATGGCGCAGGCCGGACCGCAGGCGCTGTTCATGCACTGCCTGCCCGCCTTCCATGACCACAAGACGGTCATCGGCAAGGAGATGGGCGAGGCCTTCGGCCGGGACGCCATGGAGGTCACCGACGAGGTGTTTGAAAGCCCTCAGTCCATCGTCTTTGACGAGGCGGAGAACCGGATGCACACCATCAAAGCGGTGATGGCCGCCACGCTGGCCGGCTGACCGCAGTCCCTCCGCCCTTTTCATTCGCTATCCTTCCATTTCCTTTCGCCCGGAGCCGCGGCAGTAACTGCCGCGGCTTTGGGCTGTCCCGTCGAAAAAAGGCGGCTGTCCCCGTCCGGCAAACAAAACGCCTGCCGGACGTCTTTTTCCCCTTGCCGTTTCCGCCGGGAGACGGTATAATGACTTTACAGACTCTTGACAGTTCTCTTCCCGGCGCGGCAGGGAAGAAACCGGAGAAAATGTGTTATACTGTGTTCATGCGGCCAAGGCCGGACGGCAGCAAAGGAGGAAACCCCATGCGAAAAACCACCCACAGCGAAGAGGCGCTGTTTCAATTCCGCGGCATCCCCCCGCTGGGCATGGCCGTGTCCATGGCGCTGCAGCATCTGGTGGCCATGATCGTGGGCTGCGTGACGCCGGCCATCATCATCGCCAACACCGCCGGTCTGCAGCAGGCGGAGCGGGTACTGCTGATCCAGGCGTCGCTGGTGATGTCCGCCGTGACCACGCTGCTGGAGCTGTTCCCCATCGGTGGGCGGTTCGGCGCGGGGCTGCCGGTGATCTTCGGCGTCAGCTTCGCGTATCTGCCCAGTATGCAGGCCATCGTCTCCGGCAGCGGCTCGCTGGCCGCCATCGCCGGCGCCATGATCGTGGGCGGCGTGGTGGCCACGCTGGTGGGCATCTTCATCAAGCCCATCCGCAAGCTGTTCCCGCCGGTGATCACCGGCACGGTGGTGTTCACCATCGGCCTGTCGCTGTACCCCACCGCCATCAACTACATGGCCGGCGGCGCAGCCAATACCTATGAGCTGGTGGTGGCGCAGAAGGGTCTGCCGGAGGCGCTGGTCTACGGCTCGTGGCAGAACTGGGCCATCGCCGCCTTTACGCTGGCGGTGGTAATGCTGCTGACCAACCACGGGAAGGGCGTGTGCAAGCTGGCCTCCATCCTGTTGGGCATCATCGCGGGCTACGCGGTGGCCTTCATGGCGGGGATGTTGGATCTGTCCGGCATCCGGGACGCCGCCTGGTTCTCCCTGCCCCGATTCCTGCCCTTCGGCGTCACCTTCGAGCCGTCGGGCTGCATCGCCCTGGGACTGCTGTTCGCCATCAACTCCATTCAGGCCATCGGCGACCTGACCGCCACCACCGTGGGCGGCATGGATCGGGAGCCCACCGACCGGGAGCTGCAGGGCGGCATCGTGGCCTACGGCGTGAGCAACATTCTGACGGCGCTGCTGGGCGGCCTGCCCACCGCCACCTACTCCCAGAACGTGGGCATCGTGGCCACCAACAAGGTGGTGAACCGGCTGGTGTTCACCC
>CAKTMQ010000030.1 GCA_934573945.1 uncultured Oscillospiraceae bacterium | reverse complement strand
ACGTGGTCCAGTCTCTGCCGGTGGACGGCGTCATTATCGTGGCCAGCCCGCAGGATCTGGTGGCCATGGTGGTGGAAAAGGCGGTGAAGATGGCGCAGATGATGAACATTCCCATCGTCGGTCTGGTGGAGAACATGAGCTACCTCACCTGTCCCGACTGCGGCCGGAAGATCTACCCCTTCGGTGAGGGCAAGACCGAGGCAGCCGCCGCCCGTTACGGCGTGCCCCTGCTGGCGAAAATGCCCATCGACCCAGCACTGGCCAAGCTGGCCGATGAGGGCGCCATCGAGAATTTCCAGGGTGACTGGCTCCGCGACGCCGTGGACGCCATCATTGAATAATCACCTTTGCAAAAGAGCTGCTTTGCTGTTTCCGACAGCAAAGCAGCTCTTTTCTATCCCTCCGGCCTCCGCACACTCCCGCGCTCCGCGCCATATACTGAGAACAGCACGCCATTTCATAGCAAAGAAAGGGTGCGTTGTCCGTGCTTCTTATCGTCTTTCTCACGGCGCTGGGCGTTGGCGGCGCCACCATGCTCGGTGCCGCCGCAGGCTACTTCTGCCGCGGCGCGGCAGCAAAGCTCAGCGGCGAGGTCATCATGTCCTTCGCCGCCGGGGTGATGCTCAGCGCCGCCGTGGCCGGGCTGATCCTGCCGTCTCTGGCGCAGGGCGGGCGCTGGGCGGTGCCGGTGACCATCAGCGGCATTCTGTGCGGCGCGGCATTTCTGCTGGCGCTGGAGCTGTTGGTCGGGCATATGCAGCATCTGTCCGGTGCGGCGCACACCGCGCACACCAGCCGGGTACTGCTGTTTGTGGCCGCCATGGCGATCCATAATCTGCCGGAGGGTCTGGCCGCCGGCGTAGGCTTCGGTACACAGAGCATTCCCCAGGCGCTGGCCATCGCCGGCGGCATCGCGGTGCAGAATCTCCCCGAGGGCATGGTGCTTATCGCGCCCATGCTGCAGGTGGGCATCCCGCCCCGGAAAACGCTGCTGCTGGCCATGTCCACCGGCCTGGTAGAGATCGCCGGTACACTGCTGGGGTATCTGGCCATCTCTCTCAGCGCCGCTGTTCTGCCGTTCATGCTGGCCTTTGCCGGCGGCACCATGCTGTATATCGTCTGTCAGGAGATGATCCCCGTCAGCTGTACCCGCCGTTCCGGCGTCTGCGCACTGCTGCTGGGCTTCTGTTTCATGCTGACGCTGGACTACTATCTGGGCTAGCATACTCTTCTGCAAAAGAGAAACACTGCGGGATTTTCCGACAATCGCCGGCGCGGACATTCTGTCCGCGCCGGTACTTTTTACAGGCTGCCCCGCACGATGCGGTAATAGGCATTGGAGGTGGCCTTGTACACCATCGTGTACACCAGTGCCACCACCGCAAGACTGATCAGCGCCGTAATGGCAAACAGCTTCACGTTGGTCAGCTGAAACAGCAGCAGCATCCGCCGCACCATAGGAAAGGCAAAGGCCATGTGCAGCGCCGCGCCGCACAGCGGCAGGAAGAACACCGTCAGCAGCTGGGAGTTGACGCTGCTGCGGATGTCCGCCGCCGTCATGCCCACTTTCTGCATAATGGCAAACCGGGGCTGATCCTCATACCCCTCGCACAGCTGCTTGTAGTAGATGATCAGCACCGCCGCAGCGATAAACAGCACGCTCAATACGATCCCCAGCGCGAACAGTCCACCATAAGTGCCGTAAAAATCATCCGCCGCCTCTGCCCGGAAGCTGGCGGAATAGCTCCAGCCGCCCGCAGGATCGATCAGCGCTTCCCGGATGGCGCCGCCCAGTGTCAACTGCTGCTCACGGGAAAGTCCGGTGTTAAAAACCGCGTGCCACACGGCGCCATTTTCCTCCGTCTCCCCCTGCTGCCACAGATCGATGCCGTAGGGGGCGCCCGCCTTGTTCAGCGCCTGCTCCAGCGCAGGGAGCCTCTCCGCGTCCTCCACCCAGACCGTCAGGTCAAACTCGTCGGGATAGGTGGCCGTCAGGCTCTCCTCCGCACCGAAATAGAGGCACGCCGAGGAGGACAGCATCACCAGCACCATGGTGATCAGCACGCAGATGGACGCCAGTCCCGCGCCGTTGCGCTTCATGCGGTAGGTCATGGAGGATACGGAGACGAAATGCCGGGGCTGGTAGTAGTAATCCCGGTTCCGCTGCAAACGGCGGCACAGCGCCACACTGCCGGTGATAAACAGCAGATACGTGGCCAGGATCACCAGGATCACCGCCAGGAAAAACAGCTGCAGCGCCTGCAGCGGCTCCTGAATGGACACCGCCATCACATAGGCAGCCGCCAGCATCCCCGCGCCCAGCAGCGCCAGCCAGATACTGCCGCGGGGCGGCTTCTCACCGTAGTTCTCACTGTGCAGCAGGGATACGGCCGTTCCCTGTCCCACCTTGACCAATGCGCTGAGCAGCGTCAAAAGGAAGATGACCAGAAAGATCACCGCCGTCTGTGCCAGCACACCGCCGTGAAGCGAAAAGGTGTACTGCACATCGCCGCCGATGGCGGCGTGCATCCCCCGCTCCGCGGCAAACAACAGCGCCGCGCCCAGCACACCGCCGCCCAGCAGTGCCAGTGCGGCGGTCAGCAGCGTCTCCAGCAGGCACACCGCCGCCAGATGCCGTTTTCCCAGACCCAGCACGTGGTACAAGCCGAATTCCCGCTGCCGACGGCGGATCAGAAAGGAGTGGGTATAAAACAGGAAGATGGCCGCGAACACGGCAATGACCCAGGAGCCCAGCCCCAGAATTATGCGGGAGCCGTTGCCGCCCCGCATTTCGTACAGCAGTGCACTGTCGCACAGCGCAGCCATCACATAGTAAAGTGCCACCATGCCCACACAGGCACAGATATAGGGCAGGTACAGCTGCTTGTTCTTGCGGATGCCCTCCCACGCCAGCCGGCCATAGAGTCTCATTTCTGCTCACCGCCTGTCGTCAGCGCCGTCAGCGCGTCGGAGATCTTCTGGTAGAACCGGCTGTCGGTGTCCTCGCCGCGGTGCAGTTGGTGGAACACCTGTCCGTCCTTCAGAAACAGTACCCGTTCTGCCCGGCTGGCCGCCTTCACCGAATGGGTCACCATCAGCACCGTCTGCCCGTCCTGATGGAGACGGGAGAACAGCCCCAGCAGCTCGTCGGTGGACTTGGAGTCCAGCGCGCCGGTGGGCTCGTCGGCCAGCAGCAGCCGGGGGCGGGTGATCATAGCGCGTGCCACGGCAGCACGCTGCTTCTGGCCGCCGGACACCTCATAGGGGTATTTCTTCAGCAATTCGGCAATACCCAGTTCTTCCGCCAGCGGCATCAGGCGGCGGTGCATCTCCGGGTACTTCTTCCCTGCCAGCACCAGCGGCAGGTAGATGTTGTCCTCCAGCGTAAAGGTGTCCAGCAGGTTGAAATCCTGAAAGACAAAGCCCAGATGATCCCGGCGGAATGCCGCCGCGTCTGCGTCCTTCACAGTGGCCAAATCCTTTCCCTCCAGCAGCACCCGCCCGGAGGTGGGACGATCCAGCGCCGCCAGAATATTCAGCAGCGTGGTCTTGCCGGAACCGGACTCGCCCATGACTGCCACATATTCGCCCTCCTCCACCGAGAAGGTGACTGAGCGAAGCGCCTCCACCTTCTGGCCGCCGAAGCGGGAGGTATAGACCTTACGCAGGTCGCTCACTTGTAAAATCTGCATGATAATTACCTCCATAAAATGTGTTTTTGACCTCCAATAACACCCCTGTTTTCCCCCTAAAAGGGCGCAAAAAATCAGCCGCAGCCATAAGGAGGACAGCTGGTATCAGGCCAGCTGCTCCAAAAGCTGTTTGGCATAAGGCGGCTGTTTTTGCACGGCGCCTTTCACATCAGACGCCGCTGAGTGCTGTTTTCAATTGCTGCCGTGCGCGGTTGAGACGGACGCGGATGGTGGCGGGAGCCGTTCCCAGCATCCGGGCGATCTCCGCCGTCTGATACCCCTCGTAATAGAAGAGATATACCGGCAGCTTATAGTGCTCCGGCAGCGCGAGCACCACCGGCAATGTTTCATCCGTCACCACATCCTCCACCACAGGCGGACAGAGCAGGCTGTCGATGTCCTCCCGCCGCTGCCGCCAGGGGCTGCGCAGGGCACTTTTGCACAGGTTGGACAGCGTGACCAGCAGCCACGCCTTTTCCTGTGCCGGAGAGGTGAAGGTCATGCCGCTGCGCAGCAGACGCACAAAGGTCTCCTGCACCATGTCCTCCGCGTCGGCGCTGTTTTTCATGTAGGAGCAGGCCACGCGGCAGAGCATGGCGCCATGGCGCGTCGGCCGCTCCTCTCCGCCGCCGCGCCGGTACGCGGCGCCTCCGGGATGGACATGGCATCTCACTTGCCGGCGCAGATCTGCTGGAGATCCACGCTGCGGCTGTGGCAGATGGGCTTCCACGACGGATCACGGAACAGGGAGACGATAACAATGGGGATATAGGTGAACATGAACACCGGGAAGGTAATGGTATACCACACCTTCTTGCCGGCGGAGCAGTAGATGTTGTCCCACTCGGTGATGGTGGTGATAACGCCCAACACAAACACCGTGAGGTAGAGACTGAGAAAGGTCTGGAGCACACACGCTCCCAGCACCGCCCAGCCGCCGCCGTTGACGCAGTTGACCACCGCGGCGGTGAGGTTGACCGCCAGCGACGCGCCGGAGAGTACCGCCGCCGGAAGGATATTCATGGTCATGTCATAGCAGGAGAAGCTGCCCCGGAGGATGCCCCGCAGCAGGGAGACGCCGTAGCGCCGGAACACCTGCAGATAGCCCCGGGACCAGCGCAGCCGCTGGCGGAAGGACTGGGAAAAGGTGGTGGGCTGCTCGTCATAGAGCACGGCAGTGGGGCAATAGCCCACCTTTTCGCCCCGGATGATGTTGGCGATGGTAAACTGGATGTCCTCGGTGAGGAGGAAGAAATTCCAGCCGCCGCATTTCTCCAGAATGCGGTGGGAGAAGAGAAAGCCGGTGCCGCTGACGGCGCAGGAGGTGCCCATACGGCACCGGGCACCATTGAGATAGCGGCTCTCCCGCAGGAACCACAGGGCATAGCCGGCACTGATCCAGTTGTCGCCGAAGTTCTTGGAATTGCGGTAACTGGTAACGATCTGGTAGCCGTCGGAGAAGGTCTTGTTGATCTCCGTCAGGTAGTTGGGCGAGAGCACATTGTCCGCGTCCAGCACCAGATAGGCGTCAAAGGGGGCATAATCCTCCTCGATGCACCGCAGCAGGTACTGCAGCGCGTAGCCTTTGCCCACCTGCTGCGTATTGGTGCGGAAGTAGACGGTAGCGCCGTGGGAGCCGGCCACCGTGCCGGTGAGGTCGGTGCAGTTATCGGCCACCACAAAGATCTCCACATGGGACGCCGGGTAATCCTGCGCCTGAATGCTGTTGATAAGATTGCCGATGACCGCCTGCTCGTTCCGGGCGGCGATGAGCACCGCGATGCGGTGGAGCGTGGGCTGCGTGTGGGGGAGATCCTTCTTCCACCACGCCACGGGAATGTAAAAGAACTGGTAGGAATAGCTGATAAAGAATACCAGCATGATGACCAGATTGATGATCTGCAGAGTCGTCATACAGGAAAGCCTCCTTTGTGCCGGCGCGGCCAAAATGGACGCGCTTCGCGGAGGGGTGGGCTTTTGCCCACCCCAATGGGTGTATGCGGTTGTATATCCGATATATCGGATATGTGTTTCTGTTGTATGGTGCGCTTCTCAGGGGAAGCGCGGGACGGTCAGTTGTCGGCCATCTGCTCGTTAACGCTGCCGACCAGACCGAAGGACACCAACAAGTCCACCACCTCGGTGCAGTCGCCAGGCACGTCAACGTTCCAGACGGCATCTGTCCCGACCGCCGTATCGCCCTCAGGCCGATAGGTAAACTCCAGGCAGAAGTCGATCTTTCTCTGCTGAGGCGTCAGCACATCCACCTGCCGGCCGGCACTATCCTCCACATAGCGGCTCAGTGCCTGATACAGCTGGCGCGCCTGCCGGTCGCTCAGCGGCACGCATTCCTCACTGTCATCGCTCCAGTCACTGTAGAGACCGCCGGTGATGGCATTCGGGTCGATCGTCGGGATGCTCACCTCATACTGCATCACCTTGCGGCGCACATCCGGCGTATTGAAGAGATCGTTGAGCGCCTGATGCAGCGGCGTACCCCGCACGACAAAAACGGGATAATAGCGGCGCACCGAGGAGCCGTCGGCCATCTCATACTCCAGAGCGATGCTCACCGAATCCACGTTCACGTCGGTATCGCTGTCTCCGTCCGCATCGGAGGAGGTGGCAGCCGGCAGTGGTTCATTTACCTGCGTCGGATCGTCAGCACCCTGTTCCAGCAGCGCCCGATGCACTGCCAGCACCTTTTCGATCGTCTCCGGCTCCATAAGGCCGGCGGCGTTCATCTGATAGCGGTGAGCGTAGACACTGACGGACTCCACCCGGTCAGCGTCGGGGACATATTTGGCGATGCCGAACAGGTCGTAGCGCATGACCAGACCGATGAGCACCAGCGCCGCCGCCAGAATGGCGCTGCCCAGCCAGCCCCGGCGGTCAAACACCTTAAAGGACTTGTGCAGCAGCATCTGCACGCCGAAGTACACCACCAGACCGGCCACGATCTGGCTGCCGAGGAGCAGCGGGAAGCTCTCCATATTGCCCAGCAGGAACCACACCAGATAGCCCAGCCCCATGCCGCCGGCCAGAGAGATGACATACAGCACCACCGGACGCAGCCAGCGGAACACGATGGCGTCACCGGCGCCCTCGCTGGGACGGGCACGGTAGAAGAAGTAAGCCGCCGCGATGAGCAGCACCGCCACGACGGTGTACACCAGCAGTGCCGTCCAGGTGGTGGAGGACATCTTCCAGTAGTACCAGCTGTCCGTGCCGGTACCCACGCTGACCACCTCATCGTAGCTGTTGATCATGCGGAACATACGCACCACCGGCGTCAGCCAATCCAGCCAGACCGGCCAGCTCATGGAGTCATAGCCCCACCAGAACATGGACGCCATGGCGCTGTACAGCAGGTAGAAGGCGGCAAACACGAAGTTGACGCCGACGTAGATCACAGGAATGGCCAGCAGCCAGCCGGTGATCATGGCGCAGAGCGCAGCCAGCGCGAAAAAGAACAGACTGCTCACCTCCGCCGCCAGCAGCCAGCCCAGCGTATACCGCAGGCAGACCACGCCCAGCCCCGCCTGTACCAGCAGGGACAGCAGTGCCGTCGCCAGATGCACCAGCGTAAACATCTGGAAGCCCACAAAGAAGTGGACGGCGAACTGCTGGCCGCGGGTGACCGGCAGCGCGTGCATCAGTCCGGTGCTGCGGCTGTTGGTCAGGTAGGCGAACAGCGCCATAGCCAGCAGCACCGCAAAGCAGGCGGAGATGATGACCGCGGCGGCGGACGCGCCGTGGAGATAGTCGCTGATGCTCTCCATCATCCGCTCCCGGCGGGGCTCCAGCACCCAGGTGCGGCGGTTCCACAGGGACAAGGGCAGGACGCACAGCCAGAGGGCGGCGTAGCTGAACACCAACGGCCAGAAGCGCCGCCAGTCGGCACGCATCAGCGCCCGGTTAGAGGACGATGTCATGAACTGCATAGTCAGCACCTCCCAGCTCGTAAATAAAGATCTCCTCCAGCGTCAGGGGAATGGCCTCCAGCAGGATGGGCTGGAGTGCTGCTACCTGCGCCAGAATGTCGTTTTGGTTGCCGCGGACGATATAGGTATGAACGCGGCCGATCTGTTCATGATGCAGCACGTTCAGCGCGGCAGGCATGGCCGGTTCATCACCGCCGAAGGCCACCTGCAGCTTGACCGTGTTGTCCTGCAGGTCGCTGAGGCTCCGCTCCAGCAGCACCTTGCCCTTGTTCATGATGCCCACGTGGTCGCACACGTCCTCCAGCTCCCGAAGGTTGTGGCTGGACACCAGCACGGTGGTGCCCCGCTCGGCCACGTCGCCCAGCAGCAGCGACCACACCTGGCGGCGCATCACCGGGTCCAGACCGTCCACCGGCTCGTCCAGGATCAGGTATTCCGGCATACAGCTCATGGTGATCCAGAAGGCCGCCTGCTTCTGCATACCCTTGCTCATGCGGCGGATCATCTGGCGGTCATCCAGCGGGAACACCTCGTGCATCCGGTCGTACCGCTCCTGACTGAAGGTGGGGTACATCCCCTTGTACAGCCGCGCCATCTCCCGGATCGACCACTGGGAGAAATAGAACCAGTCGTCAGGGATGACGCAGATCCGCTGCTTGATGGCGGGGTTTTCGTAGATGTCCCGGCCTTCCAGCGTCAGGGAGCCGCTGTCGGGGCGGTAGACGCCGGTGAAGTGGCGGATGATGGTGGATTTTCCGGCGCCGTTGGGCCCCACCAGACCGTAGACCGCACCGTGGGGCACAGTCAGCGTGGCGTTGTCCAATGCCCGGAAGCTGTCAAAGGTCTTGACGACATTTTTTGCTTCTAACATTACTTTTTCTCTCCTTCCCACAGCTGCAAAAACGCTTCGCGGGTCATGCCAAGGTTCTTCAGCTCCTCCAAGATGGGCTTCAGCTTGCCGATCAGCTCTGCGCGGCGGGCGTCGTTCTGCGTATCGCCCTCTGCCACAAAGCTGCCCTTGCCGGTGACGGACACCACATAGCCCTCCGCCTCCAGCTCCGCGTAAGCGCGCTGAATGGTGTTGGGATTGATGGATAGCTGTGAGGCCATGGCGCGTACCGACGGCAATTTGTCACCCGGCGCGAGGACACCGGTGACCATCAAACGGCGCAGGCTGTCCTTCACCTGCTCATAGATGGGGCGGCTGTCCCGGTAGTCCAGATGGATCATAAGATTACTCCTTCCGAGCGTAGTGTATTAAACGTACTAGTACACTTATACCACGCTGTCATACACCTGTCAAGCCTTACAGGGAAAATTTTCGGGAAATTTCCACGGGAGATGGCTCAAATCTGATCTTTTAATAGACTCGGCCGGAAAAAATCCGCCGGGAGGGCTTTTCTTTTTCGCGCAATCAGGTATAATCTAAGGTACCTGTGATGAAAGGAAGTTACCTGCCTATGAAATTGAGCGCCATCCGTCAGGCGGCGAAGAGCGTACCGCTGCGCCGCGTATGGAATACGGCAGAGCAGGCACACCGCAAGTGCGGCAAGCCTACCGCCGCGCTGTTTGTCGATCTGCTGCGCTGCGCCAAGCGTTACGGCGCAGGTCCCACCGACTATATGATGTTTGAGTTTTACGATCTGGACGATGCCGAGCGGGCGACCTATCTCACCCGCGTGCGGTCGGCGGCCTTTGTCAAGCGGGTCAACAACCGCGCCGACGCGGCGATCTTCAACGACAAGAACGCCTTCTTTGAGAAGTTCCGTCCCCTGATGGGGCGCAAAGCGCTGAATCTGTTCACCGCCGACGCAGAGCAGTTCCGGGCGTTTATGGCCGATCTGGACGCGGTGATCGTCAAGCCCATTGACGGCGACTGCGGCAGCGGCATCGAGAAGCTGTACAAGAAGGATTTCGCGGATCTGGACGCCATGTGGACATATCTGCGGCAGCCGGAGAAGCGGTTTGGGATCGCCGAGGAGGTGATCCGGCAGCATCCGCAGGCGGCGGCGCTGCACCCCGATTCCATCAACTGCATCCGTGTGGCCACCTATGTAAAGGACGGAGAGCCGCTGGTGATCTATGCCGCCTGCAAGGCGGGCACCGGCGGCATGGCTTTCGACAACATGGGACGGGGCGGTATCACCATGCGGTTCGATCTGGACACCGGCCGGATCTGCGGGCAGGGGCACGACGAGGAACTGAACAAGTACGACGTGCACCCCACCACCGGTGTGACACTGAAGGGCTTCCAGATGCCCATGCATGAGGAGGTCAAGGCGCTGGCGCTGAAGGCCGCCATGATGTATCCGGAGTTCCACTATGTGGGCTGGGACATCTGCATGACCGAAAACGGCCCGGCCATTATCGAGGGCAACGACTATCCGGGGTATGATCTGGCGCAGATCCCCGACGATGGCGACCCCCATCCCCGGCAGGGCTTGATCCCCCGGTTTGAGAAGTTCGGCATCGAAGTGTGATCGTTCTGCATGAGAGAAACGCATCAGGGGCGGGAAATGTTCCCGCCCCTGATATTCTTCCGATGAAGATCTGACGCTCTGGACAGAAAGAGGATTGTCTCGCAGCGTTTGCCGCCCGCAGGCGGCAAAAAATTCAAATCATTTTCTCTCGCGTCGGCGCGTTAAGAAAATATGCCGGTGGCATGTTTTTAACGCTGATCTCCGCGGCTATGCCGCTGTAGCATCTATCTGGGCTTTCGGCGCACAATCTTTTCGGCATCCGATCTCAGCGGCTATATCCTGTTGCGGTTCCCAAAATTTCGCGGTGGCATTTGATCCGCCGAAATTCTGACCGCAGCCATGCGCTCACCGCGCTTTATCTGCCACAGGCAGCGCTTGGATCGCTTCCCGCTGCAGCATCTACCCGAACTCGTCGTATCATCGGCAGAAAAATGCAGGTCGAAGTGATTTCTCTTTTGTCGGAAAAACCGCAGGGTTTTTCCGACAATCTCAGAGAAGAGCCGCAGGCAGTGCCTGCGGCTCTTCTCTTTCACTTGGATGTACGTAAACTGGATGGAGAATGCTTATTTCTGGTGAGCCAGGGTCTTGTTGGCCTCGGCCATCTCCTGGAAGATGCCGGCGTGCTTCTTGGCAACGATAGCACGGATGACCAGCAGGGTGACGACCATCAGCGCCACAGCGATGATGAGGCAGATGACCACGTTCTGAATCAGACCGGCCAGGATGAAGCTGACGAAAGCCACGCCGGAAACCGTCAGGGCATAGGGCAGCTGGGTGAACACATGGTTCAGGTGGAAGCAGTGGGCACCGGCGGAAGCCATGATGGTGGTATCGGAGATGGGAGAGCAGTGGTCGCCCATAACGCCGCCGGAGCAGGCAGCCGCCAGACCGATGGTGCACAGCACGGGCTCCGCATCGTAGTCGAACACGGCCACGACGATGGGGGCCATGATGCCGATGGTACCCCAGGAGGTACCGGTGGCGAAGCCGATGGCCGCGCCGATCAGGAAGATCACCGCAGGCAGGAACACCTTCAGATCACCGGCGCCGGCCATGGCATTCTTTACGAACTCCGCAGAGTACATGGCGTAACGGGTGAAGGAGCACAGCGTCCACGCGAAGGTCAGGATCAGGATGGGGGCGATCATCTGGATGAAGCCCTGCGGCACAGACTCAAAGGACTTCTCAAAGCCGATGGCGCCGCGCAGCCAGAAATAGACAAAGGTGAACACGCAGCCGATCAAGCCGCCCAGTGCCAGAGCCGCACCGGCATCGGCATTGGAGAAGGACACCATGAAGTCATGATAGCAGTCCGCTTCCATATCATAGTAACCGCCGGACCAGATCAGAGACACGACGCAGACGACGATCAGCACGATCACGGGCACCAGCAGGTCAGCCACGGAGGACTTGCCGGAAGCGGGCTTTTCGTAATCGTCGGCGCCGGCGAAGGGACGCTCGGGGGTCGTGAACAGATCATCCTTGACCTGGGCATTATACTCGTGGGTCAGCATGGAGCCGTAGTCGATATTCAGCAGGGAGATGACCACGATCATCACCAGCGTCAGCAGGCAGTAGTAGTTCCAGGGAATCTGCTTGATGAACATCTCAATACCGTTAACGGAGTCAGAATTAACATAACCGGAAACGGCGGCAGCCCAGGAGGACACGGGGGCGATCATGCAGACGGGAGCAGCCGTGGAGTCGATGACGTAGGCCAGCTTGGCGCGGGAGATCTTGTGGGACTCGGTGACAGGACGCATAACGGCGCCCACGGTCAGGCAGTTGAAATAGTCGTCGATGAAGATCAGCACGCCCAGCAGCATGGTCATCAGCTGTGCACCGGCACGGCTGGTAACGGTCTTCTTGGCCCAGCGGCCGAAGGCCTCGGAGCCGCCGCCCTTGTTCATCAGGTCCACCATGATGCCCAGCACCACCAGGAACACGATGATGCCCATGTTGTAGCTGTCGGCCAGAACGGACACGATACCGTAGTCAGCGCCGACCAGCGCCACAGCGGTGTCCCAGGGAGCGAAGCCGGTGTACAGCAGCGCGCCCACCAGGCAGCCCAGGAACAGGGAAGAATACACTTCCTTAGAGATCAGGGCCAGCACGATGGCCACGATGGGGGGCAGCAGGGACCAGAAAGTACCGGCAAACGGGGTAGCCGCCTCAACCAGCTCACCATCGACCTCGAAGGTGGGGATGGGAGCGCCCTTATACGCGATGCCAAGAATGACCAGCAGCACGATAAAGACACCCAGCGCTACGAAATACGCTATCCTTGTGCTTTTCTTTTCCATTATGAGATTTACCTCCTCATGATTTATGGTTTTCCTATCTTAACTTCTTTTTCGGTGATTGTCAATATTTCAGCAATTTAACAAGCGGGTAATTTTGAACAAATTATGAACCGTGCTTTCTCTCTTTTATCCAATTTCAAGGCGTTTTTGCAGATAGTTGTCACTGTTGCGCATTTCTTTTCACCGGTTTTATATTGTTTTTGTTAACTACAGCAACTTTTCTTTCCAGATTCTTAACGGCTGTTTTTGCCATTTTTTCTCCTTTTTCTTCATTACAAGGCGCGGTAAGGCGCGCCGTTTCAAAGGCATGATTTTCGATATTCTGTAAATTCTATCGTTTCGAGCCTGTTTATGTCTTTCTGCCATGCGATAAGCCCAAGCCATCCCTGCCTCGTCACGCGGCAGAGAAAAACACACCGGATAACCCGCTTTTCCGTTCCCCCGCTCCGTGCGCCCCGGCAAAGACAGCGTATGCCAAGGGCAACGCATCATATGCCAAAACGTCGTTCTCTGCATGGAACGCCCTCCGCAAAAGCAAAAAAGATCCCCGCATACTGACGTATGCGGGGATCTTTTTCAGGTGTATTTGCCGGGCAGGTAAGCCGACCAGCCTTTCAGTTTTTTCCGAAGCTGCTTACTTCTGGTTAGCCAGCACCTTGTTGGCCTCGGCCATCTCCTGGAAGATACCGGCGTGCTTCTTGGCAACGATAGCACGGATGACCAGCAGGGTGACGACCATCAGCGCCACAGCGATGATGAGGCAGATGACCACGTTCTGAATCAGACCGGCCAGGATGAAGCTGACGAAAGCCACGCCGGAAACCGTCAGGGCATAGGGGATCTGGGTGAACACGTGGTTCAGGTGGAAGCAGTGGGCACCGGCAGAAGCCATGATGGTGGTATCGGAGATGGGGGAGCAGTGGTCACCCATAACACCGCCGGAGCAGGCCGCTGCCAGACCGATGGTGCACAGGATGGGCTGGGTGTTGAAGTCAAACACCTGCACAACGATGGGAGCCATAATGCCGATGGTGCCCCAGGAGGTACCGGTGGCAAAGCCGATGGCCGCACCGATGATGAAGATCACAGCGGGCAGGAACTTGGCCAGCTCGCCGGCGCCGGACATGGCGTTGACCACGAAGTTGGCCGAATACATACCCCAGCGGGTCAGACCGCACAGCGTCCACGCGAAGGTCAGGATCAGAATGGGGGAGATCATCTGGATAAAGCCGTTGGGAACGGACTCGAAGGACTTCTCGAAGCTGATGGAGCCACGCAGCCAGAAATAGATGAAGGTGAATACCAGTGCGATCATGGAGCCGATGGCCAGACCGGCGCCGGAAGAGGCATTGGAGAAAGAGCCCATGAAGTCACGGAAATACTCACTCTCACCATCATAGTAACCGCCGGTGTAGATCAGGCCAACAATGCAGGTGGCGATCAGCACGATGACAGGCAGCAGCAGATCCAGAACGGAGGACTTGCCCTTGGAGCCGGTCTCGTAATCGTCAGCACCCTCGAAAGGACGCTCGGGAGTGGTGAACAGATCATCCTTGACCTGGGCGTTGTACTCGTGGGTCAGCATGGAACCGTAGTCGATGTTCAGCAGGGAGATGACCACGATCATCACCAGCGTCAGCAGGCAGTAGTAGTTCCAGGGGATCTG
>CAKTMQ010000029.1 GCA_934573945.1 uncultured Oscillospiraceae bacterium | reverse complement strand
ATGAACTTCTGGCCGCCGAAGCCCGGCTCCACCGTCATCACCAGAATGATGTCGCACTCGCTGATAAAGGGCAGCACAGCGCTGGCAGGCGTTTTGGGCTTGACCACCACGCCGGCCTTCTTGCCCCGGGCGTGGATCCGCCGCAGCGCCTCGTGGATGTTCTCCTCCGTATCCGCCTCCACATGGCAGGTGACGATGTCGCCGCCGGCGTCACAGAACTGTTCCACGTACCGCACGGGACGGTCAATCATCAGGTGGACATCCAGCGGCAGGGTGGTGGTGGGGCGGATGGACTTGACCACCGGGATGCCGATGGAGATGTTGGGCACGAACAGACCGTCCATCACGTCCACATGGACGTAATCGGCGGTAGCGATCCGCTCAATATCCCGCTGCAGGTTGGCAAAGTCCGCCGAGAGGATGGACGGTGCGATCTTGATCATGATATAAGCTCCTTCCGCCGCACGGGGAGGGTCCCGGCGGCATATGATACAGTAAGCGGTGCACGACCGGCATCCCCCCGGGGATGCGTCTCCGTCCGGCGCGCCGCTTTTCAGATAGGGAGTCGGTGGGGCGTGAGCGTCCTGCCGGCTCCCATTGTGTGAACTGATTTATTATAGCAATTTTCCACCGGGATTGCAACATGGACTTGCCCGCCGGTGCAGGCGGTTTTTGGTGGGAACGACGGTTGACATTTGTACCGGCTGCGCCTATACTGTGTTGCGTTGCGATTTTCAAGGCAAGAGGTGACGCTTTTTGATGGATTATTACCTGCTGGCGGATCTGGCGGGGAAGGTGGGCTACCAGCTGGCCATGACGGGGGCGGAAACCTTCCGGGTGGAGGACACGGTCAGCCGTATCCTCCGTGCCTACGGCGTGGAGTGCCAGGTGTTTGCCATTCCAAACAGCCTGACCGTCAGTTTTGAGACGGATAACGGCAAGCCCATGACCATCCTGCGGCGTATCGGCTTTCACGGCAACGATCTGGAGGCGCTGGAGCAGCTCAACGCCCTCAGCCGCAGGATCTGTTTGGAGAAGCCACCGGTGGAGACGGCTATGGAATGGCTGGAGGAGACGCTGGCACGGTGCCGGGTGTACCGTCCGGCGGTGTTTTATCTGGGCAGCTTTCTGGGCGGACTGGGTTTTGCGCTGGTGTTTGGAGGCACGCTGCGGGACTGTCTGTGGGCGGGACTGATGGGACTGATCATCGGCGGTGTGAACCGCTTTATGAACCGGCTGGAGGCCAACCCCTTCTTCAGCACCATTATTGCCTCGTTCCTCATGGCGGTGCCCGCCTATCTGGCGGCGGGCTTCGGCTGGCTGGACAACCCTGACGCGGCCATCATCGGCGCCCTGATGATCCTGGTGCCGGGACTGCTGATCACCAACTCCATGCGGGACATCATCTACGGTGACACCAACTCCGGCGTGATCCGCATCGTGCAGGTGTTCCTCTCGGCGCTGGCCATCGCACTGGGTACGGCGGCGGCCTGGCGGATCACCGCGCCGGTCTACGGCGTGACCGCCGTGGTGGAAACCATGTCCACCGGCTATCCCGTCTGGGCGCAGGCACTGGCGGTGTTCGTGGGCTGCTGGGGCTTTGCCATCCTGTTCAATGTCCACGGCAGGGGCAGTATCCTGTGCGTGGCGGGCGGCACCATGACATGGATGGTGTATCTGCTGTGTCAGGCGCTGGGCTGCGACGTGTACAGCACCAACCTCTTTGCCACCATCTTCGCCGCCTTGTGTTCCGAGCTGATGGCGCGTGTGCGCAAGTGCCCGGTCACGCCCTATCTGGTCATCACCATTTTCCCGCTGCTGCCCGGCGCAGGTGTATATTACACCATGAGCCTGGGGCTGGAGGGGGAGATGCTGCAGGCGGTGGGCAAGGGACTGGAGACCGCTGGCATTGCCGGGTCGCTGGCGGTGGGCATCCTGCTGGTATCCACCATGTTCCGGCTGCTGACCCGTCTGCGCCGTGAACCGCATAGTTGACACCTGTAATGAGAAAGCCCCCGGTCATCCGACCGGGGGCTTTTGGTAAATATCTGCCGTGTTTATTCCGTAAAGGTATAGCGCACGATGTAACCGGCCTCGTTGCCGGTGGTGATGACCACGTCACCGTCAGGCGTTTTACTGATGTCGCGGATGGGGAAGCGCTTGTGTGCTTCCACGTAGGCCTCAGGGCTCTCCGCCTCGGTCTCCACGATGGTGCGGATGGCGTGCTTCGTGCCGCCGCAGGGCGTGATGGATTCCATGATGATCTCGTACTCCGTCATATGCCGCAGCCTCCTTATTTCGCCACCGGTGCATCCGGCCAGTAGATGACATAGCACTCCTGCATTTCGCCCATGTAGAAGAAGATGTTTTCGCCCATCTCGATATGCTCGCCGAAGGCCAGGTCGGGGACGAACAGCCGCCCGCTGGTGCGCTTCGGCCCCTTGATGGTGAAGCCCTCCGCCGTGGGATGCTGCCGCAGCTCATTGGCAGCTTCTTCCAGACCGGGGAAATGCAGTGTCCGTTCCAACGCTGCCAGTTGGGTCGCGCCGTTGATGTAGACCAGATGATTTTCATCTTTGAACCAGTTGATACGCATGGTGCCCTCCTGATGATTGATACAAATACGCGTATAGTATAGCATATGTTTCGGTGCTTGTCAGCACATTTTCTGCTTTTGGCGAGAGAACCACACCCGGTCACGGGCGGCGTGACCGGGTGTGGCCTGAGGGGAGGAAGCCCTCGATTATGGAAAAGATTGGGTACACAGATGTAAGACGGCTTACTGGAGCCGAAGCCGGGGATAGCGGCGGCGCAGAGCCGCCCATTCGGTGCTGTTGCGTCCCAACGCAGCGGCGCGGTCGATGTCGGCCAGCGCGGCATCGGACATGGGCCGGTCACCACGGGCACCGCAGGAGATGCAGTAATAGCGTCCGCTGCGATATACCATGTGGCTGCTGCCGCACAGGGCGCAGCGTATGATTTTGCCTCCCGGTGTCATGGCCGATGCCCTCCATCCCCTGAACTGTGCCTAGCATATCATAAAAGATTTCATTTGTAAAACGCATCTTTGTTCTTGATTTCATGAGTACTTGTATAGTAAAATGAAGGGGAGAAAAGAGGTGGGGTATGAGTATTTCCAAGTATCAGGTTTTTTTGAAGGTGGTCGCCTGCGGCAACTTTACCAAGGCGGCAGAGGCGTTGAGCTTTACGCAGTCCGGTATCAGCCACGCCATCAACGCGTTGGAGGGTGAGCTGGGCATCACGCTGCTCAGCCGCAACCGGGGCGGCGTCACACTGACGGCGGATGGCCGGGCGGTGCTGCCCAGGATCGAGGAGCTGTGTGCCGCCCATCATGCGCTGATGCAGACGGTGGAGAGCCTGAAGGGCATGGACAGCGGTCTTGTGAAGATCGCCACCTTTTCCAGTGTGTCGGCGCAGTGGCTGCCCCGTATCCTCAAGAGCTTCGGGCAGCTGTATCCCAACATTGAGTTCGAGGTGGTCACCGGGGATTTCTATGACCAGATCGAAAACTGGATCCTCACCGGCGCGGTGGACTGCGGCTTTTTGCGTCTGCCGTCGGTAAAGCGCCTGCAGACCTACACCCTGCACAGGGACGAGCTGCAGGTCATCGTACCCTGTGACCATCCCTGCGCCGGCAGCGATCCCTTTCCGAAGACGCTGCTGGCCACGGAGCCGTTTATCCAGCTGGAGGAGGGCGACGACTATGAGATCATGGCGGCCTTTGACGAGATGGGTATCCGGCCGAACGTGAAATATGTGGCGCGGGAGGATCGCACCATCTTGTCCATGGTGTCTGAGGGACTGGGTATCAGCCTGCTGCCGGAGCTGATGGTGCGCCACAGCCCCGTGCCGATCACGGCCTGCCATCCGCCCATGACCTTCCACCGTACCATCGGCATCGGTGTGCGGGACGAAAAAGCGCTGTCCAACTCTACCCGGCTGTTCGTGGACTATGTTCGCAGCTGGGTGGCGGAAAACGGCGACCAGTAGACTCCATATACGAAAAGGAGAAAGATACGACCATGAAACAGAAGCTGACCCACAGCAAGTGGTTTTTATATTTGACAGAGTTTTTTGCCGGGATGTCCGTGATGGCGGTGGAGCTGGGCGCCAGCCGTCTGATGGCGCCGTATTTCAGCTCCTCCCAGATCGTGTGGACGGTGATCATCGGCGTGATCATGATCGCCATGGCCGTGGGCAATATCTGGGGAGGACGTATGGCGGACAGGAGCAAATCGCCAGACCGGCTCTACCGCCGGGTGATCATTGCCGCCATCTGGATCGCCCTGATCCCCTTTGTAGGGCGCTGGATGATCGCGGGGATCTCGTTTCTGTTGGCGACCTTTGTGACGAAGAATTTCCTGGTGTGGGCGGCGCTGGCGGCGTGCCTGGTGATCTTCGCGTTTCCCTGCGTGCTGCTGGGCACGGTGACGCCGTCCCTGACCCGGTTCACGGTGGACAATCTGGACGACACCGGTAAGACGGTGGGACAGCTGAACGCACTGAACACCGTGGGCAGCATCATCGGTACTTTTGTGCCGACCTTCCTCACCATTCCGGCGGTGGGAACGGCGGCCACCTTCCTGATCTTTGCCGGTGTGCTGGCGGCCATCGGTATTGCCTATTTCCTCTTTGAGCATAAGAGAACCATCACCGGCGGTATTGCCGCTGTGCTCATTGGGGCACTGTGCTTCACGCTGCCTCATTACAGCTTTGCTTTCTGGGAGAATGACCTGACGCTGGAGGATGAGTCCATCTACAACTACCTGCAGGTCAAGGATGACACGGACAGAACGCTGCTGTCCACCAATGTGCTGTTCGGTGTGCAGTCCGTGCAGATCAAAAACGCGGCGCTGACAGGTATGTACTACGACTATGCGCTGGCGGCACCCTGCATGGCGGGGATGGACGGCACGGATAACGAAGGACGCAGCGTGATGATCCTGGGCATGGGCTCGGGCACCTACGCCACCTGCTGCACCCGGTATTTCCCAGGTATGTCGGTCATGGGTGCGGAGATCGACGGCAAGATCGCAGCCATCGCCCGCACGTATTTTGACCTGCCGGATTCCGTGGAGGTTTCGGTGGCTGATGGCCGGGCGTATCTGGCGGCCTCCGACCAGCTGTTTGACGTTATTATGGTGGATGCCTATCAGGACATCACCATTCCGTTCCAGATGTCCAGCCGGGAGTTTTTCACCGAGGTAGCGGCACATCTGAAGCCGGAAGGTGTGATGGTGGTGAACCTGAACATGACCTCCCGGGAGAACGGCTCCATCAACCAGTACCTCTGCGACACCATGGCCAGCGTCTTTGCCTATACCTATCTGGCCGATGTGCCCGGCAACACCAACACGGAGGTGTTCTGCACCAACGCCGATGGGCTGCCGGAGCGCTTTGCCGCCAGCCGCACGGCACTGACGGATCCGGATTATGCCGTTATGATGAGCACTGTGGCGCAGCGCCTCACGATCTATGAGGGCGATGAGCATATCCTGACGGATGATAAGGCACCGGTAGAAGTGCTGGGTATGCGGGTGCTGGATGAGCTGATCGCCGGTGAGCTGGCCTATTACCGGGAACACTTCACGCTGCAGAATATTATGGGAATGCTGAGCTGAGCCGGATGATGACACGCAAACAGGAAAAAACAGGGGCACGACTTCCGTCGTGCCCCTGTTTTTTCTGTTATCCGGTATCGGACGTACATATCATCCGGTGGAGATGCTTGATGGGAGCCGCATGAACGAGTACGGCGTGTGCCAAGGAAAGCCCCCGTCGGTGTTCCACCGGCAGGGGCAGCGGAAACGGCAGAATGTAGAGGGATACCGTTTCCAGCGCTATTTTAGCACGGAGGCATGAACACGTCAAGCGGGTATTTTTCAAGCGTGCAGGGGGAATTCTGCCTTGCAGCAGACACAAGCCAGCCCCCTCGTGACCATGTTGGCCGCAAGGGGGCTGGCTTATCTGAAAACCATGGAATAAATCGCAGATCAGGTACGGCAATACAACGGATATTATTTGTAGAATCCCGGATTCTGGTAGCCGTTCCCACTGGGTTCGCTTTCGATCATGGTCAGAATGGCATCACGGCAGCCCCGTACCATAACATCCTGCTCTTCAGGTGTGCGGTTGACCATTTGGTTGGTGGCGCTTGTGTAGAACCACAATCCCTCATCAGCGGCAAGTCCGATCCCATCCTTGTCGGTAATGGCATCCGGATCCAGGCCGAGCACATCCCGGATCTCGTCACGAGAGTAGAATACCCACTTTGCCTCCGGCATGGTATTTTCCCATTTGCAGCTGCTGATGTCGCCGTTTTCGGATTTGCCGGGGCTGTATACCTCAATCGTGTAGGCGTGGATGTTATAGCGGCCATATGCATAGTCGATCAGCTCTGCGGCGGTGGGATAGTCCTCATTTGAACTCATGCTGTAAAAACCGCGGCCGGTATAGTCCTGAAAAACCTGTGCCATTTTGGCGGCAGTTTCTTTCATGAAGGGGATCTCGGCGTCATCCGGATCATCCGCATCATAGGCGCGATAGCACCACGGGTAAAGGACACACTGAATGCCGGTGTGCAGTGTGGCAAGGGCATCGATCTCGTGTGTATACATAAACTGCTGGAGCGCCTTGATCTCGGGCTCTGTGGCGGGCGCCGTACCGGCAGATGTCCAGTTCACATTACCGACCTGCTGCCCGTCCTTCGTCTCAATATCATATCGATTCCACTGATAATCAAATGTGCGGTTCATGTCGATCCCGCTTGTACGGGGGTCATCGCCGAGAATACCGTTCTTATCCCAGTCCGGGCTTTCCATACCAAAGACGGAAAGCTGTGTCGAGGGCGTATCGTCGGCCTTTCCGCGATAGAGCGTGGCGATAAAGCCGTCTCCATCAATGTCTGTGTATGGATCACTGTAGGGAATGTTGTCCCCGTTTGCATCTCTCGGGCGCAGGTTTGGACGGTTGTTGATGACGAAAGACTGTTCATAGCCATCGGGGTTGATGACGGGAATGACATAGATCGTGTAGTTGTCAAGCAGCCCCTTTACATAGTCATCCGCGGAGCAGAGCGTCAGCCACCATGCCGTATACATGGCGGAGGAAGCACTTTCCCGTTCACCGCCGTGTATGTTGGCAAATACACCGATTCCTGTCTTTTCCTCGGCCGGGATCGCCTTGTTGGTGATCTCAAGGCACCAGAGGTCGCGCTCCTGCCACGAGGTGCCGATCGAGTAGAGCTCGGTGATGTCGGGGTATGTTTCGGCCATCTTGGAAAGCTGTGCCTCAAGCTCTGCAAAGGTGTAGCGATAATTCCAGTCAATGTCGAGTCCGTCCGGGATCTCGCTGGGCACATCAGGCCGGGCGTCCAGAGATAGCAGCTCTGCCTTTTTGCTGTTCACCGTGCCGGTGCTGCCGCAGGCAGCAAGTGACAGCACAAGGATAAGGGAAAGACAGAGGCACAGAATCTGTTTTGTGGGTGTTTTCATGTGAGTTCTCCTTTCTGTTGGGCTTGAAAACGGTGGGTAGATAGGACGTGATACAACTTCGAACGCTTTATTAAACTAATGCGTTAGCACGTTAGTATATTACAAATATTTTCCGCTTTTTGCAATAGCAAATTTCCATAAGATTCTCTGCAGCTTTTTCCCGAACCGTTGTGTAGGGTGACGACAGCTTGCGATGCGGGTCAGAAGCAATGCCGGTGCACTCGAATAATATAGGATCCGGAAAAGACGAAAACGCTTTGGACTGATCCGGGATTTCCCGGATCAGTCCAAAGCGTTCGGGTGGTGAATTATGCGTCAAGACGGAAGAGGTTTGCGTGTGCTGCAAGCATCGAAAAGAATGTGTGCGAAGGCTCCGCCAGAGTATGCCATATGATGGATTTTCGCCGGCAGATGATCTCGCTTGTACAACACACAAGCGCCGTGCAAAAAAGAAAAGACACGCAATGGCGTGTCTTTTCATCTGGAGGTGACACCCGGATTTGAATTGCCGTGGGGCGGTCTTGCGTCGTGTTGACCGATGCCGGGAGGTGTTGGAAATACAGGGTTTGCAGGAAATTATGCTGTTAGATGCTGCCGGGCTGTATTATTGTATTCTGATGTTATAAGGCTAAAAATAAGGCTAAATTTTGTGGCCGCGCGGAATGTACCGGTGTCTTTAGCTTAGAAAATGCGGTGGACAGCCGACGCCTAACTGTCCACATCAAGTACTTCCTTCGTTAGGCTCAACCTTGCGTGTCTGGGGGCTGGTAAGCGTTCAGTCCGCTTCGGTATTTGTCTGCGAACTGCTTTCGCAGGCTCTGGGGCGCGACGACCTTCGCGTCACCGCAGAACTTGAGGAAATACGCCTGTGCCTGAAATGCCGTGCAGTTGAACTTATACTCCCAGCGGTACAGGCCGTCGTCCACCTCTGCCCTTTCCCTCGCTGCGGGGCGTAGATGCAGCTGACGCCCATAATTCTGACGCCCGTCCTCTGTCAGACGAATACAAATCGTCTCTTGCTGCTGCACAAGAAACTGCACGCCCACAGCACGGATACGATCTTCGATCGCGTCGCGCTCCTCCTTCGTCAGCCGTCCGCTGCGCTTGGCGGAGGGCCGCAGCTTCGCCAGATTGGACAGGCGAAAGCAGGCAATCCGCTCGGCGGCCCGGTCATTGGGGGAGCACGCGATCCCCACCAGATAGTGATACGTCTCCTGCCGGTCCGATAGAGCGCCGTAGGGCCGCACCTCGAATTCACGGCCGTCTTTCAGCCGGATACGGAGCAGCTCGCCGTTGGCCGCGCTGGTCTGGATCAGGCGCAGCTGCTGGGCAAAATAAACCTCTTCCCGCTGATAAACGGTCTTGGCCGCGTATTCCTGCAGCACCGCCCGGAGGTAGCGGCTGAACCGGCCGCCGTAATACTGTGCGTCGGGACTGTCCAACCACTGCTCGCGAAAGGCGTAGTTGTCCCTGTCCAGACGGAATTTGGAGCCCGGCTTTTTCGACGATGTCGCGCCATTTTTGGCGGCTTTTTCTATAAGCTCCTCATTCGGCGGCGCCGCGCCATTTTTGGCGGCTTTTTTTATAAGCTCCTCCGTGTAGTCCGCCAGCAGCGCCTCCAATACCGCCTTCCGCACAGCAGGCGCTGCCACGCCGACCAGCTTTTCCTCATACTGCGCCCGGCGGCGCTCCACAGCAACGGAAATCGAGGCGTCCGCTGTGTCCCGGTACGCGGCAAAGACATGGTTGAGGATACCTGCCCACGACTGCCCGTTGCCAAAGTCCAGCCGGTCGTCCTCCAAAACCTCCCGCGCGGTGGCGCTGAGGGACAGGTGCTGCCGCGCCGCCTGATATTCATTTGAGGAATTTTCAGTCCCCATACCGCAATATCCTCCGTTTCGGCCGTATTTATTCCATAGTGTGTAACTTCATTTTACATACATTTGGCGAATAAGTCAAGTGTATGTAACTTTATATTGCCTGTAAGATTACGTAGAAAATTCCATTTCTCGTGCTATAATAGTTCTTGTCCCTGGGAGAGAGGCACGGAGCCGAGAGCCGGGGACACAGAAAAAGGAACAAACAACTTGGACAGGTCTTCGGGACCGGAAAAGGAGAAAACACATGAGCAACAACATCAGCACCGCCGCCATGACCGCCGACCAGCGCGGCAAGTGCCACGCCATCATCCACACCGCGTCCGCTTCCGCGGCTGCCGCCGGTGCGGGGCTGGCACAGCTGCCCGGCAGCGACAACGCCGTCATCACCCCCATCCAGCTGGCCATGACGGTCTCGCTGGGCGCGGTGTTCGGCATCCAGCTGACACAGAGCGCCGCCGCTGCCGCGCTGGCGTCCTTCGCCGCCTCCACGGTGGGTCGCGCCGCCTCGCAGCTGCTGCTGGGGTGGATCCCCGGTCTGGGCAACGCCATCAACGCCTCCACCGCGGCGGCGCTGACGGAGAGCGTAGGCTGGCTGCTGGCGGAGGAGTTCGCCAGCCAGAGCCGTGCGGACTGACGCCCCTGCCGCAGGTACACGCCTGCGGCCAATTATGAACGAAACCAACAACTTGGACAGGCCATCAGGCCGGAAAGAGAGGTACTTACATGAGCTTCTACAAGAACCCCGAGGAGATGTACACCGCGCGGGCGGAGCGCTTCCGCCGGGACGGCAACACCCACTGGGCGCAGGCCAAGAACGGCGAGGGCGGCCACCACTACACGCAGGCCCGCTTCTGCTACGAGGAGGCCGCCAAAAACGCCGCCAAGGCGGAGCAGGCCCGCGCCGACAACGCCGTGTTCCGCTGCAGGCGGAAGAAGGGAGGGCGGTAAGCATGGCCATCTACAAGCCGGGACGGCCCAGCAAGTACGACCCCTTCACCGGCAAGGGCAGCCTGCCGCCGTCGGCGCCGGGAGAGTACCGCATCCGCGACGCGGCGGGAAACATCGCCTACGTGGGCGAGACCAACGACCTGCGCCGCCGGATGGGGGAGCACCTGCACCACGGCAAGCTGGCCCAGCCGGAGACGCGGGGCGGCACGCTGGAGTGGAAAACCGCCGACGGGCGCTCGACCTCCCGCACACGGCGGCAGCACGAGCAGGCGAAGATCGCCCGGCACGACCCACCGCTGAACCGCTCCATCGGCGGCGAGGGCCGCATCGCGGCGCGAAAAAAGAAGTAAGACCGGCACGAACGCCGGTCTTTTTGCTCTATACGGCAGAACAGAGAAAGCCCCTGTCCGCACAGGAATGTGCGGACAGGGGCTTATTTTGCGTTTTCAGGCGGCGTCCCGTGTTTCCGGGAGGTGTAGTACTCATTATGAAGACCACCATTACTATGACCAAGTTTTAGACCCCCCGTGTTTCCGGGAGGTGTAGTACGTGTCGTCTTCATGGGAACTTTGGAATATCGTTTTAGACCCCCCGTGTTTCCGGGAGGTGTAGTACTTATCGCTGGTGGAAATAACAATACAATCGGTTTTAGACCCCCCGTGTTTCCGGGAGGTGTAGTACAGGGACGGCGGCTTACCGCCGTCCCTGCCTTGATATTACACGCTTTTGGGGCCGCTGTCAAGGCCGGTCTTTCCGGAAAAACGGGAAAATTACCGTGTCCAGCCGGCTCACTTTGCCGTTTTTTCGCCGTCCTCCCGCACCACGTGGTCGCCCTCCCGGTCAAACAGACCGTCGATGGACAGGTTCTTGTAGCGGGCCAGATTGTAGCCGAAGGGGGTATTCAGTACCTTCACCAAATCGCTGCACCATGTTTTGTGCCGCGCCATGGCGGCAAACAGCTCCCGCTCGCGGGAGGTCTTATAAGGCGCCCACTTATTCTCCCGCCCGTTCAGATACTGCTGCATGGCGTAGTGATACAGGGCAAAATAGCTGTCCACCCGGTCGATATCCCGGCACAGGCTGCCCAGCGGCGGGATCGCGTTCAGGTGATCCACCGCGTTGCGGTAGGCAATCAGCAGGCTATTGCCGCTGTCCTTCATGTTATCCCGCAGATAGCCGCAGGCGTGGCGGTTCAGATAGCCCCGCTCCACGAAATAGCGGGTAAGAGCGGTGTAGTCCTCCACCTGCCGCTGTTTGTCGCTCTTTTTATCTTTCTCCAGATCGTACCAGCAGACCTCCTTTTGATAGAGCGCAATGTCCCGGTCGCGGCAGTAGAAGGCGATGACGTAGCGGGCATTGCAGTTGACCATGTTCTTCACCACCAGATACAGCACCGTCAGGTACAGGCCGATCAGTGCCTTGTACCGCTCCTTCTTGGGGTTGTCGCCCCGCTTGCGCTGCTCCACGTCGGTAAAGCTCTCGTACCGCACGGCCATGAGCTGCTCCGTCAGATAGCGCATCTTCCCGGCGCGGTCGGTAATGTCCTCCCGGCCGCAGGCACAGCAATAGCGTTCCAGCTGGGTATCGGGAATGGTGGACAGCACAAAGGCCACGATTTTTTCGTTCCGGGCCAGCGTCCGCGCCTGCCCCGGCGTCATATAGCGCAGCAGATAGGCGAAGCGGCGGGACTCAACCACGTTGTTGGCGATAAAGTTCCGCAGGCCCGTATCCCGCCCGCTATCTCCGCGGGGACGCACCTTCCCCGTCTCCGGGTCGATCTGCAGCATGTCGTCGGTGATCCTTTCGGCCGCCTCCGGGCTGTCCACGCCCAGCAGCACCACGGCGGCGCGGTACATCTCACGCTTGGCGCCGATGGTGGGTTTGCGCATGCGGGCGATGTTGTTGATAACGCGCAGCTGTCCGGCAATGTAGCGGCTGTGGGCAAACATGGCGTAGGCCGGTTCGTAGCGCCGCTCCAGCTCCATGCTCCACAGCACGCTCCACAGGCTGTCGATATTCTCGAACTTGCTGATGAGGGTGGTCAGCAGGGTGTTGATCTCCTTGCCGTCCATGAACCAGGTGGCCAGATACAGCAGGCGGCAGAAGTAGTCGGCGTTGGCGCGGCTGTTCTGCGGCGTGGAGCGGAACAGCACTTCGTCCAGCACCCGATCGGGCAGCCCCAGATTGTCCAGCTTTTTCTTGTCCTTGTCTTGCAGCTCTCTGCCGTTCAGCAGCGGCAGCAGCTTCCGGCGCAGCTTGCCGCCCAGCGCCTGCCACAGCGCGGCGGCCTCCGCCCGGTACACGGCGTCCTTTTCCTCGTCCGACAGGGCGCAGCGCAGCGCGGCCACCAGCGCCTCGCACTGACCGGCCCGCTCCCCGGCGTAGATGCGGCACAGCAGGAAGTCCAGCAGCATGTACAGCTTCTGCCGCACCGAGTCGTACCTCTTGTCGGTGAGCGGGGCGGCGTCCGGCAGCTTCAGCAGCTCCTCCCGCAGCCGCTTGAGGGAGAAGCCCATGTTTTTCTGCTCCTTCAGCACCACGAAGCGGTAGAAGGCCTGGGTCAGCTCCACGCGCTCCTGCCCCGCCGCGCCGTAGTAGTCAAACAGCGTCAGCAGGTTTACCTTGTTGGTGCTCAGGAAATCTCGGTTGACGACCGCCAGTCCCTTGCGCCAGCTGTCGTCCAGCAGCTTCTTCATGTCATCCGGCAGCGCCTCCAAATGATACAGGGCGGCGGGGGTCTCCCGTCCCTGCAGCTTCACGCTGTCGTGGGCGCAGCACTGCCGCAGAAGGCTCATCAGCGAGAGAATGGTATACACGTCCTTTTCGCTCTTGACCCGGCCCCGCGCCGCGTCCTTTTTGTTCCGGCCGGGCGTCACGTCATAGAACGCCGCGCCCAGATAGGCCAGCTGCGGCCGCCTGACATAGGCGGCGACGTCCGCCTTAATGTCCTTCCTGGTGTTCCCTTTTTCCTGTACCCGCAGCTTCTCATACGACAGCGCGGCGGGCAGCATGCCCACAAAGTCCATCTCGCTGTAGCCGCCCAGCAGGTTCAGGGTGTGGACGATGTGGTTGGCGGGAACAGCCAGCATCTTGTGGATATCCAGTATGTTGTAGATCAGCTGGATATGGATGTTGTCGTCAAATGTCCTGCCGAAGTACCGCTTCTCCAGCACCGCCTTGCGCCGCAGCTGATCCATGCCCGCGTCCAGCGGCTGACGGCGGGGCGCTTCCGCGCGGTGCAGCGGATCGTCCGCCGTCACCAGCTTGTCGGCAAGGCGGGTATTGCTCAGCTGATAGCGGCTCTCGTCCCGGCGGCGCACCTGAAACTGCTGCTTCTCTCCGGCAACGTCCCGTACTACGCCGTCCACGATGCGCTTTTGCAGCAGCGCGTCATTGCCCCGCCCGAAGGCGGTCATGGCCAGCTCCTTCTCCTGCGGCGAGATGACGAAGGTGGACTTCAGTCCCGCCGCCTTTGTCAAGGATTTCTTTTTGGGCTTTTTGATCTCGCGTTCCATTCGGATCCCTCCCTTTTCTGTTATTGTCGTTATTTGTATTATATCGTAAAAGCATGTCGGTTTCAACCGGGTATCCCCACTTCGTGGCGGTGGGGATAATGGCCGTTTGCGTTTGACGGTCAGGCGTCTTTGCGGTATACTGTTGCCATTAAGAGATACTGAGAATGTGCTGCTCCTCCGGCTTGAGGTAGGAGATTTCCACGGCAGGGGTCATACCGATCTTCTTCTCGTCCACCATCTGCTG
>CAKTMQ010000028.1 GCA_934573945.1 uncultured Oscillospiraceae bacterium | reverse complement strand
TCCAAGTGCAACGACCTGACCATCGCGCAGGACGTGGTGAACATGAAGGCCGAGGTGGAGAAGATCCGCGAGCAGGTACAGAACATTGAGTGAGGTGCCGCGGTGGAACTGGTGAATATCGGGTTCGGCAACCTGGTGTCGCTGCAGCGGCTGATCGCTATCGTCAGCCCGGACAGCGCGCCGGTAAAGCGTCTGGTGCAGGAATCCCGGGATCGGGGTATGCTCATTGACGCCACATATGGCCGCAAGACCGCCTCCGTGCTGATCATGGACAGCGATCATGTGATCCTGTCTGCATTGAGCACAGAGCGGCTGGCACCCCGTCTGGGTATGACGGAGCTTACAGAGGAAGAGGGATCATGTTGACAAGAAGAGGAAAGACATTTATTATTTCAGGCCCCTCCGGCGTGGGGAAAAGCACGGTTTTAAGCGCACTGTTTCAGGATCGGGACGATCTCTATTTTTCCATTTCTGCAACGACCCGCGCTTCGCGTCCGGGTGAAAAGGATGGTGTGGATTATCATTTTATTGATCCGGAGACGTTCCGCCAGTGGATCATGGATGGAGAGTTTCTGGAATACGCGGAGTATGTGGGTAATTTCTATGGAACGCCCAAGCGCTATGTGGACGATGCCATGGAGAATGGCCGGGACGTGATCCTGGACATCGAGATCCAGGGTGCCACACAGGTGCACGATCTGCGGCCTGACGTCGTGCGGATCTTTATTGCGCCCCCTTCCTGGGAGGAGCTGGAGCGCCGACTGACAGCCCGGGGCACGGATACCCCGGAAAAGGTACAGAAGCGGCTGCTGCGCGCCAAGGTGGAACTGCAGGCCGCTGACCACTATGATTATTTTGTGATTAACGATACGGTGGAAGACGCCGTAAGCGAGCTGCGGGCGATCATGCTGGCCGAGCATTGCCGGCCTGCGGAGCGTATCGCGGAATTGAATCAGTAAATATGCGCCGGTAAACGGCAGAAGGAGAACGATTATTATGATGCTCTATCCCGCAATGAATCAGCTGACATCCTATGTGCCTAACCGCTACATGATGGTGAACGTGGTAGCACGCCGCGCTCGTCAGATCGCGGCTGATGCCGAGATGCACGGCGAACATCTGTATGAAAAGCCGGTCACTATGGCCATCAACGAGGTAGCTGAGGGCAAGTTCGATGCCAGCACCATCGACTCCTCGATCCAGGAGTGATTTTCAGAAACAGGGGAGGAGAATCGGGCTATGCAGATCGCAAAAATCGCGGTGGAAGCTGCGACCTACGCCATTGACAAGCCCTATTCCTACCTTGTTCCCGCTGACATGGATGTCAGTGTAGGCTGTCGGGTGTTGGCGCCCTTTGGACGGGGTAACCGCACCAGCGAGGGTGTTGTACTGTCGCTGGAGGAAGTCGCCGTTCCGGCGGCACCGCTCAAGGCACTGCGTCTGAATCTGGACGGTGCACCACTGGTCTCCCAACGCGAGATCAAACTGGCGCTCTGGATGCGTCAGCGCTATTTCTGCACTTTTTATGACGCCATCCGCACGATCCTGCCTGCCGCCGTCTGGTATCGCTATCGGGAGCTGTGGCAGCTGACAGGAGCGGGTGCACTGGATGAGTTGTCCGGCCGGGAGGCGGCTGTATGCCGTATACTTGCCGACGGTGCGCAGGAACTGTCAGTCCTCCGGGACACCTACGGCGAGAGTGTGATCACAACGCTCCGCAGCCTGGAGAAACGAGGACTGGTGTCCCGCGAGACGGTTAGCCGCCGCACAGTACAGGATAAAACGGTGCTGCTGGCGACACTGATGCTATCAGCAGAAGATGCCTCCGCATGGGCACAGCACAAAAAAAAGACCGCCCCTCGGATGTATGATGCCGTGCAATTCCTGCTGCGGCAAGGGGAGACAACCGTGCCGGATCTGTGCTATTTCAGCGGCGCGTCGCGACGTACCGTTACGGCGCTGAAAAAGGCGGGCGTCATTTCGCTTCGTCCCCAGGAAACTTACCGCATTACTGAAAAGCAATATTGTGTAAAGGCGGAATCCATTACACTAAATGAAGAACAGCAGCAGGCATATGCAGCTGTTTTGCAGCGCGCTGAAGCCGGCACAGGCGGTGTAACGCTGCTGCAGGGGGTGACCGGCAGCGGCAAGACGCTGGTCTACATCCGGCTGGCACAGGCGCTGCTGGCACAGGGTAAAACTGTGATGATCCTTGTGCCGGAGATTGCTCTGACGCCGCAGATGATGGCGCGGTTCACGGCCTATTTTGGTGATCGGGTGGCGCTGCTGCACAGCGGTCTCCATATGACAGAGCGCTATGACCAGTGGAAGCGTGTGCGGAAAGGGGAGGCCACCGTGGTGCTGGGCACCCGGTCGGCTGTCTTTGCGCCACTGGAGCGGTTGAGTCTCATCATCATGGATGAGGAGCAGGAGAGCTCCTATGAGTCGGAACGCGCCCCCTGCTACCACGCACGGGATATTGCGCGTTACCGCTGTATGACGGAGGGATGCCACCTGCTGCTGGGTTCCGCGACGCCGACCATTGAAACGGCGTGGTATGCCAGAAACGGAGACTACCATCTGTCGCTGCTGCGGCAGCGGTACAACCGGCAACTCATGCCTCAGGTGATCTTGGCGGATATGCGGCAGGAACTGCGGCAGGGAAACCTCTCGGCCATCAGCCAGCCGCTGTATCAGGAGCTGAAAGCAAATCTGGAGCGGGGGGAACAGAGTATCCTCTTTCTTAATCGTCGGGGTAGCAGCCGCCAGCTGCTGTGCCCCAATTGCAGCTATGTCCCCCAATGTCCCCGGTGCAGCGTGTATTTGACCTATCACAGCGCCAACCACCGGCTGATGTGTCACTACTGCGGGCATTCCCAGTGGGCACCGGAGTCCTGCCCGGAGTGCGGTACAACCTTGCGGCATATTGGCTTTGGTACCCAACGGGCGGAAGAGGAGCTGCACACACTGTTTCCGGAAACGCCGCTGCTGCGGATGGATGCGGATACGGTGGGAATGGGACACGAGGCCATCCTGCGGGAATTTGATGAAAAGAAAGTACCCATTCTGCTGGGTACGCAGATGGTGGCCAAAGGATTGGATTTTGAAAACGTCACGCTGGTAGGTGTGTTGGCGGCGGATCTTTCCCTGTACGTAGATCATTACCGCGCATCGGAGCGCACCTTCAGCCTGCTGACGCAGGTAGTGGGGCGTGCCGGACGGGGCAGTAAGGCCGGACGGGCGGTCATCCAGACCTATACGCCGGATCATGACGTGATCCAGGCGGCTGCAGCGCAGGATTATGACCGCTTTTATGAACGCGAGATCCGGCTGCGCAAGCTGCGGCGTGACCCACCCTTTGCCGATCAGTTCATGATCACGGTGACCGGTTTGGAGGAGTCTGCGGTGCGCCGTGCGATCCATGAGATTGCCGAGAGTCTGCGGACTGCCGCAAAAGCACAGCCTTATGCGGCACTGGACTGGATGATCCTGGGACCCTCACCCGCACCGGTGGTGCGGGTGAATGAGCGTTACCGTTACCGCGTAACGGTGATCGGTCGAAATGACAAGACCTTGCGTGGCTTGTTGTCATCCTTTATGAAAGAGTTTTCAAAGCGCGGCGAAAACCGCAATATGCAGATATACACCGACTGTAATTTGATGGATTAGAGGTAATAAATATGGCACTTAGGAGAATTGCCCTGCAGGGCGAGGAATGTCTTACCAAGGTCTGCCGTCCGGTGACGGAGTTTAATGACAGACTGCACACGTTGCTGGATGACATGGCGGAAACGCTGGAGGAAGCCGGCGGTGTTGGACTGGCTGCCCCCCAAGTGGGCATTCTGCGCCGCGTATGCATCGTATTGAATGAGGATGATGAGATCATCGAGCTCATCAACCCGGAGATCGTCCATACCGAGGGCGAAGAGACGGCGCTGGAAGGATGCCTCAGTGTTCCCGGGAAATACGGCGAGGTAACGCGTCCTTATGTGGTACGTGTCAAGGCGCAGGACAGAGACGGTCAGTGGTTCGAGGTAGAGGATGAGGGCATTACCGCCCGTTGCTTCTGCCATGAGATCGAGCATCTGGATGGCCATCTGTTTGTGGAGCACACCGATCGTCTGCTGGAGGGCGAGGAACTGCAGCGCTGGCTGACGGAGCATGCCGACCAGTACGAGATCGAGGACGACGGAGAAGAGGGCGAATAATGCGGATCTTATTTATGGGAACCCCGGACTTTGCCGTCGCTTCGCTGAAAAAGCTGGTGGAAGCAGGACACGAGATCTGCGGCGTATTTACACAGCCTGACAAACCAAAAAATCGAGGCCACAAGCTGACCGCTTCACCCGTAAAGGAATATGCCTTGTCAGAAAATCTGCCAGTGTACCAGCCGCTGAAAATGCGGGACGGAACAGCGCTGGCACTGGTGCGTGAGCTGCAGCCGGAGCTGATCGTGGTGGCGGCCTATGGCAGGATCCTGCCCCACGAGATTTTGACGGTGCCTTCCTATGGCGCTATCAATGTACACTCCTCTGTGCTGCCGCAGTACCGGGGTGCAGCGCCTATCAATTGGGCAATCCTCAACGGCGATGCGGAGACAGGTGTTACGATTATGTATATGGCCGATGAGCTGGACGCCGGTGACATTATCCGCTGTGCCGTGACGCCTATCGACCCAGATGAGGATGCCCAGATGCTGACCACCCGGCTGGCACAGCTGGGGGCAGAGGCATTGGTGCAGGCTGTCGCGGATCTGAAGAACGGTACGGCTTCCCGTATACCTCAGGATCATACGCAGCACAGCTATGCACCGATGCTGGATAAATCGCTCAGTCCTATGGATTTCACCCGAACTGCCCGTCAGCTCCACGATCAGGTACGCGGTCTGATCCCATGGCCCTGTGCCGCTATGGAGCTGAGCGGAAGCACGCTGAAGGTCTACCGCACGGCAGTGGGGGATACCACAACTGCCGCGCCCGGCACCATTGTGGAGGCCGGGAAGAAAGGGCTCGCCATCGCCTGCGGCGATGGCCGGCTTCTGCAGATCCTGGAGCTGCAGCCCCAGGGCGGCAAGCGCATGGCCGCTGCGGCTTATCTCGCCGGTCATCCGGTAAAGGTGGGAGTATGAACGAAAAGAGACCGGGCAATGCCCGGGACACAGCGCTGGAAGTGCTGCTGCGGATCTCCAGTGCCAATGCCTGGTCTGACGGCAGCCTGAAGCGCACCATCGCCAAGAACGGTTTGGACTCTCGCGATGCGGCGCTGGCCAGCCGTATCGCTTACGGCGTGATCCAGAACCGGATGTATCTGGACTATTATATTTCCCTCTGGTGCACCCAGAAGGCGGAGCGGCTGGAGCCGTTGATTTTGAATATCCTGCGGATCGGCGCTTATCAGATCCTGTTTATGGATAAGATCCCCCACCGCGCTGCGGTAAACGAGGCAGTGGAGATGACAAAACGCCGCGGCAGACCCAGAGCCGCCGGCATGGTCAACGCTGTGCTGCGTAAATTCGTGACGAACTGGCTGGATATGCCGGAGCTTCCCAAGGGCAGCACGGCGGACTATCTTTCGCTGCGTTACAGCCATCCAAAGTGGCTGGTATCCCGTCTGATCGACATTCTGGGAGCGGAGGAAGCGGAGCAGTATCTGCGCTGCAACAATACCATCGTTCCTACCACAATACAGACCAACACCATGAAGATCACACCGGAGGCACTGGAAAAGGAACTGCGTACTACCGGTGTGACCGTGACGTCCCACCCCTGGATGGCGGGCTGCTTTGAGGTAAGCGGCACCGGCGATCTGGAGAATATGGACACCTTCCGAAAGGGACTCTTCACGGTACAGGATGCGGCGGCGCGTCTGGTCTCTACTGTCGCGGCAGCAAAGGAGACAGACAGGGTGCTGGATGTATGTGCTGCACCGGGCGGTAAATCCTTTGCACTGGCTATTGATATGCGGGATCAGGGAGATATTCTCTCTTGTGATGTGCACCCGCACAAGCTGAAGCTGATTGAGAACGGCGCGGCGCGTCTTGGGCTGCACTCCATTCGCACGGCATTGGCAGATGGACGGGATCGGCACGAGGCGTGGATCGGTCAGGCCGATCTGGTGGTGGCTGACGTACCCTGTTCCGGACTGGGGATCATCCGCAAGAAGCCGGACATCCGTTATAAGAATCCCCGTGAATTGGCAAAGCTGCCGCGGGAGCAGCGGGCAATCCTGGAAAATGCCGCCGGTTATGTCCGTCCAGGCGGAACACTGGTCTACTCCACCTGTACGGTGCTGCCGGAAGAAAACGAGGATGTAGCAGCGTGGTTTCTGGAAACGCATCCGGAATTCCGCCTTTCGCCTTTCGTGCTGCCCACACCCATCGGCGGGTGTGACGGACAGCTGACATTATGGCCGCAGCGTTGGGGGACAGACGGCTTCTTCATTTGCCGTCTCCAGCGTGTGGAGTAAGGAAAACGTCTATGATGACAGACATCAAATCGCTGAATCTGGAGGAGATCACCGTGCTGCTGCGGGAGCTGGGTGAGCCTGCCTTCCGCGGAAAACAGATATTTACCTGGCTGCACCGGGGCGTGACCTCCTTTGACGAGATGAGCAATCTCAGTAAGCCGCTGCGGCAGAAGCTGGCAGAACAGTGCTGTATCACAGTCCCCACCGTTGCCCGCAAGCAGGTATCGCAGCATGATGGCACAGTCAAATACCTGTGGCGTCTGGGTGACGGCAACTGTATCGAAACGGTGCTGATGCGGTATCACCACGGCAATACGGTGTGCATCTCCTCACAGGTAGGCTGCCGCATGGGATGCGCTTTCTGCGCCAGTACCATCGCCGGCAAGGTGCGGGATCTGACACCATCGGAGATCCTGGATCAGGTGTTGTTTACACAGCTGGACAGTGGTCTGCCGGTGTCCAATATCGTGCTGATGGGGATCGGAGAGCCGCTGGATAACCGGGATAATGTGCTGAAATTTCTGCAATTGGTCAACAGCTCCGACGGATTGAATATCGGTATGCGGCACATCAGCTTGTCCACCTGCGGCATCGTGCCGCAGATCGATGCGCTGGCGGCATTGAATCTGCAGCTGACGCTGTCGGTATCCCTTCATGCACCGGACAATGAGACCCGCTCCCGCATCATGCCGGTCAACCGGTCTTACGATGTAAACGCTCTGTTTGCCGCCTGCCACCGCTATTTCAAGAAGACAGGACGTCGTATCAGTTTTGAATACGCTATGATCGATGATGTCAATGATCACGATTGGCAGGCCGATCTGATCGCGGAGCAGATCCGCGGGATGCCCGGTCATGTCAACCTGATCCCGCTCAACGAGGTCACAGAAAGTCCCTTTAAACCGAGCCGCCGCGTAGCCGCTTTCCAGAAGCGGCTGGAATCTCATGGTATTACCGCCACGGTGCGGCGCAGTCTCGGCGGTGATATTGATGCATCCTGCGGCCAGCTGCGCCGTAAGGCCATGGAGGAGGAGAGAGCATGAGGATCTGGGGTATCACAGATACTGGATTGGTGCGCAAGGAAAATCAGGACGCATATGCCACTGCTGTTGTGGCTGACTGCACCGTTGCTGTGGTATGCGACGGTATGGGCGGTACCAATGGCGGCCATACCGCCAGTGTGATCGCGGTGGAGACGCTGCAGCAGCTGCTGCAGGCATCCATCGAACCGCATATGGACTGGCACCAGCTGGAAAAGGTGACACGCTGCGCCATCGCAGAAGCCAATCAGGCCATCCGTGCCCGTGCGGCGGAGGACGAGACACTGTCCCGGATGGGCACGACGCTTGTCTGCGCGGTATGTCGGGACGGAGAGGCGACGCTCTTTAACGTGGGTGACAGCCGGGGTTATCTGCTCTGCGAGGACGGCATCCGCCAGATCACCCGGGATCACTCCGTAGTGGAAAACATGGTGGAGCGGGGTGAGATCACACCAGCGCAGGCGCGCTTTCATCCCAACCGCAATCTTATCACCCGCGCACTGGGACCGGATGCGGAGGTGGAGACGGACAGCTTTCATGTGTCGTGGAAGCAGGGGGATTACCTGCTTTTGTGCACCGATGGTCTCATCAACACCGTGACCGATCAGGAGATCCTGTTTGAGGTGATGCACAACAGTGATCTGGACGGCTGTCTGGATCGGCTGCTGGAGGCCTCCCGCAAGCATGGCGCACCGGACAATGTGACCGTTGTGCTGCTGCAGAATGTATGAAAGGAGATGACCGCAAATGGATCAGTACATTGGAAAAATGCTGGATAACCGCTATGAACTGTTGGAGCTGATCGGCTCCGGCGGCATGGCCAATGTGTATAAGGCAAAGTGTCATCGCCTGAACCGGCTCGTGGCCATCAAAATATTGAAGAGTGAGCTGGCGGAGAGCGCGGATTTCCGCCGCCGTTTCCGGGATGAATCGCTGGCGGTCGCCCAGCTGAGTCATGCCAATATCGTATCGATCTACGACGTTTCCAGTTCGCAGGGCATCGATTATATCGTCATGGAGCTGATCGACGGGATCACCCTCAAGCAGTATATGGAGCGCCGCGGCCGGATGGACTGGCGTGAGGCGCTGCATTTCATCACACAGATCATGCGCGGTCTCAGTCATGCCCATAGCCGCGGCATCATCCACCGGGACATTAAGCCCCAGAACATCATGGTGCTACGGGACGGCAGCGTCAAGGTGGCTGATTTCGGCATCGCCTGCCTGGCCGACGCACACCAGACGCTGACACAGGAGGCACTTGGCAGCGTGCACTATATCTCCCCGGAGCAGGCCAAAGGAGAGCGTCTGGATGCCCGCAGTGACATTTACAGCGCCGGTGTGGTGCTCTATGAAATGCTGACAGGCCGTTTGCCCTTTGAAGGCGACAGCGCTGTGTCCGTAGCCATCCAGCATCTGAGCAGCGTGCCCCTCAGCCCCCGGGAGATCAATCCGGACATTCCCGAAGCGCTGGAGCTGATCTGCATGAAGGCCATGAGCGCGGATCTGGATAAACGCTATCAGAGTGCAGATGCCATGCTGGCTGATCTGGAGAAATTCCGGAAGGATCCCAGTGTCGATCTGGATTATATCCGCACGGAGCTGGCTGAAAAAACAGATGACAAGCCCACCAGCAAGATCCCGGTGCAGCAGGTATCCGCCGCTGTCAAGCGGCGTGAGACGGAGCTGCGCGAAGAGGACGAAGAGGATGACGACGATGATCCCTCCTTGTTCACCTATTTCCGGCAAAACCGGAAGATGGCCGGTCTGCTGGTCGCTGGCGTGGCGGTGATCGTGCTCATCTTTGTGATGATCTTTGCCGGTTTCGGCGGCGGCAGCCGTGACAAGGCTTACAAGGTGCCCAACCTCCTCGGCTATACCGTGGAAGAAGCCGAAGCGCTCCCCGAAGTAAAGGACATCTTTACTATTGAAGTGTTAGGCACACGTGCCGATGAACAATATCAGCCCGGTCAGATCGTGCAGCAGGATCCCACCGCCGAGGCGGAACGCCGCAGCAATCTGGTGATCCAGGTCTATGTCTGTGCTGAGAAGCAGGAGACGGTGATGCCCAATCTGCTGGGCAATGTCTACCAGACGGCCAAGCTGAAGCTGCAGCAGTATGACCTGAATCTGACGGTTACCCCCTCGGAGGAATTCTCCGAAGAATATCCCGCAGGGCAGGTCATCGAGACGATCCCGGCTGCCAATTCTGTGCTGAAAAAGGGCGACTCCGTCACACTGGTGGTCAGCAAGGGGCCGGAGTATGTGGTAGTGCCCTCCTTTGCGACCATGACTTTTGAAAAAGCCAAGGAGGAGGCAGAAAAGCTGGGTCTCAAGGTGGGTACACCGGAATTCCGTAACTATGATCCCATGGCCAGCATCGGTGAGGTGATCGATCAAAGCATTCAGCCCGATACACAGGTGCAGGGCGGCACAGAGATCATCTTCACCGTTTATGGCTCGCAAGGGGAAGAGACCCGCACGATCCGGGTGGAGTTCATGGTGCCGGATGAGTTCGACACAGAGGACAGCATCAGAGTGGAATTTGTCATGGACGGCAATGTAGTTGCCACCCAGTACTACAGCGGTTCTGATGCGATGGTGGGCTATGACTTTTCCGGAAAGCCGGGCACCGGTGCCACGGTCTATGCCCGGATCAACGGCGTTGCGACCGACTCGCAGGTGATCAGCTTTTGAGCCGGGGCAGAATTGAAAAAGCCCTCAGTGGCTTTTATTACGTCAATACTGGCAGCGAGGTACTGCAATGCCGCGCCCGCGGCAAATTTCGCAAGGAGGGTACCAGCCCGTTGGTAGGCGACTGGGTAGATGCGGAGCCGCTGGGTGGCGGTGAGGGTGTGGTACAGCGCATTGAGTCGCGCCGCAACCAGTTTCAGCGTCCGGCGGTAGCCAACGTAGATCAGCTGGTGGTCATCGCCTCCGCTGCTATTCCCGTGACCGATCCCTATCTGATCGACCGGATCAGCGCTATCGCTGCGCTGAAAAGCGCCGGCGTGCTGGTGGTACTGAACAAATGCGATCTGGATCGGGCGGAAGAGTTATTCACTATCTATCAGGCATCTGCCATACCGGTGCTCCGCGTCAGCGCCGTCACCGGTGAAGGACTGCCCGAGCTGCGGCAGGCACTGACGGGACGGCTGAGCGTACTGACCGGCAACTCCGGTGTGGGAAAGTCCAGCCTGCTGAACGCACTGGCGCCGCATTTTGCCCTGCCTGTGGGCGAGGTCAGCAAGGCGCTGGGGCGCGGCCGCCACACTACGCGCCATGTGGAGATGTTCCCGCTGGCGGAGGACACTTGGGTGATCGACACACCGGGCTTTTCATCCTTTGACGCCCAGTCGTTGGAATGGGAGTTGAAACAGCACTTGCCGGAGACCTTTCCGGAATTTGCCCCCTATCTGGGCAACTGCCGTTTTGTGGGCTGCCAGCATACAAAAGAGAAGGGCTGCGCAGTACTGGAGGCTGTTCGGGATGGTAAGATCCCCCAGAGCCGTCACCGCAGCTATGTCCGGCTGTATGAGGAGCTGAAACCCCTGAAGGAATGGGAACAAAGCAAGTAAATGATATATCAGAGAAGGAGTGTCCCGGTGTGGCCGGAGACACTTCTTCTCTGCATTTTCCCTGCATTTTCTCTGCCGGGAAAAGTATTGCCATAGATAGCAAAAGAGAGTATAATAAACACGATTATGATGGGGAGGGTTGGCCATGCGTATTTTGGGAATAGACCCCGGTGTGGCCATCGTGGGCTTCGGTGTACTGGACTGTACCGGCAGTACGCAGCATATGGTACAGTATGGTGCGATCAATACGCCGGCCGGAATGCCTCTTGCCGCACGTCTGACCCTGATTGAGAGCGATCTGCAGCAGCTGATCGAATCGTTTCATCCGGATGAAATGGCGATCGAGGAGCTGTTTTTCAGTAAAAATATCACCACCGGTATTGCGGTGGCGCACGCACGGGGTGTGATCCTGTGCACGGCAGAGAAGCTGCATCTGCCGATCTATGAGTATACGCCCATGCAGGTAAAGCAGGCGGTCGTAGGCTATGGTCTGGCGGAGAAAAAGCAGGTCATGGATATGACTCGACGCCTTTTAAAGCTGCGGTCTGTGCCGCGGCCTGATGACGCCGCCGATGCGCTGGCCATCGCCATCTGCCATGCCCGCAGCGCCACCAGCCTGCTGCGGCGCACTGACCCCAATGTAAAGGAGACCGTGTGACCATGTTTTACTATCTCAGCGGCACCGTCGCGGAGATCGAGGCCAATTTGGCTGTGATCGACTGCGGGGGCGTGGGCTACGCCTGTGCCACCACCAATTATACATTGTCCCACCTGAAAAGAGGAGAGAAAGCCAAGCTCTATACCTTCCTGAACGTCCGGGAGGACGCGGTGGAGCTGTATGGCTTTTCCAGCCAGAGTGAGCTGCACAGCTTTAAGCTGCTGTTGGGCGTCTCCGGTGTGGGGCCGAAGGCCGCACTGGCGATCCTGTCGGCCAACACACCGGCCAATCTGGCGATGGCCGTGGTAATGGGGGATGAAAAAGCCCTGACCGCTGTGCCGGGCATTGGCAAGAAAATTGCCCAGCGGATCATACTGGAGCTAAAGGATAAACTGGCAAAAGAGCAGACCTCCTTTGCCGGTGAAGCAGGCGGCAGCATAACGCCTGTGTCGATCCCGGGCGATAAGGCCAGAGAGGCTGCAGCAGCACTGGCCGTACTGGGCTACAGCACCTCGGAGGTCGCTGCAGCACTTAAAGGACTGCCGATTGACACGCTGCCGCTGGAGGAGATCATCCGTCAGGCACTGAAGCGTATGGTGAAGTAAGGAGGAAGATCGCGTGAGTATTGATTACGGCAGCAATATCTACGAGGAGCCTATTGTCTCCACCACGTTTCTGCCGGAGGATGGTCAGGAACGCTCCCTGCGTCCCCACACACTGCAGGAGTATATCGGACAGGAAAAAGCTAAGGGGAACCTCTCGATTTTCATTGAGGCAGCGCGCCGACGCAGCGAATCGCTGGATCATGTGTTGCTGCATGGCCCTCCGGGACTGGGTAAGACAACACTGGCGGGGATCATTGCCGCCGAGATGGGCGTAAATATCCGCATCACCTCCGGCCCTGCCATCGAAAAGCCGGGCGATCTGGCCGCACTGCTGACCAATCTCAATGAAAATGACATCCTGTTTGTAGATGAGATCCACCGTCTAAACCGGTCGGTAGAGGAGATCCTGTACCCGGCGATGGAGGACTATGCCATTGACATTATCATCGGAAAAGGCCCTTCCGCCAATTCGATCCGACTGGATCTTCCGCGTTTTACACTGATCGGCGCCACGACCCGGGCAGGCTCCCTGTCCGCACCGCTGCGGGATCGTTTTGGCGTCACGCTGCGTCTGGAGCTGTATACGCCGGAGGAGCTGTGCAAGATCGTTACCCGCAGTGCCGGTATTCTGGAGGTGCCCATCGAGGAGAACGGTGCCATGGAGATTGCGCGTCGTTCCCGGGGTACGCCCCGTATTGCCAACCGGATGCTGCGCCGTGTCCGCGACTTTGCGCAGGTCAGAGCAGACGGCGTGATCACCCGTCAGGTGGCGGACGATGCCCTGCTGGCGCTGGAGGTAGACTACCTGGGGTTGGATCAAGTGGATCGCCGGATGCTGCATGCCATTATTGAGAACTACGGCGGCGGCCCGGTGGGCTTGGATACGCTGGCTGCAACGATCGGCGAGGAGTCTGTCACGCTGGAGGATGTGTATGAGCCGTATCTGATGCAGCTGGGCTTCCTGACACGCACGCCCCGTGGCCGCTGTGTCACGCGGAAGGCCTATGAACATCTCCACATCGATTATGTAGGACAGCCACAACTGGAGCTTTGAGTGGAGGAATATATGGGTAAATTATTTGGTACGGATGGTATCCGCGGCGTGGTGGGAAAGACCCTGACGGCGGAGCTGGCCTTTCATGTGGGGCAGGCACTCTCCACCGTATTGCAGGCGCAGCTGGCGCGCAAACCACTGATCACCATCGGAAAGGATACGCGGATCTCCTCAGATATGCTGGAGGCGGCGCTGAGTGCCGGTATCTGCTCGGTAGGCGGCGACGTGCTGCTGCTGGGCACGATCCCCACACCGGCTGTGGCTTTCCTGACGGTACAGGAGCAGGCGGACGCAGGTGTTGTGATCTCCGCCAGCCATAATCCCTATGAACACAACGGCATTAAAGTATTCAACGCACAGGGCTATAAGCTGCCCGACGACATGGAGGATCAGATCGAAGCACTCCTGCTGTCCCATGCCGCTATGGATATAAAGAGCGGCGACGATCTGGGACGCTGCCGCAACGGCGCACAGGAGATGCACGAGGATTATCTGAATCATCTGGTCAGCAGCATTGGCTGTGACCTCTCCGGCTTGCGTGTACTGGTGGATTGTGCCAATGGCGCTGCCGCCGCCACAGCGCCGGATCTCTTTCTGCGTCTGCCTGTTATGGCGGATTTTATCAACATCGATCCCGACGGCGTCAACATTAACAACAACTGCGGCTCCACCCATCTGGAGCAGCTGGCTGCCATGACCAGAGCAGGCGGCTATCAGCTGGGCATTGCCTTTGACGGTGATGCCGACCGGTGTCTGCTGGTGGACGAGAAGGGCGGTGTGATCGACGGAGACCGGATCATGGCCGTTTGTGCGCTGGAGCTGCGGCGGCAGGGGAGACTGACTAACAACACGGTGGTGGCCACGGTGATGTCCAACCTCGGCCTCCATGAATTCTGCCGCAAAAAGCAGATCGATCTGGTGTGCACCGCAGTAGGTGACCGCCACGTTCTGGAGAAAATGCTGGCTTGTGACTACGCCATCGGCGGTGAGCAGTCGGGACATATGATCTTCCGTCAGTACAGCACCACCGGTGACGGTGAGCTGACGGCGCTGCAATTCCTGAAAGCACTCAAGCACGCCGGATGCCCTGCCTCGGAGTTGGTGAGCTGCTGTGCTCAATATCCGCAGGAGCTGGTCAACGTGACACTGGAACATGGCGTCGGTGAAAAAGAACGGATCATGGCCTCACCAATCCTACAGCAGGCTGTGGCGGAAGAGGAGTCCATGCTGGCAGGGGAGGGGCGCATTTTAATCCGTCCTTCCGGCACGGAGGCACTGATCCGCGTCATGGTAGAGGCGAAAACCGACCTTCTGGCGCAAAAAGTAGCGGGAAATTTGTCGGAATTGGTAAAAAAGCTCTCTGAAATGCACTAATTTTACAAATTTTTGTAGACCGCTTGACAAATTAAACGTAGTAAAGGTATAATAGAAAATGGTAAATAGCAATGAGGCTCGCTTTTCGTATTTGGAGACTTTAAGCGATGAGCAGTTATGTGCTGCCTGCCAATCCGGTAACAAAAATGCCGAAGAGATTCTGGCGTCCCGTTATCACCGTTTGGTGCGCAGCATTGCGCGACCCTATTTCCTTGCTGGCGGCGACAATGAAGATCTGCTGCAGGAAGGAATGCTGGGACTGGTGAAAGCCATGCGGGAATATGATCCGCAGCAAACTGCCTCGTTTTATACCTTTGCAGATGTTTGCATCCGCCGTCGGCTCTATTCTGTGCTCAAGGCTGCAGTGTCCGGCAAGCATCAGCCTCTGAATCAGGCGATCCCCCTGAATCCCTCATTCTTTGACGTCAGTCTCGCTTTTGCACAGGACGACCCCGAGGTTTTGCTGATCAACAGAGAGAAAGCTGCCGGTCTTTTGGAGTACGCTTGCAAACAGTTATCCGCCTTCGAAGCTGAGATTTTAGGGTACTATTTGGACGGTCTCACTTGCCGTGAGATCGCAGAAACTGTTGGCAAACCATCAAAATCAGTGGAAAATGCCGTGCAGCGTATACGCCGCAAGATCGGGCGGCAACTTCAATCTGGCGCTATCAGCAAAGGCTGAACGCAATATATTTCTCAAAGAGAGGGTAAAATCATGTACGAAGACAAGACTTTAGTTTGCA
>CAKTMQ010000027.1 GCA_934573945.1 uncultured Oscillospiraceae bacterium | reverse complement strand
TTGTCAAGGGGCTTGACGCAGTATGGGCGCATTTCTGCCCGTCAAAACCGTGTCTGCCCTTGTCAATCGATGGTAACGAAAACAAAAATAAAATCTGGAGGTAAGTATCATGTTGTTTCCCACTGAAATGAAGTATTCCAAGGATCACGAGTGGATGAAGATGGAGGACGGCGTGGCTGTCATCGGTATTTCCGACTTTGCGCAGGACGCGCTGGGCGACGTGGTGTTCGTCAACCTGCCCGGCGAGGGCGACGCCGTCACCGCCGGCGAGGCCTTCGGCGACGTGGAGTCCGTCAAGGCGGTGTCCGATCTGGTGTCCCCTGTCAGCGGTACGGTCTGCGCCGTCAACGAGGAGCTGCTGGACGAGCCGGAGCAGCTGAACAAGGCGCCCTATGACGCCTGGCTCATCAAGGTGGAGAACGTGGGCGACACCAGCGAGCTGCTGGACGCCGCCGCTTACGAGGCCTTCTGCGCGCAGGAGGGCTGATATGGGCAGCTATATCCCCTCCACGCCGGCGCAGCGGCAGGAGATGCTGCAGGCCATCGGCCTGACCTCCTTCCGCCAGCTGTACGGCGACGTACCGGCGGAGATGTATCTGGATCATCCGCTGGACATTCCCTCCGGCATGAGTGAGCTGGAGGTGGGCCGCGCCGTCCGCGCCATGGCGGACAAGAACCGGGTGTATGATGTGATCCTCCGGGGTGCCGGCGCCTATGACCACTATATCCCCAGCATCGTCAAATATATCCCCGCCAAGGAGGAGTTCCTGACGGCCTACACCCCCTATCAGGCGGAGATGAGTCAGGGGCTGCTGCAGTCCATCTTTGAATACCAGACCATGATCTGTGAGCTGACGGGCATGGACGTGTCCAACGCCTCCGTGTACGACGGCGCATCCGCCGCCGCGGAAGCCGCCGCCATGTGCCGTGACCGCAAGCGCCGCGTCACGCTGGTGTCCGCTGCCGCACACCCCGATGTGATCAACACCATCCGCACCTACTGCTACGGCACCGGTGATGAGCTGCGCCTTGTGCCGGAGAAGGACGGCAAAACGGATCCGGATGCCCTGCGGGAGATGCTCACCGCGGATGTGGCCTCCTTCTATGTCCAGCAGCCCAACTTCCACGGCCTCTTTGAGGATGCGGAGGCACTGGGCGCCGCCGTCCATGAGGCGGGCGCCCTGTACATCATGGGCTGCAATCCCATCGCACTGGCCATCATGAAAACGCCCCGTGCCTGCGGCGCCGACATCGCCGTGGGTGAGGGGCAGCCCCTGGGTCTGCCGCTGGCAGCCGGCGGCCCCTATCTGGGCTATATGGCCGCCACGGAGAAGCTGATGCGCAAGCTGCCCGGCCGCATCGTGGGTGAGACCACCGATGCCGAAGGCCGCCGCGCCTATGTACTGAGTCTGCAGGCGCGGGAGCAGCATATCCGCCGGGAGAAGGCCAGCAGCAACATCTGCTCCAACGAGGCGCTGTGCGCCCTGACCGCCGGTCTCTACATGGCTGCCATGGGTCCTGACGGCATGACACAGGCGGCCGAGCAGTCCATGGCCAAGGCACACTATCTGGCTGACGCGCTGTGTGCCGTCGACGGTGTGCAGCTGCGCTATACCGGCGATTTCTTCCATGAGTTCGTCACCGATATGCCCCGTGTGGACGAGGTGATGGCTGCGCTGGCCGACGCCGGTATTCTGGGCGGCCTGCCTGTGGAGGGCGGCGTGCTGTGGTGCGCCACCGAAAAGGTCACCCGTGCTGCGCTGGATCAGACCGTGGCCATTGTAAAGGAGGTGCTGGCAAAATGAAGCTGATTTTTGAAAAGAGCGTCCCCGGCCGCCGCAGTACCCTGCTGCCTGCGTGCGATGTGCCGGAAACGGTACTGCCCGCCTCCCTGCGCCGCGAGACGAAGCCCGCCCTGCCGGAGCTGAGCGAGACCGATGTCTCCCGCCACTATACGGAGCTCTGCCAGCAGGTACACGGCGTCAACTGCGGCTTCTACCCCCTGGGTTCCTGCACCATGAAGTACAATCCCCGCATCGATGAGGAGATGGCCGCGCTGGAGGGCTTCACCGCCGTCCATCCCCTGTCTCCCGCCGCTGACCAGCAGGGTGTGCAGGAGGTGCTGGATACCGCCAAGTCCTACCTGTGTGAGATCTCCGGCATGGACGACATGACCTTCCAGCCCGCTGCCGGTGCCCATGGTGAGTTCACCGGCGTGCTGCTCATCAAGCAGTATCACGATGCCCGGGGCGACCGCAAGCGCACCAAGATCATTGTGCCCGACAGTGCCCACGGCACCAACCCCGCCACCGCCGCCATGTGCGGCTATCAGGTGGTGAATATCGCCTCCGGCGCGGACGGCTGTGTGGATCTGGACGCGCTGCGCGCCGTGCTGGGTGAGGATACCGCCGGACTGATGCTCACCAATCCCAACACGGTGGGCATCTTCGACAAGAATATTCTGGAGATCACCCGCCTTGTCCACGAGGCCGGCGGCCTGTGCTACTACGACGGTGCCAACCTCAATGCCGTTATGGGCGTTGTCCGCCCCGGCGACATGGGCTTTGACTGCATCCACATGAATCTGCACAAGACCTTTGCCACGCCTCACGGCGGCGGCGGCCCCGGTGCGGGTGCGGTGGGCTGCAAGGCGTTTCTGGCGCCCTACCTGCCCCACAGTGCGCTGGCGGAGGACCCGGGTCACCTGCAGGTGCGCAGCTTCCGGGGCAACTTCTTGGTGGTGGTGCGTGCCCTGACCTATCTGATGACACTGGGTAAAGAGGGTATCCCCGAGGCCGCCCAGAACGCGGTGCTCAACGCCAACTATCTGCTGGCTAAACTGAAGGGCACCTATACCCCGGCCTACGACCGGATCTGTATGCACGAGTTTGTGCTGGATCTCAGCGGCCTGAAAAAGGACACCGGCGTCACGGCACTGGACGTGGCAAAATCCCTCATCGATGAGGGTATCCATCCGCCCACGATGTATTTCCCGCTGATCGTCCACGAGGCGCTGATGCTGGAGCCCACCGAGACGGAAGGCCCCGAGACGCTGGATCACGCCGCCGACGTACTGTGCCGGCTGTACCATAAGGCCGGTGAAGACGCCGCCGCCATGCACACCGCGCCCCACCATATGCCCATCGGCCGACCCGACGAGGTGCAGGCGGCGCGTCACCCGGTGCTGCGCTGGCGTCCGGAGGAATGAGTATGGACTATCAACTGCTTGTCATCGGCGCCGGTCCCGGGGGCTACACGGCGGCGCTCCGCGCCGCCGCGCTGGGACTGCATACCGCCGTGGTGGAGTGCCGGGAGGTGGGCGGTACCTGCCTGAACCGGGGCTGTATCCCCACCAAGACCCTGCTCCACGCCTCTCAGGTCTACCGCGACGCGGTGGACGGCGCCGCTATGGGCGTTCACGCCGCCGGTGCCTCCTTCGACCTGACGGAGATCTTTGCCTATAAGCGCAGCGTTTCCGAAAAGCTGCGGGGCGGCATCCACAGCCTTTTGAAGGCCGCCAAGGTGGAGCTTATCGAGGGTACCGGCCGCATTGCCGCCCCCGGCGCAGTGGACGTCACCGCCTCCGACGGCACGGTGGCCCGCTATACCGCCGAGAGGATCCTCATCGCCACCGGCTCCGTTAATGTCCGCCCGCCTATCCCCGGTCTGGAGCTGGACGGCGTCATGACCTCCGACGAGCTGCTGGAGGGCAGCGACCGGCTCTATGACTCCCTGGTCATCATCGGCGGCGGCGTTATCGGCGTGGAGTTCGCCACCTTTTACCGCAATCTGGGCTGCACCGTCACACTGGTGGAGGGCATGGATCGCCTGCTGCCCAATATGGATCGTGAGCTGGGACAGAACTTACAGCAGATCCTGAAAAAGCAGGGCGTGGAGGTGCTGACCAACGCCATGGTGCAGTCGCTGGAGCAGACGGCGGACGGTCTGTGCGTCCATCTGCTGCAAAAGGGCGCGGAAAAGACGGTTACCGGCGAAAAGGTGCTGTGTGCCATCGGCCGCCGCGCCTATTGGGACGGCCTGTTTGCCGACGGCCTGACGCCTGCCTGCCGCGGCAGAAGTCTGCAGGTGGACGAGAATTACCAGACCAGCATCCCCGGCGTTTACGCCATCGGCGACGCCTCCTCCGCGGTGCAGCTGGCACACGTGGCCGCCGCCCAGGGCACAGCCTGTGTGGAGCGGATGTGCGGCGTGGCCGACCATGTGGATCTGCACGTGATCCCCAGCTGCATCTACAGCACACCGGAGATCGCCGTGGTGGGTCTCACCGAGGCAGAGGCCAGAGAGCAGGGCATCCCCGCCGTGGCCGGAAAGTGCACCATGTTCGGCAACGCACGTACCGTCATCGAGGATCCTGGCCGCTGCTTCATGAAGGTGGTGGCGCGCACCGATACCCACGAGATCATCGGCGCCCAGCTGATGTGCCAGCACGCCAGTGATATGATCAGCCAGCTCAGCGCCGCCATGGTCAACCACCAGACGGTGGAGGAGCTGTGCCGTGTGATGCGTCCTCATCCCTCCTTTGAGGAGGCGATGACAGAGGCGCTGGAAAACCTGCGCGGCAAGCTGTAAGAGCTTTCGTATACCATAAAAAGCACCTGCGTACCGAATGGTACGCGGGTGCTTTTTTCAGCCTCCCCCATGGCCTTGCCGCGGCGGACGCCGGAGCGTCCCGCCGGCAGGCAGGCCGGAGCTGTGCTTTTGTCCCCGATCGCTATAAGGGCGCAGGCAGGTCTTGCACCTTGCCTGCGCCCCTTATGACCCCCCCAGGTCGGTATCGGTTTTATCAGCCCTCGATGACCAGATGGAAATACAGTGCGTTCATGCCGGTGCCGTCCAGCATCGCCACCAGAACGTAGCCGTCCTCCTGCTCGATGAAGGTGCCGGCATAGGTGACTTCGCCCACCACGATCTTGGCAGTCATGCCATTCGCGGCCACTTCGTAGGTGCCCTCGGTGATGGTATCCAGACCCTCGGTCAGAACAGCGGTGGTGTCATCGATGAACTCGAACTGGTACAGATCGTCCATCTGGCTCAGGATGTCGGCGGTGTTCTCTTCGGTCAGCTGCACGCCCTGCATATAGCCGCCGATGAAGGTCCAGGTGGTGCCCGCCAGATCGGGAACGGCAACGAATCTGTCCTTCAGGATCTCCATCAGGCTCTGACCCTCGGGGCTGGTCTGCTCATCGCCGGCATCCGGCTGCTGATCGACGTCCTCTGTCGGCTGCGGATCGGTGTCAACGTCATCGGTGGTGCCGGCGTCGCCGCCGCAGGCCACCAGAGACAGTACCATGACCAATGCCAGCAGGCACGCCAGAAGCTTTTTGATATTCATGTTGATTTTCCTCCCTATCACATTTGGATGGTGTTGTTATTCATAAACCGGACGTGCCGGTTTACTACGAAAGAAGTGTTTTACTCCGCGCTGACGGAGGTAGAGATGTCGCCGCCCTCACAGGTGAAGACGATCATGTCGGAAGAAGCCGTCTCACCGGTGGCGTCCGTCATCTCGAAGAACATGGCGTAGTCGCCGTCGGGCAGCGCTACCTCGCTGAAGGCGGTGTCCGCCGTCACGGTCAGCGTGTCGATCTCGTAGGGCTCGAAGTCATCGTCCCCGGAGATGGAGGACAGATACCAGATGGTGGTCAGCTCGTCGCCCTCCTGCAGCAGCCGCAGCTCCTTGTCGGCCATGCCGTTGTCGTCGATGCCCTGCCGCGCCCCCAGGATGTACCATTCCTCCTCGGTGAAGTCGTAGGCCACCTGCAGGTTGTATGCCTCGCCGTTGAGCAGCACCGGCACCGCGTAGAGGTTGTAGTCGTCGCCCTCATAGCTCAGCTCCATGTAGACCATATGGCCGTCGATGCTGCCCCATACGCCCCGGAAGTTGTCGTAGAACACGCCGTTTTCCCAGTCGGCAGTCATGTCGTTGTCGGTGCCCAGCAGCATCATGGCGTCGTTCTCCGTGTCCACGTAGTACAGGGAGAAGCCGATGCTGGTCAGGATGCTGTCCGCCTCCGGGCCGAGCGTCACAAAGGCGTTGCCGTCCTCATTCAGATCAGGCACGATGTTGTTCCAGCCCATGGAGGACAGGCTCTGGATCTCCGGCAGCTGATCGATGCTCAGGTCGGCCAGATAGGCCATGCCGTCGTCATCCAGCTCGCCGGTCAGCTCGTAAGTATAGAAGTATTTGAAAGCCTTGCCGGTACCCACGCCGGTATAGCCGCTCAGGTCGTCCACGTCGCCGTTATAGGAGTAGTAGCAGGAAAGTCCGGTGGCCTCACTGCGGTATGCGCCGTTGACCCGGTACAGTACGCACTCGTCCAGCGCGTCCAGCACCCACTGGGCGGTGGTCAGAGTGTCGCTGCTCTGCCGCGCCATGTGTCCCAGATCCACCATGTTGGTATAGCCCTGCTCACGGGTGTTGCCGCCGTAGTTCTCGCTCTGGGCGGCAATGCGGCCGAAGCGGGAGAAGAAGCCGGGATCGTCGCAGGCGGCGGTCAGCGCCTCGGCGCCGAAGGACTCATAAGCGTCCAGCAGCGTACCTACCTTCGTCAGGTCGGTGAGAGACAGCGTAGTGTTGTCCTCGGTGCCCACCTCTTCACATCCGGCGTAGTAGGCGTCGCAGATCACCTTGCCCAGCGCCGCGCCGTCCATGCCGGGATCTTCTGCCAGTGCGCCGACCCACTGGGAGTAGTACCAGCCGTTGGCCGGTTCCGTCTCCTCGGACGCCACCAGATAGTGGGCGATGTCCGCAAAGGTGCCCGCCACGTCCACCGTGGCCATCAGGCAGGTGTCAAAGCCCACCAGCTCCACCGGCGGCTGGCTCCCGGAGGGCTGCCACACGGCGGTAAACGCGGTGTACATCTCGTCCAGCGTCAGGGAATCGTAGCCGTACAGCTCGTCAAAGGCCGCGCCGGTGACGGAGCCGCCGCCGTGGTTCCAGAACACCACCGCCGTCTTGTCGGCGGGGTAGTTCTCACTGGCAAAGGTCAGGAAGTCCGCCAGTGTCTGTGCCTCGCCCATGCTGGCCGAGGGCTGTTCGTCCACCAGCTGCAGGCCTTCGCTGCTGTACACATAGCGCTGCAGCTTTTCCGGATCCACTGTGTCGTTGTACCAGGTAGCTGCGCCGCCGGTCTCGATGACCACCGTCACGTTCTCCGGCAGCTCCACCTCCATCAGCTCGCTCAGGTCACTGGTGGCAAAGCCGCCCTCAGATTCCAGATCACTGCCGCACAGGTACCAGTAGACCGCCCAGCTGCCATCCTCCGGCGAGGGAACGTCTGCCGTGTCGCCGCAGGCGGTCAGGCTCAGTGCCATGACCAGAGCCAGCAGCAGTGCCAACCATTTCTTTTTCATGAGACCTCCTGTCAAATGCCCATCAGCTGCCGCTTCTTGGCTGTGAACTCCTCCTCGGTGATCACGCCCGCGTCCAGCAGACTCTTGTACTTCTGGATCTCCGCCACCGGATCGGCCGCGGCGGCCTGTACCGGCTGGGGTGCGGAGACTGCCGCCGGCTGCGCCGCGCCCTCCTGCTGCTCCCGGCCGCGGGGATCCACGATAAGCAGCACTTTGGATGCCAGCTCGTGCAGCTGGTTGACCTTCTCGTTGTAGTCGCACAGATAGCCCTCCACACTGGGGTGCTCGCTGTCGAAGTCCGGTGCGCCCAGCGTGGCCTCAAAGCGCTTCCAGTAGGGGTGGCGCAGGGTCAGCTCCACGCGGAACTGCTGTACCGGCGCTGTGGCGCTGAAACGGGGACGGCTGATATAAGGGCGCTCCGGCGCTTTTTCGCCGGGCTTGCGCTCCAGCTGCTGGTGCAGCATCTCGAACTGCTCCATCCGGTCGTACTCCTGCTGCTGCATCAGGAAGCGGTCGATCTGGGGCGCCAGCGCTCTGGCACGTGCCTCCACGTCGGTGCGGCGGCACAGCAGCACGCCGTCCCTGATCTCGAACAGCGGCCGTTCGTCGGCCAGAACGCGGAAGGACTGGATGTGCTCCGGCTCCATCACCAGCGCGTCGTCCTGGTTCTTCAGCCGCAGCAGCCGGTGTGCCGTGTCCAGCACCAGATCGGCGCCGAAAAAACCGAAGTTGAGCCGATAGGTCTCGGTGAACTTCTCCCGCAGCGGCCGGTTCGCCTCATAAAAGGCCAGATACTTCTGGAAGTCCTCCAGCGACATCTGATCCAGTGCGCCGCCGGGCAGATCTACCTTTCCGGCACACTCCTTGCACAGCGGCATATCCGCCACCTTGGTGGGCAGCAGCCGCGGCGTAGGGCTGCCGCAGATGGGGCATAACTTCTTGTTGTTGCTGAACAGACCCATACCAAAACCTATCCTTTCTCTGATGCAGCTTTGTGTGTATATGTGTACGTGTTTATAGGGTGCTTTTTGCTGCGCGGCGAAAAAATACCGCTTACGCCTTGGGCAGCTCCAGATACGCCCGCTGCCGGAAGCCCATCGCTCCGGCGGCCAGCCGGGCGGGGAAGGCCATCACGGCACGGTTCAGCTTGGCCACTGCGTCGTTGTAGATCAGCACGCTGGTCTGTACCATTTTCTCATAGCAGTCCAGAGCCATCGTGCATTTTTTGTAGCGCGCATCGTGCTCCAGCTGGGGGTACGCCTGCGTCAGCGCCGTCACGCTGTGCAGCGTCTCGTCGATCAGCTGCTCCTGCCGCTGCACATCCTCCGGTGTGATGGCGGTACTGCCGCCGCTGCGCTGAGCGCGGACACGATCAGAGAGCGGCTGCACCTCCTGCGGTGCGCAGCCCGCCGCCAGTTCCAGCAGACCTGCCAGCGCGTCCAGCCGCGAGGACAGCTGTACACCCAGCTGCCGCATGGCGCTGTCGGCGTTTTCCGCCAGGATCGACAGTCGACGCTGGGTGGATACCGCCCAGCCGCCCAACAGCAGAATGAGCGGCGCGAGAATGATCCATAGCTCCACGGCAGGTCTCCTTTCCGCAAAAAAACGGTGGACGCGGCAAGCCGCCTCCACCGTCATTGCCGTTTTCTTCAGCGGCCATCAATGCAGCTTACAGAAAACAGTGTACAACAGCATTTCCCTCCTGGGGAGGAAAAGACATGATTCGACCGAAAAAAGACCTGAAACGCCGCAGCGCGTCACAGAGACACCCGGAGAATGAACCGTCCGTCCTTCACGGAGAAGGAGCAGATACCGTCATATCGCTCCGTGATGGCGCAGATGCTCTGCACGCCGATCCCGTGCCCGGCGGCGGTGGAAACGGGTATATCCCGCTCAAATACCACGTCGTCGGTGCAGGGGTTGGTGATCTGCAGGAACAGGCGCCCGTTCTTTTCGTAGGCCAGCACGTCGATGTCGGCCTCGCGTCCCTGCGCCTGCACCCGCCGGCAGGCGTGCAGCGCATTCTCCAGCGCGTTGGACAGCAGCACGCACAGATCCGTATCCGTCACCGGCAGGGTCTGGGGGATCTCCGCGTGGATCTGCAGCGCCACACGCTGCTCTCCGGCGCGTCCGGCGAAGGAGGAGAAGATCAGATTGGCCGCTTCGTTCTCGCAGAAGGCCGTTACCCGCCATGCCTCGATCTCGGAGCACACCTGGTGGATGTAGGCCTGTGCCTGTTCCGTCCGCCCGCTCTCGATGCAGGAGGAGAGGAACTGCATATGGTGCCGCAGGTCGTGGCGGTAGGTGCGTGCCTGCCGTTCCGATTCCCGCAGGGAGCTGATCTCCCGCATGGCCTGCGCCACCTGCAGGTTCAGGCTGTCCTGCGTTCGCTCCAGCCGGCTGCGCGCCTCGTTCTCCGCGCTGCTGCGCTGCGCGAACACCAGATACGCGACGCAGCACACAAAGGGCATGAACTCCACCGCCGCCGGCACACCCTGCGCCAGCAGGTCGGTGTAGACCCGTGTGAGATAATCGAAGGCGTAACCCAGCGCCGGGATCAGGCCGAACTGCCACTGCAGGGATGTTTTGAACCGTGCTATCGCCCGGATGGATGGCGCCACAAAGTGCAGCAGCGCCAGCAGCAGCGGCACGGTGATGATCAGCTCAGCCGCCGTCTGGATCAGCTCGCCGCCGCCGGACAGCGCCGTCACCAGCAGAGCCAGCCAGCGCCGCAGCTGGCAGCAGAGATAGGCTGCCAGCACGGAGACGGTGGGCCACAGCACCCGCCGGTTCATGATGCACAGCACCGCCGCCAGCGGCAGGTGGGTGATCACCGGATAGAGATAGCGGGTGGCCGTCGGGTCGATAAAAAAGTAGATGCAGCCCTGCATCAGCAGGATCACCGTGATGCACAGTGCAAACAGCTGCTTGCGCTGCTTTGTCCACACCATGTCGCAGAAGGCGGCGGAGAGCACCATGCCGAATATGCCCACCGCCACATCGTTGAGCAGTACCAGAACCTCCCTCACAGCACGACCTGCTTTCTGTCGAAGGCGTACTCCAGATACCGGTTCTTGATCTCGGAGAGCTTGCCGTGGGGGATGGGGATCTCCGCCAGACTGGACAGCCGGATGCCCCGGTAGGAGACGCCCTGTATGTATTCCATGTTGACCAGGAAGGAGCGGTGGGGGCGCAGGAAGTTTCCGTAGGTCTCCAGTTCTGCACTGAGACTGTCCAGACTGCCGGTGCTCTCCAGCACCCGGCCGCCCGCCATGTGAAAGACCAGTGTCCGGCCGATGACCTCGCAGTACTCCAGCCGCTCCAGATCGATCCGCTCAATGCCGCTCTTGCACCGCAGCACCAGACTGTGCTGTTCCTCCTTCCGGCATTCCGCCAGCACGGAGTCCATCAGCCGGAAAAAGCTGTCCTCCCAGATGGGCTTGAGCTGGTAGAAATAGGCGCCCACGGTATAGGACTCCACGGCGAACTCCGAGGAGGTGGTGAGGAAGATGATCTTCACGTTGCTGTCGTACTGGCGGATCTCCTGAGCGGCGCTGATGCCGTTCTCACCCGGCATGATCACGTCCAGAAACAGCACGTCCAGCCGCAGCCCCTTGTTTACCTCCGCCAGCAGCTCCAGCGGACTGTGGAAGGAGGTGAAGGTCATGTCCCGGTTGCGCTCCACCCGGTATTTGTCCAGCAGCTCCGAGAGCTGATCCAGCACGGACTGGTCGTCGTCGCAGAATGCGATCTGCAGCATGGCGCACATCTCCTCCTTTGGCTTCCGCAGGCTGCCGGAGAGCCTGTTATGTTTTTGTATCATACCAAATGTTTCCCGGTGTGTCAATCGTGGCCCGCCGCAGGCGGGGGTTCCAGTATTTTCCATGCCCGATTTTTGCCCGGCGGCTCTTGTGGTTTGGCCGTGGATACGGTACAATAGGGAAAGACACGCCGGAGGAGGTGAGGCGATTGCCCGGCATGGAGATAGAACTGCGGCAGAAGCAGACACTGCACGTCTCGCCGCAGCTGGTGCAGGCCGCCGGTGTGCTGCAGATGGATATGCAGGCACTGCGGGAATATGTGGATCGGGCGCTGGAGGAAAACCCGGCGCTGGATGCCGTGCCGGAGCAGGAGACGCTTCGGGCGTGGCGCACCCTCCGGCAGCAGGCTGCCTGGATCGGCGGCACGACCTATACGGCGGCAGAGGACGCCCCGGCTCATGAGCGGGGCGTCTGGGACAGGGAGACCTTTTCTCTCACGGCGCAGCTGCTGGAGCAGCTGGCGCGGAAGCGGGCGGCGGAGCCACTGCACAGCCTGTGCCGCCAGCTGATCCTGTCGCTGGACACCGACGGCTATCTGGAGCAGGCGGATCTGGACGCCCTTGTCGCTGCCGGTGCCGGTGAGCGGCAGGTGTCGCAGGCGCTGGCGCTGGTGCAGAGCATGGAACCGGCAGGCGTGGCGGCGCGGGATCTGCGGGAGTGTCTGCTGCTGCAGCTGCGCCGTCTGCCGGAGGATACGGAGCTGGCGCAGCGGATCGCGGCGGATCATCTGGCGCTGCTGGGCCGGAAGCGCTGGCGTGCTCTGGCCGGAGCGCTGAAGGTGCCGGAGGAGCAGGTGCACCGCGCCGCGGCGCAGATCGAGGGGCTGTCGCCCCGCCCCGGCGGCGGGGAGGAACAGGAGCCGGAGCAGACGGTGTATATCGTGCCGGATGTGTTTGTAGTGCCGGAAGACGACGGGCTGCGTGTGGTGCTCAATGAGTACTATACGCCCCATCTGCGGCTCAGCGGCCAATATCGGCAGCTGATGACAGAGACAACGGATCAGGAGACCCGGGCATTTCTGCGGCAGAAATTGCGGCAGGCCAACTGGGTCATGGACTGTCTGGAGCGCCGCCGCCGAACACTGGAGACCTGTGCCCGGCTGGTGCTGGATACCCATCTGTCCTTTTTCCGGGGCGAAACGCCCTATCTGGCGCCGCTGACCCAGCGCGCCGCCGCGGCGCAGCTGGAGATGCACCCCTCCACGCTGGGACGCTGTGTGCAGGGAAAATATCTGCAGTGCCGGCAGGGGACATACCCGCTTAGCTGGTTCTTCCCTCATCCGGTGGATGAGGCGGGACGCTGGTCGGAGCAGGCGCTGCGGCTGAAGCTGGCGGGCTATGTCCGGCAGGAGGATCCCGCCAGTCCGCTCAGCGATCAGCGCCTGAGCGAACTGCTGGCCGCCGAAGGGATCCCGGCGGCGCGGCGCACGGTGGCCAAATACCGGCAGCTGCTGCATATCCCGCCTGCATGGGAGCGCCGCCGCGACTGACAGGCGCGGCAGATTTTTCCACAGTCTCAGACGACTCCCGTATACATTCGTATACGGGAGCCGCTGCATTATGTTTACACCTAATTATATGGGAACGAGTCTGTTACTTCACATACTTGGCGATCTTTCGGGCGGCGGTGGGCTGAGAGATCCCCAACGCCCTGGCCACTGCCACCGACGTGCCGTATTGGGCGTAGCTCTGGCGGATGATCTGCCCCTCAAAGGCCTCCATCTGCTGCGCCAGTGTGTCACCGGCGGCAGGCAGGGGCATGGTGGGCGGCTGCCCCACCGCCTCCATGGACAGCATCCCGATGTCCGCAATAGGATCCTGTGCGCAGATCACCAGCCGCTCCATCAGATTCTCCAGCTGCCGCACATTGCCCGGCCAGGGGCACTGCTCCAGATAGGACAGCAGCCGGGGGCTGAGTGTCAGATCCTTGTGATACTCCTTGCAGAACCGGGTCAGGAACAGGTGTGTCAGCGGCAGAATATCCTCGGGACGCTGCCGCAGCGGCGGGATGTGGAGGCGGATCACGTTGAGCCGATAGAAGAGGTCTGACCGGAAAAGTCCCCGGTGCACCTCCTCCTCCAGATTGCGGTTGGTGGCCACGATCAGACGGATGTCCAGCTCAATGCGTCTGGTGCCGGATACCCGCTCAATGGTCTTTTCCTGGATCAGCTGCAGCAGCTTGGACTGGATATGGGGCGGCAGCTCGCCGATCTCGTCGAGAAACAGTGTGCCGCCGTTGGCCAGCTCGATCTTGCCCACCTTGCCGGTGGCCGCCGCGCCGGTGAAAGCGCCCTTTTCGTAGCCGAACAGCTCCGACTCGATGAGATTCTCGTGGAGCACCGCGCAGTTGACCTCAATGAAGGGCTTGTCCGCCCGGTCGCTCATGGCGTGGATGCTCTTGGCGATGGCGCTCTTGCCCACGCCGGTCTCTCCGGTAATAAGGATGTTGGCGCGGGTGTTGGCGGTGTTCTGCATCAGCGTCCACAGCCGCTGCATGGAGTGGCTCTTCCACACCAGATCGGTGGCGGTGTTGCGGGTGCGCAGCTCCGCGATCTCCTGGGAGTAGTGGCTCAGCGACTCCTGCATCTGCTGGAAGTTGCGGTGGATGGTGTTGATCTGCTCCATGGACACGGTGTTGAAGCACACGGCGTACTTCAGGTTTCCCTCTGCGTCAAACAGCGGGATCCCCACCGTCATCACGTTTTTGTGGGTGTGATTAATGGTCTGGGTGGTGATCACCTTTTTCTTGGTGCGGATGATCTCTGCTGTGATGCAGGGCGAAAAAATACCCTCCGCCTCCAGATCATAGGCCGATTTGCCCACGATGGAGCCGTGAGCGAAGCCGAAGTTCTTTTCGTAGGTTTCGCTGACCTGCAAAATGGTGCCGTTGGCGTCGGAGAGCATCATGTCATCCGCCAGCACCAGATTGTTCTGGGGACTGAGGATCTCAAACAGATCGTTCAGGTTGATGTCCTCTGAAAAGAAGCGGGAAATGGTATTCTGGGGCATGGGAACTCCTCCAAATTTTATTCAATTTTGATTATACACCATTCGAAAATGAATAGAAAGAGGAAAAATCAGGAAAAGTGAACGAATTTCAGAACGCATAAAACAAAGAAAACGTCTCAACGGGCGAAAACCGCCGCTTTGCCGCCTGCCGCAAGCAATCTTTTACCACTGCGGAGCTATTCAAAAATGAATACTTAACCTTTTGGCTTCCAAAAAATTCTACAAAATCGACTAAAAATCGACCACATATGCACAAGTAAACGTTTTCAAGCCCTTGCATTTGTCAAAACAACCTAAAATGCTTTGCAAAAAATGTAGGAACTCACACATAACTTGGCACGAAAATTGCTATAAATAGAGGGTGCATACAACCGTGCACAATGATAACAGGAGGAAACGATCGTGTCCAAAACTGTGCTCTTGGAAAAGAAAGACGGCATTGCCGTCGTGACTATCAGCCGCCCGGAGGCGCTGAATGCCCTGAACAGCACCGTCATCGGCGAGCTGGAGGAGGTGATCGCCGCTCTGGAGCGTGACCTGACGGTGCGCGCCATGATCCTCACCGGCGAAGGCCGCTCCTTCGTGGCCGGCGCTGACATCGGCGAGCAGTACCCGCTGGATCTGGACGGTGGCCGCCGCTGGGGTCAGCGTGGCAGCGCCCTGTTCCGCCGCATCGAAAAGCTGGAGTTCCCCACCATCGCCGCGGTCAACGGTTTTGCGCTGGGCGGCGGCTGTGAGCTGGCCATGTCCTGCGACATTATCCTGGCTTCGGAAAAGGCCAAGTTCGGCCAGCCGGAGGTAGGTCTGGGCATCACCCCTGGTTTCTCCGGCACCCAGCGCCTGCCCCGTCGCGTGGGCGCCGCCAAGGCCAAGGAGCTGATCTTCTCCGGCAAGATGATCAAGGCCGATGAGGCCAAGGCCATCGGTCTGGTCAACGAGGTGTTCGCACCGGAGGCGCTGCTGGACGGCGCCATGGAGATGGCCAAGTCCTTCGCCAAAAACGCTCCCATTGCCGTGAAGTACGCCAAAGCCTGCATCGACCGCGGCCTGCAGATGGATATGGACGGCGGCATCGCCTGCGAGAACGAGCTGTTCGCCATGTGCTTCGCCACCGCCGACCAGAAGGAGGGCATGAAGGCATTCCTGGACAAGCGCCCCGCTGCCTTTACCAATAAATAAGTGAGAATTTATCAAATCAGGAGGAAGAGACAATGGCATTGATGACTGCAAAAGAGTATATCGACTCCCTGCGCAAGCTGAACACCCGCGTGTATATGTTCGGCGAGAAGATCGACAACTGGGTGGATCACCCCATGATCCGTCCCTCCATCAACTGCGTGGCCATGACCTACGCCCTGGC
>CAKTMQ010000026.1 GCA_934573945.1 uncultured Oscillospiraceae bacterium | reverse complement strand
ATGCCCACCACCTCACCGTACAGATTCACCAGCGGGCCGCCGGAGTTGCCCGGGTTGATGGAGGCGTCCACCTGGATCATGTTGAAGGGGGTGCCGTCCACATTGATGGCGCGGTCACAGCAGGACACGATGCCCTGGCTCATGGAGAAGGTCAGCTCACCCAGGGGATTGCCGATGGCCAGTACCGTGTCGCCTACATTCACGTCGGTGCTGTTGCCCAGCGTCACGGCAGGCAGACCCTGCGCCTCGATCTTGATGACGGCCACATCGTAGTCGCTGTCGCCGCCGATCACGGTGGCATCATAGGTGTCGCCGTTGTAGAGGGTGACCTTCACGGAGGTGGCACCCTTGACTACGTGGTAGTTGGTGACGATATAGCCGTCCTGGCTTACGATAAAGCCGCTGCCGGCGCTGGCGGTCTCCACGGCCTGACCGAAGATGTTGGTGCCGGAGGTGGAGGTGGTGTTGATGGACACCACAGAGTTGACGGTGGCGGCGTAGACTTCGGACGGCTCCATCCTGGTCTGGCCGTCCACCTTCTTCACTGTCACGGCCACCGGCTCACGGCTGCTCTGCTGGAGTGTGGTGCTCTGGCTGCTGGAGCTGCGGTACAGCGCCGCACCGCCGAAGCCGCAGCCTGTGCCGATGATGGCGCAGGCCAGCACGATGGCGATGACCTTGGCCGCGGTACTCTTGAAAAAGCCGGGCTTTTTCGGCTGCCGGAGCGGCTCCTCGGGAGACGGTGTGTGTCCGGCAGGCTGGTAGTCGTCGGCGGGCAGGTTGCTGCTGCGTCCGTAGTGATACTGGCTGTTGTACCGATCAAATTCGTCATTATACATATGGATTCCTCCTTTATTTCCGGTGCGCGATGTGGTATCATTGATCTTGCTTCCTATCATATACAGTTTTCTTAATTCAACCTTTAATTTTCACCTTGTAAATTTTAACTTTTTGTGACCGTAGGAGAGGAGTGTGAGGAGATGCTGCGGCTGGAGGGCTTGAAGCTGCCGCCGGAGGAGGGCGCGGCGCAATTGCGGGCAAGAGCCGCTGCGCTGCTCCGCTGCCGGGAGACGGACATCCTGTCACTGACCGTGCTGCGCCGCGCCATCGACGCACGGGACGGCCTGCGGTTTGTGTATACCGTGGCGGTGTCGGCACAGGACGAGGAGCGGCTGCTCCGGCGCTGCCGCGACCGCCGCGTCAGCCGCCATGAGCCGGCGGTCTACCGTCTGCCAGCCGCCGTGACGGGACATGGCCTGCCGCCGGTGGTGGTGGGTATGGGACCTGCGGGACTGTTTGCGGCGCTGGTGCTGGCGGAATGCGGCGCCCGTCCCATCGTGCTGGAGCGTGGACAGCCGGTGGAGCAGCGGCAGCGGGACGTGACGCGGTTCTGGACAGAGGGCGTGCTGGATCCGTCCTCCAATGTTCAGTTCGGCGAGGGCGGCGCCGGTACCTTCTCCGACGGCAAGCTGAACACAGGTACGAAGGATGTGCGCCACCGCTGGATCATGGAACGGCTGGTGGCCTGCGGCGCGCCGGAGGAGATCCTGTGGGACGCCAAGCCCCATGTGGGCACGGATATGCTCCACATCGCTCTGCAGACCATGCGGCGGCAGCTGCTGGCGCTGGGGGCGGAGCTGCGGTTCGGCCACCGGCTGACGGGGATCACGGTGCGCGGCGGCGCACTGGCATCGCTGGAGGTGGAAAGCCCGGCGGGCAGCTATCATCTGCCCTGCCGTCAGGCCCTGCTGGCGCTGGGGCACAGTGCCCGGGATACGGTGGAGATGCTGTATGAGGCCGGAGTGGCCATGACAGCCAAACCCTTTGCGGTGGGCGTGCGGATCGAGCATAAGCAGGCGGATATGGATGCGGCGCAGTATAAGCAGTACGCCGGGCACCCCTGTCTGCCGCCGGCTACTTATAAATTGTCCTGCCATCTGGAGAATGGCCGCAGTGCCTTTTCCTTCTGCGTCTGCCCCGGCGGGCAGGTGGTGGCGGCAGCCTCGGAGACGGCGCGGGTGGTCACCAACGGCATGAGCGCCTTCGCCCGTGATCTGGAGAATATCAACGGGGCGCTGCTGGTCAATGTGACGCCGGAGGACTACGGCGGCCAGACTGATCCACTGGCGGGGATCCGGTTCCAGCGGCAGCTGGAGGCGGCGGCCTACCAATTGGGCGGCGGAGACTACCGGGCGCCCTGTCAGCGGGTGGAGGACTTCCTGCTGGGACGTCCCACCACGGCGGCGGGTACGGTGCAGCCCAGCTACCGTCCCGGCGTCACCTATACGGATCTGCACCGCTGTCTGCCGCCCTTTGTGGCGGAGACCATGGCGCAGGCGCTGCCGCTGCTGGAGCGGAAGGTGCGGGGCTACGCCGCGCCGGACGCCCTGCTGACGGCGGTGGAGAGTCGGTCGTCCTCCCCGGTACGGATCGGGCGGGACGAGACCTGTCAGAGCAATATCCGCGGGCTGTACCCCTGCGGCGAGGGCGCCGGCTATGCCGGCGGCATCCTCTCTGCCGCGGCGGACGGTATGCGCTGCGCGGAAGCAATCATAAAGGAGTTGTGATACCATGAAAAAAATCGCGGTGGTGGAACAGTTTTTTGAGCCACATCACAGAGAACAGATCGACGCGGCAGCAGCCCGGTGCGGCTACGTCGTGGACTACTATCTGGACGGCGTGCTGCCTCGGGAACGGGAGGGGGAGTATGAGATCGTCTACGGAATGCCGGATCGTGCCCAGCTGAAGAACATGACGCAGCTGAAGTGGTTCTGCGCCAGCTTCGCCGGGGTGGATCGCTTTGTGGACGACGCCCTGTATCCCCATCCGGACGTGCTGCTGACCAATTCCGCCGGTGCTTACGGCGTTACCATCGCCGAGCATATCCTGATGGTGACGCTGATGCTGCTGCGGGGTATGATGCCGCTGCAGGAGGCCGTCCGCCGCCGGGAGTGGCCGCGCCCCGATTCTGTGGGCGCCATCTGCGGCTCCCGCATCACCGTGCTGGGCACCGGCGACATCGGCACCAGCTTCGCCCGCCGCGCCAAGGCTATGGAGGCCAAAAGCATCTGTGGTGTCCGCCGTACTCTGAAGGCCGCCGACCCCGCCTTTGACCGGGTGGTGACCACGGCGGAGCTGGACACGGTATTGCCTCAGACGGATATTCTGGTGTTGGCGCTGCCGGCCACCGGTGAGACAAACGGCATCCTCAGCCGTGAGCGTATCGCCCTGCTGCCGCCCCAGGCCATCGTGGTCAACGTGGGTCGCGGCAGCGCTGTGGATCAGGAGGCGCTGGCGCAGGCGCTGGACGAAGGACGCATCGCCGGTGCGGCGCTGGACGTGTTCGTGCCGGAGCCGCTGCCTCAGGATTCCCCCCTGTGGGAGACAAAGAACCTGCTCATCACCCCCCATGTGGCGGGCAATATGTCTCTGGGCTATACCCGTGACCGGGATGTGGCCATGTTCTGTGAGGATCTGGAGAACTTCGCAGCGGGGCGTCCGCTGGCACATCTGGTGGATCGCCGCAGAGGCTATTGATATGATCGGCTTCGATGGAATATATAGAGAAACGCAGTCGTTTAACGACTGCGTTTCTCTATATATTCCAGAACCAGGAAATTTTGACGGGCAGAGACGAATACTGCGGCTGCGAAAGGCTAAGATTTGCTATCAATAAAACAGATAACCGGACATAGACTTTGAGAACTACCACGCAACTTGGTAAATGTGTTATATTTGAAGTGGAAATACCTGAGAAGTGTAGGCAATAATCGACAAAAATACCATCGATTGACAAGGGCAAACACGCCTGACAGTGTGCCTTTCCGGTGTTTTCCCTTTTCACCTTGGCGGGCGTCGGTATTGTCAAGGTGCTTGACGCAGTATGTGTGCATTTCTGCCCGCCAAAACCGTGTCTGTCCTTGTCAATCGATGGTATAATGCAGGAGGAGCAAACTATGATGAATCCCAACGCAGGTCTCGGTACCAAGGCCATCCACGCAGGTAATGTGAAGGACGCCCAGTACGGCGCACTGACAACACCTATTTATCAGACCTCCACCTTCGTATTCGACAGCTGCGAGCAGGGCGGCCGCCGCTTCGCAGGGCAGGAGGGCGGCTACATCTATACCCGTTTGGGAAACCCCACCGTCAGCGTTCTGGAGAACAAGGTGGCGGCACTGGAGGGCGGCGAAGCCTGTGTGGCGGCGGCCTCCGGCATGGGCGCCATCTCCTCGGCACTGTGGACCATCGCCGGCGCCGGTAAGCATATCATCGCCGACGGCACGCTGTACGGCTGCACCTTCGCCCTGCTCAACCACGGCATGACCCGCTACGGCGTAGAGGTCAGTTTTGTAGATACCTCCGATCTGGCGGCGGTGAAGGCCGCGCTGCGGGAGAATACCTGCGCTGTTTATCTGGAGACCCCTGCCAATCCCAACCTGAAAATCACCGACATCGCAGCCGTGGCGGACATCGCCCACGCCTATAACCCCGCCATCAAGGTGGTGTGCGACAATACCTTCGCTTCTCCCGCGCTGCAGAACCCGCTGGCACTGGGCGCCGATGTGGTGGTGCACTCCGCCACCAAGTACCTCAACGGCCACGGCGACGTGATTGCGGGCTTCGTGGTGGGCAAGGCCGACTTCATCGGTGAGGTGCGGATGTTCGGCCTGAAGGACATGACTGGTGCGGTGATGGATCCCTTTGCCGCGTATCTCATTCTCCGTGGTCTCAAGACACTGGAGATCCGGATGCAGCGCCACTGCGAAAACGCCCGCGCCATCGCGGCTTTCCTGGATCAGCATCCGGCGGTGGAGAGAGTGTACTATCCCGGCTTGCAGGATCATGTGGGACACGACATCGCCGCCCGACAGATGAAGGACTTCGGCGGTATGCTCAGCTTTGAAGTGAAGGGTGGCCGTGCCGCCGGCACCAAGCTGGTCAATGCACTGCAGCTCATCACCGTGGCCGTCTCTCTGGGCGACGCGGAGACATTGATCGAGCATCCCGCCTCCATGACCCATTCCACCTATACCGAGGAGGAGCTGGCAGCCTCCGGTATCCCCGCCGGGCTGATCCGTCTGTCTGCCGGCCTGGAGAACGCGCAGGACATCATCGCCGATCTGGAGCAGGCTCTGGGACAGCTGTAATAGGGGAAAAACCTATCGTTTATGCACCCAAAAGCGACCCTTTATGTACCCAAAAAGAGACCCGTTACGGGTCTCTTTTTGTGCGTACAGGATCGTATGTGCAGCGAATACGACGGGAGATCAGTCCTCCAGTTCCGCCATGATCTGCCGGAGGATCTCCACGAACTGCCGCCCGGATTCGCTGAGGGATACGGCGCGCAGTTTGATGTAGCCAAGGCGCATATCGTGCTGTCCGGTGAGGGGAATGGCCACGATCCGCTCATCGCCGTAGCCCACCGGCAGCACGCCGGTGCCGGTGGAGACGCAGTTGGTGTGGGCGATGACGCTGTAAATGGTGGCGCGGTCGGATACATAGACCACCTGGTTGAAGTCGGCGGCGGTGCCCACCACGACCTCCTCGGCATAGTTGAGATTGGTGTCGCTCCGGGTAAAGGCGGCGTAGGGGTACTGCTGCAGCTGCTCCGGCGTGACGGCGGTCTCGCCGGACAGGGGGTGCTCCCGCCGCATAAACACATGGGGACGCAGCCGCGCCAGCTGGTGGAACTCCAGATGACGTCCCTCCAGGATGCGGCGGATGAAGTGCTCCGTCATGTCGGAGACAAAGATCACCCCCAGATCGCTCTGCTGCTGCGCCACCTGCTCGATCACCGCTGCCATCTCCATCTCCTTGAAGCTGACCTCGATCCGCGGCTCCTCCCGCAGATGGAGGAACTCCACGAAAGCCTTGGCGCAGAAGGGGTAACGCTGGGCGGCAATGGACAGGGTGACCCGGTTTTCCGCCCGGCGCTCACTGTAGTAGCGGGTGATCTTGCGGCTGCGCTCCACGATGGGAATGATCTGGTTGAGCAGTTCCCGGCCATCCTCTGTCAGAGAGACACCCCGGTTGCTGCGGTGAAAAACGGTGATGCCCAGCTCACGCTCTACCTCCGCAATGGCGGTGGACAGGGCGGACTGGGAGACAAACAGGTTCTGCGCTGCCCGGTTGATGGAACCGCAGCGGTCTACCTCTGCGATGTAGCTCATTTGCAGCAGTGTCATGGCCGGCACCTCGCTTTTTCTTTCGGCGTTTTTCTTTCAGCATACAGGAAAAGTGCCGCTAATGCAAGAAAAACACGCTGTCAGGCCGCCTGACACAAGAAAACACACGCCATAAAAGGCGCATTTTGCACAGATGACCGCGTTGCGCTGCCTTGTCAGACATCCAGTATGCCTGCGGCATCGCGCCTTGTCTCTGCACAAAATGCGCTCTTTTCTGGTGCGAAGCAGTTTTGGCAAAGGGTGTTCGAGATAAAATCGGCTGCAAAAATTCCCCCATACTGACGTATGGGGGAATTTTTTCGGATGATTTTAGCCGGACAAGCACAGGCAAAACCGTATGTTTTCTTATGTCAGTCGGCCTTCAGGCGTGTTTGCCTTTGTTAATCGACGGTGCGGCTGGCAGATGGCACGGGTGGTTTGGCCGGAAAACAGCGAAAAAGAGGCAACTCAACCACCGGTTTGTTGCTTTTTGGCGGCAGAGGGCTACAATGGGGGACGAGGTGATGCACGATGACATTGGACAAGGAAGTGTTCGGCAGCTTTATTGCGGGGCTGCGCAGAGAACGGAGGCTGACCCAGCAGGAGCTGGCGGAGCGGCTCCATGTGACAGACCGGGCGGTGAGCAAATGGGAACGGGGATTGAGTTACCCGGACGTGACGCTGCTGGAGCCGCTGGCGGCGGCGCTGGGTATCGGTGTGGAGGAGCTGCTGACCTGCCGCCTCCGGGAGGCGGCGCAGCCGCCGGAGGAACCGGCGGCGCTTCGCTCGGTGCTGGCTATCTCCGGCGAGGTGCAACGGCAGCGGCAGCGCAGGATGACCCGGTACACGGTGCTGGCCGTGGTGCTGGTGCTGGTAATGGCGGTGCTGACGCTGCTGCAGCAGGGCGGCAGATTGCGGATCCGGCAGCGCGCCGCATCGCCGGACGGTACAATGACCATGACGGTGTACCGCAGCGGTCTGTTTGGCGGCGCCTTTGTGGTGCAGGCAGATCACCCCTTTGCCTGGGAGGGGAGCCGCTGCCAGTACTGCGGGCGCGGTGTACCGGAGCTGGTGACACGGCGGCAGCTGGAGGAGAGCGTGACGGCGGTGGAGTCGCTGCAGTGGTCGGCGGATGGCCGCTATCTGCTGCTGTGCGGTACAACGACCAGCGCGACGGTGCCGGGCTATATCGGTCTGTGGGACTTTGCGGCTTATGGTGCGGGCAGTCCGGTGCGGGCGTATACCGTTGACAGTGAGATACTGGTGCTGCTGGCGGGGTACGGCGATCCTGCCAATCCGACGACGCCGCTGCTGCCGGCACTGCCGGGAGTGGGTGCGCATACGTGCCTGCCGTGGGTGACACTGTCCGACGCCCACTGGACAGGCGATGGCTATGAGCTGGCCATGAACTATGCCTATGAGGGCACGGACGGCCGGCAGCGCAGCGGCGGGCTGCGCTACGATGTAAAGGCCAGAGAGATTACAGCTGTGTATGAGAGCCGGACGGCCGCCGAATGAACTGCCGGAGAGCGGAAGGCCGGGGGACGACAGCGCCGCCTTCCGCAAAAACGCCCCCTCATGAGGTTTGACCTCATGAGGGGGTGTTTTATGGGTGGATGCGCAGGCAGGGATCAGTTTGCCTTTCTGTCGTCTTCATAGAATGATCCCTTTGTGGGATTTTGATGGATAAAACCGGCGGCTTGCAATCTGAATTCAGCGGTATGCGCTTCTGCGCAAAAGGGGCGTTACCGCTCCTGCACTTCCTTGCCGCTGAGATGCTCGATCTCAATAACAAAGAGCTGGGCGGCTTTTCCGGAGATCCGGATCTCCTCGTCGGCCAGCTGCTCGCTGGGGTAGTATTTCATCGCAAGACGCTTCAGCAGTGCAGCGGCCTGTACATCGTCCTCCACCAGATGGCATCTGCCGAACACAACGGTGCTCTGCAGATACGGCGCCCAGACATCATCCCGGACGGCCTCGTTTCCGTATACCGTGAAGCACACCTTGTCGCAGGCGCGCAGAGCATCGACCTTATGCCCGGCACGGGCACCATGAAAATAGATCTGCTGAGCGTGGTCGTCATAGAGATAATTGATGGGAATGGCATAGGGGTAGCCATCATCTCCGTTTACGGCAAGTACGCCGCGCCGGCTGCTGTGCAAAAGGGCTTGCGCGGAATCGATGGAAATTTCGTTTTTCTTCTTCCGGATGGTTCTGAACATACCGTTGTCCTCCCGTTACAGTTATCGGATATATGTAGTATAAACGGCAATCTGCGGCGGTGCAAGTGCTTTGCGGAAAGGGGGACAGGAAAAAGCCCCGTGAGAGCTTCACGGGGCTTTTGGAATTTGGCTGATTTTTCGGGGTTAGCTCAGGCCTGGGGCTCCTCGGGCTGTGCTTCCACAGGGGCTTCCTCCGCAGCGGCGGGCGCTTCCTCGGCGATCTCCTCGGCCTTGGCGTCCACTTCCGCGCCGCACTCGGGGCAGAACTTGGAGTTGGTGGCGGTGCCGCACACGGGACACACCTTCAGCTGGGGAGCTTCTGCGGGCGCCTCTTCTTCAGCGACGGCGGACTTGGCCTCCAGCGTGGCCTCCATCTCGGCGATCTTGGCACGGCTGGTCTCAATAGCGGCCACCACGTCCTTCACGGCATCAGGGATCTCACCGGAGTACTCGGAGACGAACCACTGGCCGATGGCGCGGTAGTTCTTATCCATCTCCCGCTGCTCGGTCTTGATGGCCATGGTCAGCTGGGCGGTCTCCTTCACATCTCTGGCCTTGTCGGCGGCCGCCTCGGCCACGTCCTTCGCCTTCTCCGCGGCGATATTGGCATACAGCTTGGCTTTTTCGCTAATGTTTTCAAAGAATGACATACGTATGGCTCCTTTCAAAATCAATATAGATCCTATCAACGCTGATTATAGCCATTGGGTTGCGGTTTTGCAAGAGTTTTGGGGCGAAATTCATCAATTGTTAATCAAACGGGACAGAAATTCAGTGCTCGATCCAGTCGGCACTGCGCTGAACGGCACGCTTCCACATCCGGTAGGCGTCGTCACACTCCGCCTGCACCCGCAACGGGGTGAACACCCGGTCGCTGCGGCGCAGGGAGGACAGCTCCTCCAGATCCCGCCACATTCCGCAGTTGAGACCTGCCAGCGCCGCTGCGCCGAAGGCAGTGGTCTCCACCATGGCGGGACGATCCACCGGGATGCGCAGGAGATCTGCCTGCATCTGCAGCAGGATGTCGCTGACGCTGGCGCCGCCGTCCGCCCGCAGGCAGGTAATGTCGCAGCCCGCGTCCTGCCGCATGGCCAGCATCAGATCCGTCACCTGAAAGGCGATGGACTCCAGCACCGCACGGGCGATATGCGCCCGGCTGGTGCCACGGGTGATGCCCAGGATGGCACCCCGGGCGTACATATCCCAGTAGGGCGCCCCCAGACCGGTGAAGGCGGGCACCACGATCACGCCGCCGCTGCCGTCTACAGTGGCGGCCAGCTGGTCGCAGGCCGGGGCGGAGTCGATGAGGTGCAGCTCGTCCCGCAGCCACTGGATGGTGCTGCCGCCGTTGAACACGCTGCCTTCCAGCGCATAGGTGACGGTGTCGTTGACGCTCCAGGCCACGGAGGAGATCAGCCCCGCACGGCTGCGGACCGGCTTGCCGCCCACGTTCATCAGGGTGAAGCAGCCGGTGCCGTAGGTGTTCTTGGCGTCGCCTGCGTGGAAGCAGGTCTGGCCAAACAGCGCCGCCTGCTGGTCGCCCGCCGCGCCGCAGACCGGAACGCCGGAGAGCTTTTCCAAACCGGGGAGGCCGGGCTTGACCGTGCCGTAGACCTGGGAATTGCCCACGCAGCGGGGCAGCATACACATGGGGATGCCCAGCATCCCGCACAGCTCCGCGTCCCAGCTGAGCTTGTGGATGTCGAAGAGCATGGTACGGCTGGCGTTGGAGTAATCCGTGACATGGGCACCGGTCAGCTGCCAGATGAGCCAGGATTCCACGGTGCCGAACAGCAGCTGCCCCTGTTCCGCCTTCTGACGGGCGCCGGGGACGTGATCCAGGATCCAGCGGATCTTGGTGGCGGAGAAATAGGCGTCGATCAGCAGGCCGGTGGTGGACTGGATCCGCTCACTGAGACCGCGGCGCTTCATCTCCTCGCACAGCTCCGCCGTGCGGCGGCACTGCCAGACGATGGCGTTGTATACCGGGATACCGGTGTTTTTGTCCCAGATGATGGTGGTCTCCCGCTGGTTGGTAACGCCGATGCCGGCGATGGAGCCGGCGGGCAGCCGGGCAATGGCTTCGGCAGCGGCGCGGGACTGGGTCTGCCAGATCTCCATGGGGTCGTGCTCCACCCAGCCGGCCTGGGGATAGTGCTGGGTGAAGGGGTGCTGTGCCCTGCTGACGATCTCGCCCTGCCGGTCGAATACGATGGCGCGGGAGCTGGTGGTACCCTGATCCAGCGCCAGAATATAAGCGGCCATGAAATCCCCCTTTTCAAGTGTAGGTTCGTGTGGTAGAATGGACAAAATAGAGTATAGCACAAGGAGGACGGAATTGCCATGACAAAAAAGACGGATTTTACCTTTCTCTCCAGTGACGGAAAGACCCGGCTCCACGGGATCTCGTGGGTGCCGGAGGATACGGCGCCGGTGGCGGTGCTGCAGCTGGTGCACGGCGTGGCGGAGCATATTGACCGCTATGACGATTTCGCCCGCTTTCTCAACGGACACGGTGTGATCGTGGTGGGACACGACCACCTGGGGCACGGCAAGTCCCTGCCGGAGGGCGGCACGCCGGTCTATTTCGGGGATGGCTGTACCTGGGACACACCGGTAAATGACATCTACGTGCTCCATACCCGGCTGAAGGAGCAGTATCCCCAGCTGCCGTTGCTGCTGATGGGACATTCCATGGGTTCGTTTCTCAGCCGCACCTACCTGGTCCGCTATCCCGGCACCGTCCGGGCGGCGGTGCTGATGGGCACCGGCTGGCAGAAGCGGGCGGTATTGGACGGTGGTCTGGCACTGGCGGACTTGCTGGCACGGCGGGATCCCGCGGCCACCAACGACATGGTCAGCGAGCTGGCCTTCGGCGCCTACAACAAGACCTTCAAGCCCAACCGCACGGCCTACGACTGGCTGTCGCTGGATCAGGAGAATGTGGACGCCTATATCGCCGACCCCATGTGCGGCCACGACGCCACGGTGGGATTGTTCCGGGAGATGCTGCGGGGTATCCGTTTCAACCAGCGGCGGGAAAACCTGCGCAGGATGGACGGCAGCATCCCCGTGCTGCTGATCTCCGGTGAGGACGATCCGGTGGGCGGCATGGGCGAGGGCGTGCGCCGGACGTATCAGGCGTTCCGGGATGCAGGCGTGGCGGACTGCACGCTGAAGCTGTACCCGAAGCTGCGCCATGAGCTGCTCAATGAGCGGGCGCAGCGGGAGACGGTATATCAGGACATCTGGAACTGGATGGAGGCGAAGCTGGGATGAACGAATGGGAAGAGCTGCGGGAGACGTGCCTGAAGTGCGAGGCGTGCCAGCTGCGCAAGACCTGCACCCAGGTGGTGTTCGGCGTGGGAGATCCTCACGCGGAGGTGCTGTTTATCGGTGAGGCGCCCGGCGCCAACGAGGATATACAGGGCGAGCCCTTTGTGGGGCGGGGCGGCAAGCTGCTGGACGAGATGCTGGCCATGATTGGCCTGCACCGGAAGGACGTGTATATCACCAACTCCGTGAAGTGCCGTCCGCCGGAGAACCGGGATCCGCTGAACACGGAGAAGGACGCCTGCCGGGGCTATCTGCGCCAGCAGGTGAAGCTGATGCGGCCGAAGATCATCGTGTGTCTGGGACGGATCAGCGCCATGGAGCTGATCAAGCCCGATTTCAAGATCAGCCAGGAGCACGGCCAGTTCTTTGACCGCAACGGTACGCTGATGATGGCGCTGTACCATCCGGCGGCGCTGCTGCGGGATCCCCGCCGCAAGCCGGAGACCTTTGAGGATCTCAAGCGGCTGCAGGCCAAGATCATGGAGATCTGCGAACATACGCCGATCACGTTTGAATGACGGATAAAAGAGGACGCCTGCCTCATGGCAGGTGTCTTCTCAGTGTGTCAAAAAAGGGCATAGCCCTTTTTTGACAAATATAGAAATCGCTCCGACCCGCGCTTTTCCGTCCATAAATGGACGAAAAAACACTCTCTCCGCGCAAAGTATTTTTTGCCACGCACATGTCGCGGCAAAAAATGATTCAAATTGTTCGCCGCCTTGGCGGGCGGCGAATTCTGCGAAGCTTTTTTGACAGTCTCAGGCAGTCTGCCCATAGGGCAAACCGCCTCTTTTCGTGTGTTGTGTGCCGTGGTGTTACAGCGTGGCCATGGCGGCGTTGACGCTGTCCTCGCAGCTGCGCATGGCCAGAATGGTTTTCTCCATCAGCTCCTCCAGTGTCCAGCCCAGACGCTCTGCACCGGTGCGGATCACATCGCGGGAGCAGCCGGCGGCGAACTTTTTGTCCTTGAATTTCTTCTTCAGACTGGAGACCTCCATATCCTGACAGCTCTTGCTGGGGCGCATCAGGGCGGTGGCGCCGATCAGCCCCGTCAGTTCATCGGCGGCGAACAGCACCTTCTCCATCTCGTGGGTGGGCTCCACGTCGCACACCAGACCGTAGCCGTGGGAACAGACCGCGTGGATGAACTCGTCGGAGCAGCCGGCTTTTTTCAGCAGCTCAGGCGCCTTGATGCAGTGCTGCTCCGGCCACATCTCAAAATCAATGTCGTGCAGCAGTCCCACAGTGGCCCAGAAATCGGCATCCTCGCCGTAGCCCATCTCGTTGGCGTACCAGCGCATCACGCCTTCCACGGTCAGCGCGTGCTGAATATGAAACGACTCGTGGTTATACTCCTTCAATGCCGCCAGAGCGGCTTCTCTGCTGATGACTTCCTTCATGGTGCGACTTCCTTTCGTAAAATGATGCCCTATTGTAACACGGTGAAGCCGGCTATGCAAGAGCATTTTCCAGCATATGCAGCACTTCCTGCATATGCCGCAGCTCCTCCCGCAGCAGCGCCTGATACACGCCGGGGGCAGCGTGGGGCGCAGGCGCTGCTGCCGGGGGCGGTGACCCAGCGCTCCGCGCCTCCGGGTAGGGGTTCTCCTGGGGATTGACCCGCTTCCACACCTGGTCATATTTGCGGTAATCGTACAGTTCACTGTCCATAAAAACGCCTCCTTTCCCGCGGCTGGGGGAAAATGGCGGCAGCAGGGGACGGCTGCTGCCGGAAAATCATGTATGACCCGGCCGCTTTACGCCATACTATGCCCAGCGGCGGCGGGGCGTGCCGCGGCAATTCCTATTGACACGGTAGGTAAAAAAATCTATAATGGAAGAAAAAAGAGGGAAGGCTGGCGGTAGATATGATGATCTCAACAAAGGGGCGTTATGCACTGCGGGTACTGGTGGATCTGGCGGAGCACCAGCAGGAGGGATATATCCCGCTGCGGACGGTGGTGGAACGGCAGGGCATCTCTCAGAAGTATCTGGAGAGCATCATGACCACGCTGTCCAAGGCGGGCTATGTGGACGGTACCCACGGGCGAGGCGGCGGCTATCGGCTGAGCCGTCCGCCGGAGACGTACCATATCGGGGCGCTGCTGCGGCTGATCGAGGGGTCGCTGGCACCGGTACAGTGTATGGAGGACGAAGCCGCGCCCTGCCAGATGGCGGACGTATGCCGCACCAGACCTCTGTGGCAGGGACTGGATCGGGTGATCCGGGAGTATCTGGACAGCGCCACGCTGGATCAGCTGATGGTGGCAGAAAAAACCGATAGCGATTGATTTTTTCGACAGCATCTGCTACAATATAAAATTACGTGCCCGGTGCGATGGCACTGTGCCGTTATTTTACGGAACAAACCTCAAAGAGAGGAGAATATTCCATGCTGGAATTGCAGAATATCTGTTATCGCGTGTCCACTCCCGAGGGGGAGACGGACATTCTCAAGGACGTTTCCATTACCATACCGGATCATAAGCTGATGGTGTTTACCGGCCCCAACGGCGGCGGCAAGACCACACTGGCCAGGATCATCATGGGTCTGGTGCATCCCACCAGCGGGCGCATCCTTTACAACGGGGAGGACATCACGGAGCTGTCCATCACCCAACGCGCCCGCAAGGGTATCAGCTACGGCTTCCAGCAGCCGCCCCGCTTCAAGGGTATTACGGTGCATGACCTGCTGCTGTTGGCGGCAGGTGAGGAGAAGCTCAGCAAGGATCGCTGCTGTTCCTACCTGACCAAGGTGGGGCTGTGTGCCAATGACTATCTGGATCGTGAGGTGGACGTGTCCCTGTCCGGCGGCGAGGTGAAGCGTATCGAGATTGCCACCATTCTGGCACGGCACAGCGACCTGATGATCTTCGACGAGCCGGAGGCAGGCATCGACCTGTGGAGCTTTGCGCGGCTGACGGAGACCTTTGAGCAGATCCATCAGGAGGGCAAGGCCACCATGATCATCATCTCCCATCAGGAGCGGATCATCCGTCTGGCGGATGAGATCGTGGTCATCGCGGGCGGACAGATTGCCCACCGCGGCAGCACCGACGAGGTGTTCCCCCTGATCCTGGCCGATACGCTGGGCAGCTGCCCCGTTATCGAGAGAAAGGAGGCGTCCCTGTGATCACTGACATCGACGCAAAACTGCTGGAAAAGATCGCCGACCTGACCGGTAAGCCGGTGGGCGCATTCAACATCCGGAAGGACAGCGGCTGTGAGGCGCGGCAGTCCACCGAGCACATCGACATCAGCCCCCGCAGCGACGGGAAATCCGGCATCGACATCCGCTTCAAGCCCGGTACCAAGGGGGAGAAGTGCTATATCCCCGTGATCATCAGCAAGACCGGCGTCAGTGAGCTGGTGTTCAACGACTTCTATGTGCCCGATGACTGCGACGTGGAGATCGTGGCAGGCTGCGGTATCCACAACTCCGGCTGCAACGAGAGCCGTCATGACGGCCTGCATACGTTCCATGTGGGGAAGAATTCCCGTGTGCATTATATTGAGAAGCACTACGGCGAAAAGGACGCCGGTCAGACCGGCGGCAATATCATGAATCCCAAGACCGTGGTATATCTGGGGGAGAACTCCACCATGCAGATGGAGACGATCCAGATCCGGGGTATTGATTCCACCAAGCGGGAGACGGATTTCTTCTGCGAGGCGGGCAGCGAAGTGGTGGTGACGGAGCGCCTGCTGACCCATGGCGACCAGTCGGCGGAGAGTGATATGACCATCCAGCTCAACGGTGAAGATGCCAAGGGGCGGGTCATTTCCCGCTCGGTGGCGCAGGATCGCTCCCATCAGGTATTTCATCCGGTGATGGTGGGCAACGCCAAGTGCTTCGGCCATGTGCAGTGCGATTCCATCATTATGGGCAGCGCGAAGATCGAGTCCGTGCCGGCCATTACTGCAAACTCCACCGACGCGCAGCTGATCCACGAGGCGGCCATCGGCAAGATCGCCGGCGACCAGCTGCTGAAGCTGGAGACGCTGGGTCTGACGGAGGAGGAGGCGGAGGATACCATCCTTAAGGGCTTCCTGGCCTGAGCAGAGCAATCGGAAAACATAGAAAGGCTCCTGACCGCACAGGCGGTCAGGAGCCTTTCTATATTTCCTGCACAGAGGAAAGGTTTAGTCGCTGACCACCTGCGGCCATGCGGCCGGGTCGCAGGCATCTTCACTGCCGTTCGCCGCTGTGCGGTAGATGGTCTGCAGATGGCCATCCGGGGCGTACACGGCGCGGATGTTGGGCTCGGAGGCCAGCAGCACCGCGTCCATGCCGCCCGCGTCGGCGATGTCCTGCCGCTCTGCCACCTCCTCGGGTGTCAGGAAGCCACCGGCCACGATGGTGATACGCTGCGCCTCGTCATAAGTCACGACGGAATTGCACGCCATCCACAGTGGGATGACAAGATAAGAAGATTTTGCCGGGTCGGAGAGCTGATAATCCCCAAAACCGCCTAAATAGTACACATTTTGAATATAACCGTGCAGGTCGTATTCCACCTTCGTGTTGGGCTCTGCCGTCATACTTCCGTACATCTGCGCCGGGTCAATGTCTTCCCGCCCGGCGATTTCCTCCTCTGTCAGATCCCCGCCCTGGGCAATGGTACGGTTCAGATCTTCATCGTAGTACACCACGGAGTAGTCCTGCATCCAAAGGGGGATGTATACGATTTTCTGGCCATCCGTCACATTCTCCGGCTGGGAAATGCCCTCGGTCGGCGGCAGTTCGTCGGTGGGAACATCCTTTGTACCGCAGCCCACCGTCAGCATCAGCAGCGCCGCCAATCCCAAAATGAACAACTTTTTCATGTCGTTTCTCCTCCGTTTTCGTAAATACTTTCCGCAATTTGTACCAAAATGTCCTTGTTCAGACCGCCGGTGAGCAGGAATACAGACCCAGCGTCCTCGTCGATCCACACCAGCGCCGTGGAAAGCTCTGGCAGCGTCACGCTGTACCGGGGCATTCCGTCCTCGTAAAACGCCAATAGATAGACATCCTGCCCGTAGCGCGCCGTGTTTTCCGGAAAGCGGTAAAAGTGAGCTGTCAAGCCGTGTACGGAGGTCTCTGCCGGTGCCAGCGCCTCCGGCAACTGATCTACCGGCTGCCCCGCTGTTTCCGTTACACCGCTGGCGCGGAGCTCCAGCGTGCGGCTGTCCCCGGGCAAGGGAAAGCATTTGAGCAGCAGGTCGCCCCCAGACGAGGTGTACAGCACCGTCCGCGTGCCGTCTGTGCCGGTCAGGTCGCGGACAAGGGCATAGCCCTGAGGCAGCCGCCGGGGCGTGTAGTCCGCTGGTGTGCCGGAGACTTCATCCGGTGCGAAAAACCGGTACACGGCACGGCTGTCCGTCAGACGGAACAGCCATTTGCCCACGGCGGCACGCGCCTGGGTGCTGGCTGCCAGCACTGTGCCCAGTGCCAGTACGGCTGTCAGCGCGATGATGGCCGCACGCTGTCCCAGACACCGCCACGCCTGCCCTCGGGCGGTGCGGCGGCTCAGCAATATCAGCTTTTCTGTCAGGGCAGGGGAGGGGGTTACCTCCTCTGCGGGCAGGACTGCCGCCAGATTCCGCGCCATCTGCCGCGCCGCCTGACGCAGCGCTGTTTCCCTCCGTTCCATAGTCATACTGTCGCCTCCTCCTGTTCCAGTTCTGCCTGCAGCGCCTGCTTGGCCCGCTGCAATGCTTTT
>CAKTMQ010000025.1 GCA_934573945.1 uncultured Oscillospiraceae bacterium | reverse complement strand
TAGTCATGGATCGTAATGGGGATACGCTCACCATTCTCATCCACGCGCAGAATGATGAACTGGCCGGGCTGCGCCTTTTTGGCCACCATGGGCGCCTCGATCTCATAGAGGATCACGGTGGGTTTCAGCGCTTCCTTTTTCACGATGCGATACATACTTACTCCCTCATTTCTTTTTTTCCTGACCTGCGCCCTTTCCGCAGGTAAAGCCGGTAACTTTGTCTATTTTATCACGAACACAGTCTGTCGTCAATGCATATCTTACGCACTTTTACCAAGAAAATACAGTCTCTTTCCCCGGTCTGCACCGTCAAAATGCGAAAAGCATATCTCACAGAACAGACAGAATTTTCCTTTTCCCGCAAGATGAAAATCGGACGCGGCCACAAAAACGCCCCACAGCATACGCTGTGGGGCATCGAAACTTTATCTCGCCGTGATATAGTACTGGTCGGAGGGCGCGCTGTAAGCGCCCTCATAGGTCTCACAGCTGACAGAATAACCATACCGGACGCCCGCCACAGCGGTCGTGTCGGTATAGGTCAGCTCGCTGCCGGCCTCCACATAGCCGATGTCACTGATGGAAAAGCCGCCATTGTCCGTGCGGAAAATGACGTAGTAGTCCGCATCGGGAACGCCCTCCCACTTCAGCACCGGCTTGCCGCTGCTGTTGAGAGCCATATAATAGAAGTAGGGCGACTCCAGCGTAGGCGGCTGGCTGCACACCCGCTCCTGAACGGGGCAGAAGCCACCGTAGACCACGCTTGTCCCGCTGCCCCGCATGGCACGCACCGTATAGTAGTAGGTCTTTCCCACCTGGGCGGTATTGTCCTTCCAGAATGTACCGGCGGTGCGGCGGACGATCTTGAAGGTGCCGCTCTTGCCGCTGTCAGAGCGGTAGATCTCATACTGGGCGGCGTTGGCCACCTTGCTCCACCAGACGGTGGTAAGGCCATCGGACAGATCTATGCCCAGCGTCATGGTGGGCACACCCAGCGCCATCTGTGCCGTGACAGACTTGGCCGCGCAGAACTTACCAGCGGCGCCGCCGTTGATGGCGCGCACTACATAGTAATACGTCTTGCCCGTTGCCGCTGTGGTATCCGTGAAGGTCAGTCCCGCCGTGCGGCGGATGATGGAGTAGCTGTTGGCTTTACCGGTCAGAGAACGGTACACCTCATACTGTGCTGCACCTGCCACCTTCGTCCAGCTGACCACCGGCTTGCCGTCGCTGCCCAGCTTCACCGTCATAGTGGGCACACCCAGCGCCACAGCGACGGACTTGGCTGCGCAGAACTTACCAGCGGTGCTGCCGTTGATGGCGCGTACTACGTAGTAATACGTTTTGCCCGCTGCCGCTGCGGTATCCGTGAAGGTCAGTCCTGCCGTGCGGCGGACGATAGAGTAGCTGTTGGCCTTGCCGGTCAGGGAACGGTACACCTCATATTGCGCCGCGCCGTTTACCTTCGTCCACTTGATGACAGGATTGCCATTGCTGGCGGTGGTCAGCGTTATGGTGGGCACGCCCAGCGCTCCCGGTACCGCGATGGATCGAGCCGCGCAGAACTTGCCGGTGGTGCTGCCGTTGATGGAACGTATCATGTAGTAGTAGGTCTTGCCTGCTGCAGCCGTGGTGTCGGTGTAGGTCAATCCCGCGGTGCGGCGAATGATTTTGAAGGTGTTGTCCTTGCCGGTGTCGGAGCGATAGACCTCATACTGCGCCGCACCTGTCACCTTCGTCCAGCTGACTACCGGCTTGCCGTCGCTGCCCAGCTTCAACGTCATGGTGGGTACGCCCAGACCGATATAGTGGATAGTGGCGTTATCCAGCCCGGTGTTGTCAAGGCCGATGCTGATCTTGTTCCAATCCGCCTGGCTACCGCCGTAATATACATCTCTGATAGCTATATCATATGTAGCACTGTCCCCGATGCTGGTCAGGCTCCGGGGCAGCCGCAGCGTGCGCAGCGCTGTGCAGCCAGCCAGTGCCACCGTACCCAGAGACTGCACACCCTCCCCGAAGGTAATGTCGGTCAGACCGGAGCACACGGCAAACGCGTTGTCACCCACAGTCTTAACACTGCCGGGCACCGTGACACTGGTCAGCTTCCTGCAGAAAACGAATGCCCACCCCTCGATGGACTGCACACCGTCGGGGATGCTGATGGCGGTCAGATTCGCGCAGCCGTAGAAAGCGCTCTCGCCGATCTTCGTCAGTCCCGACGCCGGCAGCTTCACGGAGGTCAGATAGAAGCAGTCACGGAAAGCCCCCTCGCCGATGGTGGTCACGCCCTGCTGCACCACCACCTGCCGCACCTCATTGCGCAGAGCACCGGAAGTCCAGGGCGTCGCTTCATCGCTTTCCATGGTGCCGCTGCCGCTGATGGTCAGTACGCCGTTTTTCAGCATCCAGCTGATATTTGCGCCATACTTGCCGCTCATGTCCTCCGTGGGCTCCGGCTTTTGAGTGTGATAGGTAAAGGTGAATTCATTGCTGAACTCACTATTCCTGCCGTCGCTGCTGCAGGCAAGCACCTTGAAGCCGTATTCTTTCCCCTCTTCAAATTCTGCCAGATTGCCGGTATACTCGTTGTCCCGCAGAGCCCTCACGATGCCATACTCATCGCTATCGCTGATGCAGCACATCCAAACACGGTAAATATCAGCGCCGCTGACCTCCGGCCATGTCAGCACTGGCTGGCCGTACCGATCGATACTGCCGCTGAGCACCGGTGCCTCCAGCGCCGCGATAGCTGAGCTGTCATACCTCCAGTAATATTTTACGCTGCCCAACTCCATGTCTGCGCTCAGCCGCACAAATCCGGCCTCGATCAGATGACTGGCATATTCATAGTCCATAGCCCAAGCCTGATCAGGTGAATACTGATAATCGGAGCCGAAGAAACGTTTTCCACAGAAAGCACATCTATACTCGTTGACAGCCTTGCCCACGTTGCCGCTATCGGGATTTATATACGCAACGTTCTCCTTGACCAGCGCCATCATGTGCCCGCCCTCAACGACCTCTGCGTTGGGATCCCAGTTGGAGGCACTGCCGAACACGGTGGCCAGACGCGCCTGAAACGTCTCGCCACTGTTGGTCAGCGTGATGGTGTTCTGTGCAGCGTCGCTGTCCACCACATAGTAGACACCGTCATCGTCCACGTAGCAGTCCGCAGGGGCTTTCGTCCCGGAGTTGCCGCAGCCCACATATTTGTGCTGTGGCACAGCCGTGACCGCAATGGGATCTACCTTGCCGTATTCGATCTGTGCGCTGGTCAGACACGTGTTGTAGTCGCCGATGGTCAATGCCTTCCACTGCGCCGCGCTGCCGCCGTAACGCACGGTTTTCAGCGCGTTGCAGCCGTCAAAGGCACCCCGAGCAATGATCTCCATCGCCTCCGGAATGTCGATGCTGCTCAGTGCATAACACTGGCTGAAAGCATTCCCGCCGATGGACGTAATGCCGTCGTGCATGGTCACGCTGGCCAGCCGCTTGCAGTAGGTAAAAACGCCATACCCGATGGCCGTCACCCCTGTCGGGATGGTCACGCTGCGCAGATTGGTGCAGTCGTTAAAGGCATAGTTTCCGATGTGGGTCACATTGGAAGGGATGTCAAAGGTCGCCAGATCGGTGCAGCCGTCGAAAGCATAGTCGTTGATCTTCGTCACACTGTCGGGCAACTGTACCTCCGTCACCAGCTCCAGATCGGCAAAGGCGTACCGGCCAATGCTGGTCACGTTGTCGCCCACCACAATCTTTCTCATATACACACCGTATTGCTGCCACGGTCCCGCGCTGCCGTAGTCATACATTTCGCCCGAGCCGCTGATGGTCAGCGTCCCGTCACCGTCCAGCACCCACGTCATATTATCGCCACAGTCGCCGGAGCCCCAGTCCTCTGCCCACGCCGTCGTCGGCAGCAGCGTGCAGGTCATCACTATGGCCAGCAGCAGGGACAGCAATCTCTTCTTCATGGTTTTTACTCCCTTCGTCCCGTGCCGCTCTCCACACCGGACAGCGGCACCCGTAATCGCTGTTATTATGGCATATTGTTTATGTGAAGTCAATATATAGCGCGCATAATTCCACGCCGCATTTGTTTATTTTGCCGCTTCCCGGCAATTACGCAAACAGGGCCGGCAAATCGCATGATCCACACGCCTTTCTTTTCTTTTTCTTATGCCACCTGCCGTACACAGTACCAGTGTAAAACCATATACCTTCTTATGTCAGTCGGCTTTCGCAGGAGGAAATTATATGCACCCCTTACGTTGCAGCCCCGCTTTATGCAGCATCGGCACGACTTGACATCTGCATAAGCTGTTCCAGCAATGTTGGGTATACCTCTTTTTCTTCATGAATAATTTCCCTGCAAAACGCACAAGTCTTTGAGAACGTCTATCATGGAATTATATTGGTGTGTGCATATGCTATTGAATGACAAGAGAAGGCACGCCTGACAGCGTGCCTTCTCTTGTCTTTCAATAGCATCCCTGCAACAAAATCAGGGCTTTTCAGATAAAAGAAGAACTCCGCTTTTCGGAAAAACGGTCGAAAAGCGGAGTTCTTTTATAATTACTTCATGAAAGTACCGTCCATCATCTGCTGCAGATAGGCGTTGTACTTCTCAACGATCTCAGCGGAAACCAGCTCGGTATTGATGGCACCGGCGGACAGGGCGCCGTTCTCCAGAGTACCATAGACGGTGTTGCCGCCGAAGTTGCCGTCCTCGACAGCCTTCATGGAGACCTCGATCATGGCTGCGTTATCGGTGACCTGAGAGCAGATAATGCAGGGATTCTGACCCAGGATGTCGGCAGGCTGGCCAATATCAAAAATCTTGATGGAACCAGCAGCCGTGTTGGCAGCATCGATCGCCTCGCGGGCACCGGAGTCAACGGCAGAAGCATCGCCGAAGAACACATCTGCGCCCTGGCTGATCAGCTCAGTGGCAAACTCCTTGCCCTTGGGGGCATCGGAGAAAGAGTTGGCATAGGGGACGCTCAGCAGCTCGACAGTCTTGCCTTCCTGCTCGCCAACGAACTTGGCAGCCTCTTCAAAACCGGCGATCTTGCCCTTGGTGGTATCCAGCTCCATGCCGCCGATGAAGCCCAGCTTGCCGCTCTCGGTCATCAGGCCGGCCAGCGCACCGGCGATCCAGCCGATCTGCTGTGCGTTGGGCAGCAGAGAGGACACGTTGCCGTTGACAGCCTTGGCGGGGGTGGACTCAGCGCCGTTCAGCAGAGCGAAAGCGATGTCAGGATACTCCTCGGCAGCCTGCAGCACCGCGTCGGTGTACTGGTTACCGGGGGCGTAGATCATGTCATAGCCCAGAGCGCAGTAAGCCACGATGGAATCATAATAGGCATCCTGAGAGATGGAGTCGGTAACCTCATAGGTCCAGCCCTTGGCCTCCGCAGCCTTGACCATGGCGTTGTAGCAGGCAGCGCCCCAGCCGCCGTCATTAATGCTGGAGTCGCAGATCATGGCGACCTTGTAGGTCTTCTCACCGTCGGTACCGGCGTCGTTGTTGGTGTCATTGCCGCCGTCACCGTTGGTGTTGGTGTTGCCGCCGCAGGCCACGAGAGACAGGGTCATGACCAGCGCCAGCAGCATTGCAAGAAACTTCTTCATTTGTTTTCCTCCTAATGTAGATTCTTTATAATAGCGCATTTCGCGTTATTACCGTTGTTACCGCTGTTCCTTGCGGTAGGGCTGCCCGTTGGCCTTAGGTCCGGCCTGGCGGGTACCGATGGCACTCAGCACGAGGACGGTGGCCACGTAGGGGATCATCTGGAAGAACTGATAGGGAATGCCGATGCCGGACACCTGCAGCCGGATCTGCAGCGCGTCGCAGAAGCCGAAGAACAGGCAGGCCAGCAGCACGCCCACAGCGTTCCAGCGGCCGAAGATGACGGCGGCCAGGGCGATGAAGCCGCGTCCGGCCACGATGCCGTCGGTATAGGTGCTGGAGTAGCAGGTGGTCAGATACGCGCCGCCCATACCGGCCAGCGCACCGCAGATGATGCAGGCAATGTACTTCACGCCGATGACGTTGATACCCAGCGTAGCGGCAGCCTTGGGATGCTCGCCTACCGCCTTGTAGCTGAGCCCCGCACGGGTTCGGTTGAAGAAAATGGACGTAAACACCACCAGTGCGATGGTGAGATACACCATAGGGCTCTGGTCAAACAGCAGCGGGCCGATGACCGGGATGTTCTTCAGGCCGGGGATGGCGATGCTGGGCATGGTGACGATCTGCTTCAGATCAGAGCCGGTACCGAAGTACACACGGTAGATGAAGGACGCCAGCGCCGGGGCGAAAATATTGATGGCCATGCCGTACACCGTATGGTCGGCGCACAGCGTCACCGTGGAAAATGCGTAGATCATGTTGACCAGCAGACCGGCCAGGGCACCGCACAGCAGCCCCAACCAGTTGGAGCCGGTGATATAGCAGGTCAGGAAGCCCACCAGAGCACCGATGGAGGCCAGACCCTCCAGACCGATGTTGACCATACCGGCCCGCTGTCCGTACAGCTCGGCCAGAGAGATCAACAGCAGAGGGATGGCCAAGCGGACAGTGGCCAGAAGCAAGCTGGAGATCCAATCCATTACTTGTCACCCGCCTTTCTCTTAGAGAACAACCGATTCTTCCAGGACTCGAACTCCGGCAGCTTGGTCAGCGCCATGCCGGCCACGGAAAACACGATCACCAATGCCTGAATAATGTCCGACACGCTGGTGGGCACACCGGTGGCGGCCTGCATGGTGGTGGAGCCCACACGCAACACCGCAAAGAACAGTGCCACGATGACCGTCGCAATGGGGTGCAGCTGGCCAATGAGTGCCATGGCCACACCGTCGAAGCCGTAGCCTGCGCCGAAGCCGTTGATAAGACGGAACTGGGTACCCAGCAGCTCCGCGCCGCCGCCCAGTCCGGCGATGGCGCCGGAGATAATGAAGCTGGTCAGGATATAGCGCTTGACGGGGATACCGTTAAAGCGGCTGGCGGTCATGTTGTAGCCCACCGCCCGCAGCTTGAAACCGCCGCTGGTCCAGAACAGCACGTAGTACATCACAAGCCCTACCACTACCGCCAGCACGAAACCCCAGGTAAAGCGCATATCAGACACCACGCGGGGCAGCTGCACCAGCTTGGAGATGGCCGGAGTCTGGGGAACACTCTCATCCCGGATCCAGCTGGTGTAGATCACGCCCATAAACAGCGTGGCCACATAGTTCAGCATGATGGAGATGATCATCTCGTTCTGACCCCGGGTGATCTTCAGTACACCGGGAATCAAACCCCAGATACCGCCGGCCAGCGTACCGGCCAGCAGTGCCAGCAGGATACCGGCAAAACCGGTCAGGCCGCTGAAGTAGGCCGTCAGGAACGCGGCGATAGAGCCCATCAGGAACTGACCTTCGCCACCCAGATTGAACACGCCGCACTTATAGGCAAAGCAGGCGCACAGTGCGGTAAACATCAGAGGTGTGGATTTGTTCAGTGTGGTGCCGATGCTGGCACGGGAGCCAAAGGCGCCCTGGAACAAATACTTCACCGCCATGAAGGGATCGGCTCCCAGCGCCGCCATAATGATGCCGCCGATGAGAAAGGCCAGCAGGATCGACAGCAGCGGAACCGCGAAACTGCCCAGAGAGCGTTTTAACTTTTCCATGTGCACTCCCCCTTACTTGCCGGTCATGGCAAGACTGATCTCCTCAACGGGAGGATTCTTGCCGGAATACTCGCCCATGATCTGACCCTCGAAGCAGACCAGAATACGGTCGGACATCTCCAGGATCTCGTCGAAGTCGGCGCTGATCAGCAGGATGCCCACGCCCCGGTCACGAGCTGCGATCATCTGATCGTGGATAAAGCTGGTCGCACCGATGTCCAGACCACGGGTGGGATGCGCCGCCACCAGCAGCACCGGGTCGGATTCCAACTCACGAGCCAAAATGACCTTCTGCTGGTTGCCGCCGGACAGACTGCGCACGTCCTGCTCCACGGATGTGCAGCGAATGTCGTATTTCTTGGCCATCTCATCGGCATAGGTGCCGATGGCCTTCTTCTTCAGCATCAGGCCGTTGCCGCTGCTGAAAGCGGCGGTGCCGCAGTTTTTCAGCACCAGATTTTCGGCAATGGACATATCGCCCACCAGCCCCTGCAGGTTGCGATCCTCCGGCACGTGAGAGACGCCATCCTTGATGAAGCCATGAGGATCAAAGACGGCGGGTCGCTGACCGGAAAGCTCTACCGTGCCGCTGTCAGGGGTGATGACACCGGTGATCAGCTGCGCCAGTTGGGTCTGTCCGTTGCCGTCCACACCGGCGATACCTACGATTTCGCCCCGTCGTACCGTCAGGGACATATCGTTCAGGCCGTTGTGCTTGGATTCTTTGTGGTAATCCACATGGGACAGCTCCACTGCCACCGCCGCGTCGCTGCAGTCCTTTTTCTCGTATTGGGAGGTGACCAACTCGCGGCCGATCATCATGCTGGCCAGCTTCTGGCTGTCGGTATCCGCACAGTTGACGGTACCCACCACCTCGCCCAGCCGCAGCACGGTGATGCGGTCGGAGATGTGCATGACCTCGCGCATCTTGTGGCTGATGAAGATGATGCTCTTGCCCTCGGACACCAGCTTGCGCATGATGGCGAACAGGCCCTCCACCTCGATATCCGTCAGGGCGGCGGACGGCTCGTCCAGGATCAGCAGCTCGGCGCCGTGGTACAGCGCCTTCAGGATCTCGGTGCGCTGCTGCTCACCCACGGAGATCTCCGTGATCAGGCGATCCAGCTGCACGTCCAGACCATATTTGGCGGACAGCTCCTCGATCTCTTTGCGGCGGGCGGCTCGGTCAATAAACAGCCCCTTGGCGTGCTTATCGCCCAGAATGATGTTGTCAAACACCGTCATGGCCTCCACCAGCATGAAGTGCTGGTGCACCATGCCGATACCCAGCTTCACCGCCTGGCTGGGAGACTCGATACGAACCTCCTTGCCCTCCAGAAAGATCTTTCCCTCCGTGGGCTGGTACAGGCCGATCAGAATATTCATCAGCGTGGACTTGCCTGCACCGTTTTCACCCAGCAGCGTCAATACCTCGCCCCGGTTCACTGTCAGACTGATGTCCTTATTGGCATAAAAGCTGCCAAACCGCTTGCTGATATGTTCCATTCTCAGCAGCTCACTCAAATGCGCTCACTCCCCGCTTTCTCAAAATAAACGGCATCTCTGATAATATCGGCAAAAGTATACCATACATTTGTCCCGTTGAAAAGCAAAATTTCTCCGGTTTTTACATTTTCTCCCATAATTTTTTCGTTACTCTCAAGTCCGGCATTTTTATATCTCCTTATGCCGCTGTTCAGTTATTCGCAGGCAGCCGCGTCAAGCTGCCCGCACCGTCCAAACGCAAAAAAAGAAAGACACCCGAACAGATGTCTTTCCTGATGGTGCGCGAGGCGGGACTTGAACCCGCACGTCCGTAGTGGACACTAGAACCTGAATCTAGCGAGTCTGCCAATTCCACCACTCGCGCAAACAACATAGCTGATTATAACCGAAGTTCCTGTATTTGTCAATACCCTTTTTCGATTATTTTTGAAAGGGTGGTGCGAGTGATGGGACTTGAACCCACACGTCCATTCGAACACAAGCACCTCAAGCTTGCCTGTCTGCCGATTCCAGCACACTCGCAAATGTTCCCTCTCAAATGTACCTGCTTATTATACCAGACAACCTATATTTGTCAAGCCTATTTTTCCACTCTCACACCTGAGAGAGCACCTGCCCGATGGCACCATCGATCACCAGATCGGCGCCGATGTCCGTGCCCACCGTACCCTTGTTGATCACCACCAGCTTGTGTCCCCGGTAGTAGCGTACCAGTCCCGCCGCCGGGTAGACCACCAGCGACGTACCGCCGATGATCAGCATATCGGCGTTTCTGATATAGGCCAACGCCTTATCCATCACGGACTCATCCAGCCCCTCCTCGTAGAGCACCACATCCGGCTTGATGTCGCCGCCGCAAGTGCACTTGGGCACGCCGGTGGTATGGAGGATAGTATCCAGCCCATAAAATTTCCCGCACCGCTCGCAGTAATTACGCAGCACGCTGCCGTGCAGCTCCAGCACCTCCCGGCTGCCCGCCTTCTGGTGTAGTCCGTCGATGTTCTGGGTGATGACAGCCTTCAGTTTTCCCTCCTGCTCCCACTGCGCCAGCTTGCGGTGCGCCGCGTTGGGCATGGCCTCCGGCGCCAGCATCTTGGCACGGTAGAACTGATAAAACTCCTCCTTGTGTCTCACATAGAAGCTGTGGCTCAGCATAGTCTCCGGCGGATACCGGAACTGCTGGTGATACAGGCCGTCCACACTGCGAAAATCCGGTATCCCGCTCTCGGTAGACACCCCGGCGCCGCCAAAAAACACGATGTTGTCGCTGCCGTCCACCAGCTCTTTGAGCCTGCGGATCTGTTCTTCCATAGTCTGCTCCTCCTTTATTCATTCACAATAAGAATTCTCCACCTTCACCACCGCCCGGTAGCTGCCGTCCATCTCCGTCACCAGCTGCCGGATCCGCGCCGCCACCTCCGGTCGGGTCAGCGCCTCGTCAAAGGGGATCACCGCGTCGAAGATCAGGTTGGTATGCGTGCTGCCCGGCACCATGCGGAAATCGTGGATGGTGATGCGGGGATCGATCGTCCTGACCAGCGCCGCCACCTGCCGGTGCAGCTCCGTTACCTGCGGATCGCCCACCACCACAGGATCCATGTGGATCACCGCCTCGCAGTGGAGCTTCTGCGCCAGCTCCGTCTCGATGTTGTCGATCATGTCATGCAGCTCCAGCACCTGCCCGTCAGCCGGCACCTCCGCGTGCAGCGAGATGATGCGCCGCCCCGGGCCGTAATCGTGCACCACCAGGTCGTGGATCCCCACCACCCGGTCATGAGCCAGTACCAGCGCCTCGATCTCCTGCACCAGCAGCGGATCGGGCGCCTGCCCCAACAGGGGATTCAGCGTATCCCGTGCCGCCTGTACCGCCGCACGCAGGATGAACAGCGCCACCAGCAGCCCCACCCAGCCGTCCAGCTGCACACCAGCCACCGCGCCCAGCACCATAGCCAAGAGCACAGCGGCAGTGGCCGCCATATCGCTGAGGCTGTCCACCGCTGCGGCGGATACGGCAGCAGAGGCGATCTTTTTTCCCACCGACCGGTTATAGAGATACATATACAGCTTCACGCCGATGGACGCCAGCAGCACCGCCGCCGTCAGCCAGGAGAAAGCCACCGGCACCGGATGCAGGATCGACGCCACCGAGGACTTCACCAGTTCTGCATCCATCAGCAGGATCAATCCGGCCACCACCAGCCCCGACACATACTCCATCCGCCCGTGTCCGAAGGGGTGCCCGGCATCCGGCTTTCTGCCCGCCAGACGAAACCCCAGCAGCGTCACCACCGAGGAGCCTGCGTCGGAGAGGTTGTTGAAAGCGTCTGCCGTCACGGCGATGGAGCCGCTGGCGGTGCCTGCCGCCAGCTTTCCCGCAAACAGCAGCAGGTTCAGGGCGATCCCCATCGCCCCGCACAGCGCGCCCCAGGCGCGCCGCACAGCGCCGTCCTGTATGTTCTCCCGTCCCGGGATCAGCCATTTTGCCAACAGAGAGAGCAACCCCCTCACTCCTTCCCCGCCCCTGACGGGCGATACACCCAGCGCTTCGTCCCGCCGTAGACCAGCGGGATCATGTACAGCAGCACCGCATAGAGAATGGCGGACGCGTCCGCCCCCAGCATCGTCAGCGGAATACTGGCCGCAATATTCCAGGGGATCAGCGGCGAGATGACAATACTGCTGTTCTCCAGATCCGCCGCCATCTCACTTTTATCATCGTAGGCACGGTGCAGCAGCTGACTGCCCATCACCACCGCCACCGACTGGTTGCAGAACAGTGCGCCGGCCGCGGCGCTCACAGCCACCGCAGCGTCGAACCGTCCCCACTGCCCGGCTATGGTCTCCACTAACTTCGCCGCACTGTCCAGCACGCCGATGCCGTCCAGCAATCCCGCCAGCAGCCCGGTAGTGAACACCAGCGCCGCCGGCTTTGCCATAGAGATGATACCGCCGCCGGAGAGGATGTCCCGCAGCTGTCCTGCGGCGGGATAGTAGCCCAGTACTATCGTTTTCAGCAGCTCCCACAGCCCCATGCCCTGTACGAAAATGCTCACCAGTCCTGCCGCCGCCACACTGGCGGCCATACTCACCAGCACCGGCACCTTCAGCAGCGGCAGCGCCAGCATCAGCACCGCCGGTGCCAACGTCCAGGGCGAGATCACCGCGCTGTCCCGCAGCGCCTGCAGCAGCGATCCGTCCACCGCCGCCAGCGGATGACGTGCCGACAGCACGGCATACACCGCCGTCGTCAGGCAGAAAGGCAGCGCGCCGGTACGGAGCATGGTGCGCAGGTTGTCATACAGCCGCGTCTCCGTCACCGCCGCCACCAGTGCGGCAGAGGAGGAGGCCGGTGAACACCGGTCTCCGAAATAGGCGCCGGACAGCACCGCGCCGGTGGTCACCGCCACACTGACGCCACCGGAGCGCGCCAGCGCCAGCAGCACGATCCCCGCCGTACCGATCACCCCGAAGGAGGTTCCCAGCGCGTAGGAGATCAGGCAGGTCAGCAGAAATGCCACCAGCACAAACAGCTGCGGCGATATAGCCTGTACGCCGTAATAAATAAAGTATACAATGGTGCCCGCGCTGCGCCACAGAGCGGTGATGGTGCCGATGAACACGAAGATCCGCAGCACCACCAGCACCTTGCGTCCCTCCTGCCATGCCATATTCCACATGGCGTGCAGGCCGTGTCCCTGCCGGTATCCCCACAGGGCAAACAGCGCCAGTCCCAGCAGCAGTGCCCAGAGGAAGGAGAGCCCCGTGGCCAGACAGACGCCCATGGCGCCCAAAAACGCCGCCAGGCAGACCCGCAATCCTCTCATTCCGCACCGCGGATGGTCAGCGTCATCTGGCAGCACAGCCGATCCAGATCCTCATCCGTACCGGCGTTCAGCCGCAGTCTGCCGCCGCAGCGGCGGCACACCAGATCCACCGCGGCACGGTGCACCTCGATCCCGTACTCCGTGCTGCCGCAGGTACAGCGGATCCCACCCCGGGCAGCGATGTCCCGCAGCTCAGAGAGCACCTCATACATGATCACGTTGTCGGTAAAGGCCTCTTTTTCTTCGCTTTTCTCCTTGGCCACCCGGATGGCCAGTCCCTCCAGCGCGGCGCGTACCTCACCGTCCTCCCCGGCGTAGCAGCACAGCTGCTTCGTCTCCGGGCAGGCCAGTCCCACGCCGCGCCCCGTCAGGATGGCGCGGGCGTCCACCTCTGCCTGATGGGTACCGCCGCACAGGCCACAGGGCACCCACAGCCGGAACTTCACCCCGTCGGTCTGAATCTCCAGCTCACTGCCGCCGCAGTCGCAGGCGATCCTGGCGGCCGCTGCCTGCAACGCAAAAGCGCTCCGCTGTCCCAGCACCGCCTTGCCGCACTTGGGGCAAATATAACCAAAACTGCGTAGTTCTTCCATATGTAATCTCTCCTTGCAGATCCTCACCCGTGCCCCTGCGGGACACAGGCCGTATTTCAACTGTCAGATCATCACCGGCGTCAGCCGCCAGTCGCTGTCCGGCAGAGACTGCTCCAACGCCCGGTAGGTCAGGGTGTACAGATCGGTGCACCGCGCCTCCTGCCGGAACAGCACCTCCGCCGTCGTCCCCAGCGCCGCCGCATCCGCCGCCTTGGTCAGCACCGGCTGTCCCCGGCGCTGCATCTGCCGCAGGACACGCCGCCCCGTCTCATTGGCCGCCAGCACCCGGGCATAGGGCAGCTCTCCCGGCGTCGGCGCCAGCTGCAGCCACGCGGCATACACCATCCGGCGTATCCGCGCCGCCGTATAGCGCTTCGTCTTGACACTCTCCAGCAGCTGCGCCATACCGGCGCAGCGCCGCACCGCGCCGTACAGCCGGTGGTACAGACCCTCGCCGCCGCCGTCATAGGGAAAGAATGCCTCCTCCGGCATCTCCCGCAGCCGCGCCAGCACCAGCCGCTCCGTCCACGCCGGGTCGGTGACCCGCCCCGCCGTCAGCTCCCGCCGCAGCACCGCTGCCGCAGCCTCCGGCATATAGCCGCAGGCCGCCGCCACCGCACCCTTTCCGATCAGCTGCCGGATGTGGGAGGCGGAGGCGCTATCCGCCGCTGCACCGCCGTCGTGCGCCGCACCGGTACGCCGGATCACCACCGGCGTCATGGCGCTGCCCCTGGCACGGATGGCCTTCAGGTACTCCACAGCCAACGTATCATTGGGCTGGCGCAGCACCGCCGCGTCATCACCCAGCAGCCGCGCTGCCGCCCGCTGCCGGGCGGCGGCATAGGTGATCCCGGCGGACAGCTCCTGCCGGATGTCCGCCTGCAGTGCCGGCGAGAGCAGCGTCTCCGCCGTCCGGCACAGCACCGCACCGTCACCGCACTCGCTGCCAAAGCCGATGCTGTCGCAGCCCGCCATATCCAGCAGCGCTGCGCCGCCCCGGGCGAAGGTCTCCGCCGTGGCCATAGCCCACGGTGTGGGCAGCTCCAGCACCAGATCGGCGCCGCAGGCCACCGCCATCTCCGCCCGTGCCAGCTTGTGCACCAGCGCCGTCCCGCCCCGCTGCACGAAATTGCCGCTCATGGCACAGACGATGGCCTCCGCGCCCTGCTGCCGCAGCCGGTGCAGCAGATACGCGTGCCCCCGGTGCAGCGGATTGAATTCGCAGATCACACCGGTCACCCGCATCTGCCTCACCACCTTTCTCTCTGCCTATTTTACCCCACCCTTTCCCGAAATGCAACTTGACATTTCCCCCATCCCCTATTTACAATTAGGAGAGCCGTCCACGCCGGGCGCGTCTGCATCCGCCGGCGGACGGCCAACACCTGTGAAACGAGGTCTCTCCATGAACATCGCTCTTTTTTACGCCATGCCCTCGGAGATCGGCAGTCTCATCCACGACGCCCAGCCGGAGGAAACGATCCATGGCGTTCCCTTTTACCGCATCCGCGACAACGTGATCGCCTGCTGCGGCGGCGTAGGCAAGGTCAACGCTGCCATGTCCGCCGCCCTGCTGATCCAGCACTATCAGCCGGATCTGATCCTCAACGCCGGCGTGGCCGGCTGCTTTGAGGAGGTTCCCATCGGCACACTGGTGCTGGCGGAGAAGTTCATCCAGCACGACGTGGATACCACCGGCTGCGGCGACCCCATCGGCATGGTCTCCACCGTCAACATGACGGAGTTCCCCACCTGGGAGCTGCCCCGGCTTCAGGCCGCCATGGCCGCCGCTGGGTACGCCTGCCGCACCGGCACGGTGGCCACCGGCGACTGGTTCGGCATCCCCGGCGCCCGGGCAAACTGGATCCGGGATACCTTCCATCCCCTGCTGTGTGAGATGGAGGGCGGCGCAGTGGCGCAGGTCTGCCGCCGCTGCGGCGTCCCCTTTGCGGCGCTCAAATCGGTGTCGGACTGCCTTACCAGCAAGCACGACTACTATTTCAACTTCCCCGCCGCCATGCGGGATCTCAATACCGCCGTCATGGCACTGACGGCACAGTTGGAGGACTGACCTATGGAAAAATCGCCAGCTTCACTGTTGATCACGACGTGCTGGTTCCCGGCCTGTACCTGAGCCGGCGGGACGGCAGCGTCACCACCTTCGGCCTGCGCTTCAAGCGCCCAACACCGGTGACCTGCTGACCAATGCCCAGATGCACTCGGTGGAACACATCATCGCCACTGCCCTGCACAGCAGCGTCCATAAGGACGCCGTCATCTATTTCGGTCCTATGGGCTGCCAGACCGGCTTCTATTTTCTCTTTGACAGCACCCGCCTCACCGACGGGGAAGCCATTGCACTGCTGCGGCAGGTCTTTGCTCAGGGCGCCGCGTGGGACGCCCCCATGCCCGGCAAGCCCGCCCGGGAATGCAGAAATTATGTCAACCTGGATGTATCTCTGGCGCGGGACTGCTGCGCCTTCTACGGCGATGTGATCCGGGATTGGACGGTGGAAAAGCTGGTCTATCCGGAATAAGGCAATTTCCGCCCCAAAATCGTCGTAATTTCTCACGATTTTTGTTGACAAGCCCCCGTCGGGCTGTTATACTGTTAAGGCCGCTTTGAATGGGTCACAAGCTTCAGCCGTTGGCTGAACGCCCCCGACAGCGAGTCCGTAATAAAGGAAAGGCAGGTGCAACAAGTAATGCAGGCTATTATCGTGACCGGTGGTAAGCAGTACGCCGTCTCTGAGGGCGACACGCTGTTTATCGAAAAGCTGGATGCCGAGGCCGGTGCCTCCGTGGTGTTTGACCAGGTGCTGGCGATCGTTGACGGTGAGAACACCAAGTTCGGCACTCCCGTGGTGGAGGGCGCGAAGGTGGACGCCACCATCGTCAAGAACGGCAAGGGCAAGAAGATCCGTATCTTCAAGTACACCCCCAAGAAGGGCTACCGCAAACGTCAGGGTCATCGTCAGCCCTATACCAAGGTTGAGATCGGCAAGATCAGCTTCTAAGGTTCGGTATGACGAGCGTCATATTCCACACAGTGGAGGAGCGCATCATCGGATTTGATGCACAGGGACACAGCGGATACGGCGAAGAGGGCGAGGACATCGTCTGCGCCGCCGTAACCAGCGCCGTGCGGTTGGTGGAAGCCACCGTCAACGACGTAATGGGACTGTGTGCCTCCGTGAAGGTCGATCAGGAAACGGCCGCCATCTCTTTCCGGCTCCCCGGCGGGCTTGCGCCCACGGCGGAATCCACCTGTCAGAATCTTCTGACCGGGCTGATGGTCTATCTGGCACAGCTTCACGACGAATATCCGAAACACATCGAAGTGATGGAGGCCTGAGCCTTCACCCCTTCCGTATCTTACAGAAAGGATGGTACTGCGAAATGTTGCACATTGGTCTGCAGTTCTTCGCCCATAAAAAAGGTATGGGCTCCACCAAGAACGGCCGCGACTCCGAGTCCAAGCGCCTTGGCCCCAAGCGCGCTGACGGTCAGTTCGTTCTGGCTGGCAACATCCTTGTTCGCCAGCGCGGCACCCACATTCACCCCGGCACCAACGTGGGCAAGGGTACCGACGACACCCTGTTCGCCAAGGCTGACGGCGTTGTCCGCTTTGAGCGTCTGGGCAAGGATCGTAAGCAGGTTTCTGTTTACCCCGCCGAGTAATATGTTTCTCATCAAAACGCGCCTGTCGCCCGACAGGCGCGTTTTTGTCTGCCGGTATGGCCGGGCGGCGCAGGTTTTCGGTGTGTTTTGTAAAAAGTTCCTGTTTTAGCACTTGTAATTTGCTTTTTTTTCAGTTACAATGACCCTGTCTTATTCCCACCGGCGCGGCGCACTCCACTTCTTGTGCCGCGGCGGCAATTGAAAAGGAGGAAGATCCGCTGTGGCTGGCGGTGCGGCAGTGTGGAGACCTGCCGTAAGGCGCGAGGGACTTTTTTGCCCCGCGTGAGGCTGTCGTTTGCGGAGGCAGGGCAGCTACAGTCAAGAGAAGATGGCAAAGGTCATTTTGAAGGAGCTCAAGAAGGTCTACCCCAACACCGAGAAGAAAAAGAAGGGCAAGAAGGGTGAGGAACCGGAGAAAAAGAGCAACCTGCAGATCACCGACGAGGGCGTGGTAGCCGTCCAGCAGTTCAATTTGGAGATCGCCGACAAGGAATTCATCGTGCTGGTGGGTCCCTCCGGCTGCGGCAAGTCCACCACCCTGCGGATGATCGCCGGTCTGGAGGACATCACCTCCGGCGAGCTGTGGATCGGCGACAAGCTGATGAACGACGTGGAGCCCAAGGATCGGGACATC
>CAKTMQ010000024.1 GCA_934573945.1 uncultured Oscillospiraceae bacterium | reverse complement strand
TGCCACAAGGTGGGTCTGGACTATGTGTCCTGCTCTCCCTTCCGTGTGCCCATCGCCCGTCTGGCCGCCGCTCAGGCCGCCATCAAGGAAATGGCGTAACTACCCTGTTCCGGTACGGTTTAGCCGCATACACCAAATGCCCGGCAAGGCCGGCTGATATAGGAAATGCGGTTTTGCTGTTCGGCTAAAACTATTCGAAAAAATTCCCCCATACGTCAGTATGGGGGAATTTTTGCAGCCGATTTTATTCCGAATGCCCTTTGGCGAAACAGTTGCGCACCGGAAAAGCGCATATTTTGCGCAGGGACAAGGCGCGGTGCCGCAGGTATGTCCGGCAGGCAGCGCGACACAGTGTCCTGTGCAAAATGTGTCTTTTATGGCGCGTGTTTTCTTGTGCCGGGCGGCCTGATGTCGGACGCTTGCCGCTTTATGGGCGGATCACCCGGATGCTGGAAACCGATTGACTTGCAAGGGGGAACCAATTATAATCTGGCAGGAGGCCATACAGCCTCGTCAGCAACACCGTAAACAGGAGGAGCAAAGCAACATGAAGCTGCAGGCGCGGAAAAATGCAAAATTTGAACGCTATGTATTTGGCATTCTTCTGGCGGTAGAGGTCGTCATGTCATTCACCACTCTGGGCTATATCCACATCCCGCCGATCTCGACGACGACGGCCTTTATCCCTATCGTGGTCGCCGCCTGCCTTTTCGGATCGTGGGAATCTACCGTGGCTGGGCTGATCTTTGGGTTGGGCAGTATGCTCAAGGCCTCCGCTCTGTACGTTGTGCCGGATGACAAGCTGTTTTCTCCGTTTCGATCCGGTTTCCCGCTGCAAAGTCTGCTGCTGAGTGTGGGCACACGGGTGCTCTTCGTCCTGCTGATCGGCTGGCTGTATCGCTTCGCAAAGACAGGACGGCTCAGGTGGCCTTGGAAAAGCCTGTTGGCGATGGCCGCACCGGGGATTCATGCGGCTCTGGTATACGGTGCCCTTGGACTCATGTTCTCAAGCAAGGGGGCGGACTGCCGCGCAGCCTTTCAGCTGCACGCAAACGTTGTGTTTCTGCCGCTTTTGTGCCTGGTATGCGTGGTGCTGTGTGATGTGATCTACAACAGTCGGGATATGACAAGCTAGGCGCCTGCCGATTCGTGTTCCCCCGAGATGTGACGGAGCTGCTTACGCAGACGGATCATGTGCTGTATCAGGCGAAGGAAAACGGCAGAGGCTGCTTTGTCATCCAGGACATATTGTGAGGAACCGGACAGCCCGCCATCAATGAAATACAGGAAAAACCCCTGACTTTGCTCTACGAGCACAGCCGGGGGTTTTCGTCTTTCGTATAGTCAGAAGATGCGGTGGCTGCTGGTCAGATGCTGGGGGTTGAACAGCTCAAAGGCCAGCTGGATCAGCTTGCCGGTGTAGGAACCGATCCGGCTTTTGGAAGCGGTGACAACGTGGGCGTCCAGATACAGCTCCTGCGGCAGCTGGGGGACGCGGATCAGTTCACCTGCCGCCAGATCGGCCTCCACATAGATGGTGGGCAGCAGGGCGATGCCCCGGTTGTAGTACAGCATCTGCCGGATGGTGTCCAGATCACCGATGTTCAGCAGGGAGGAGAAGCAGTCGTTGAACCGCAGCCCGACAGAGGCCAGCATCTTCTTCGCCACCGGCATTTTCATAGTGCCAAGCAGTGTGGGCAGGGCGGCGTCCTCCTCGCTGTGGCTGCTCCGCGCCGTCAGAGGCGAGCAGACGAAGATCAGCGGGATCGTTCCCAGATATTGGGTGTACAGATCCTCCGGCTGGAAATCGAATTCGCAGATGAAGGAGACGTCGCAGGTACCGGAGAGCAGCTTGGAGATGGAGACGTCGGTGGTCATCTTGACGTATTCGATCTCTGCCTGCGGCTCCCGCCGCACGAACTCCCGCAGGAGCTCGTGCATGAAGCATACGTCGCCGGACTCGCTGGCGCCGATGCGCAGCGTGCTCTGCCGTGCTTCAGAGAGGGCGGAATAGGTCTCGTCGTAGAGCAGCATAAATTTCTTGGCGTAAGAGAGGAGCTTGCGCCCCTTGTCCGTCAGCTCGATGCCGTGGGAGGTGCGGACGTACAGCTTGGTATTGAACTCCTTCTCCAGTGATTCCAGATGGGCGTAGATGGTGGAGTGGGAGTAATTCAGCACCTCCGCCGTCTGCGCCATGTTCTTTGTCCGCGCAACGGTGACGAAGGATTGGAGTTGTTTTAACTGCATCTCAAGGCATCCCCTCTGCTTAGTCGTCTTTCGTGATGTGTTCCTGTTTTTATTGTAGCGTGCTTCGGTCGGTTTTGCAATGTCTTACTTTGCGAATTCGGATTTTATGAATTTGTTTTCATAAAATTCGGCTTCCATAAAACGATGTTTTGTTGTATTATATAGACAAATCAGCGATATACGGTCATGCGGTTTTGTGCGAAATGACAATTTCAACACGCGGTTTTAATAACTTATTAACAAAGAGTGGAGAGACGAGCATGAAGATCAAAATCATCAACCCCAACACCACCATGGCGATGACCCGGGATATTGAGATCGCCGGCAAAAAATTTGCCCGCCCCGACACAGAGGTGTATGCGGTCAGTCCCGCCACCGGGCCGGAGAGCATTGAGAGTATGTACGACGAGTATCTGGCGGTGCCCGGTGTGCTCTCGGAGATCATCAAGGGCGACCGGGAGGAGGGAGCGGACGCCTTCATCATCGCCTGCTTCGGCGACCCGGGACTGGAGGCGGCCAAAGAGGTGACGGACAAGCCGGTCATCGGCATTGCCCAGGCGGCCATCGCCACGGCGAAAATGATCGCCCCCAACTTCTCGGTGGTCTATGTGCTGGATCGGGCGGAGAGTGTGGTGCGCAACGTGATCCATCTCCACGGTGCGGAGAGCAGCTGCCGTTCCTGCCGCAGCACCGGACTGGGCGTGCTGGATTTCGACCGCGACCCGGAGGCCGGTATGCGCGCTCTGGCAGAGCAGAGCCGCAGGTGCCGGGATGAGGACGGCGCGGAGTGCGTGGTACTGGGCTGTGCAGGCTTTGTCCAGTTTGTGGAGGGCTTGAACCGGGAGCTGGGCATCCCCGTGATCGACGGTGTCAGCCCGGCGGTCAAGCTGTGCGAGGCACTGGTGGACATGGGACTGAAGACCTCGAAGCACTGCCTGTGGACCAACCCGGAGCCGAAGAAGATTCTGGGTCTGGACGATGTGATCAAGTTCTGAGGAGAGCATTTTTTTAGGGGAAGCCCTTGAAAAATATATTAAAAAACGGAGGAAATCACCATGAAGAAGTTATTTGCCCTGCTTATGGCGCTGGTTCTTTCCCTAAGCCTTGTGGCTTGCGGAGGAACTCCCGCCAACGACAACGCCGATAGCAATTCCGGCAATACCCCCGCTGTTTCCGATGGCGGCGAGCAGACCTCCAACAAGACGTCCAAGACCGGTGCGCTGAAGATCGGCGTCAGCATCAATGCTACGTCCAATCAGCACAATCTGGACGTGTATGAGACTCTGATCGCCGAGGGCGAGGCCGCCGGCCATGAGGTGGTGGCTGTCAACGCCAACGGCGCTGCTGCCCAGCAGACCACCGATATTGAAAACCTGATCGAGCAGAACTGCGACGTGATCATCATCGCCAACGGTGAGGCCGAGGCGCTGATCAACGTGGTCGCCCGTGCCAAGGAGCGGGGCATCAGCGTCATCAGCTATGAGTCCGGCTGGATCCAGGGCTGCGATTCCATGTTCGCGGTCAACGACTTTGCTTCCGCGGCGTCCCTGTACATGCTGATAGCGGCCGAGATGGGCTTTGAGGGCGACATCGTTACCTTCCATCACAACGACCACCCTGTGCCCCGCACCCACTATCTGACCATGCTCGCCATCACCAAAGAGTACACCAACATCCACATCGTGAACGACGGCTATACCGGCTTTCCCGGCACCACCGAGCTGGCCTATGAGATCATGGAGAGCGCGCTGCTGGCCAACCCCAACATCAAGGCTGCCTGGTGCTCCTTCGATCTGGAGGCCATCGGTGCCCTGCAGGCCTGTCAGGCCGCCGGCCGTGACGACATCCTGATCGTTGGCTACGACGGTGAGCTGGACGTGCTGAAGAACATTGCCGAGGGCGGTCAGATCATCGCCACCGCCAACACCCAGTTCAAGGATGCCTGCAAGGAGTGCATCAACGTGGCGGAGAAGCTGGCAGCCGGTGAGGACGTCAGCGCCCGTTACGATATTGGCTGCAACATCATCACCGCTGATAACATCAGCGAGTTCTATCAGGGCTGATCTCACAAAGGTGGGAATGGGGGACAGCAGTCCCCCGTTCCTTACTTTCAAAAAGCGAGTAATGAGGAGGTAACCAAGTGTCTTCTGAATACGCCATCCGCATGAAAGGGATCGACAAGCAGTTTGGCGGCGTATATGCCGTGCACAATGTCGACCTTGAACTGAAAAAAGGCACTGTTTTGGCCTTGCTGGGAGAAAACGGCGCGGGTAAATCCACGCTGATGAAGATCCTGACCGGCGTGATCACCAAGGATGCCGGTACGATCGAACTGAACGGCAAAGAGATCAACCCCAAAAACTATGCCGAGGCGCAGCATATGGGCATTGCGCTGGTGCCCCAGGAGCTGGCGCTGGTGGACTACTTTACGGTAGCCGAGAATATCTGGCTGGGACGTGAGCCGCGTACCGTCTCCGGCTTCATCGATTTCAGAAAAATGTACAGCGATACGGCGGCGCTGTTGGAAAAGTTGAAAATCAGGCTCGACCCCAAGGCAAAGGTGAAGGATATCAGTGTTTCCGACCAGCAGATGCTGGTGATCGCCCGTATCCTGGCACAGGATACGGAGGTGATCGTGCTGGACGAGCCGACGGCACGTCTGGGTTATCACGAGATCGAGGAGCTGCTGGCCTACATCAAGTACCTCAAGAGCGAGGGGAAGAGCATCATTTATATCTCTCACCGCCTGGAGGAGATCTTCCAGATCTCCGACGACATCATGGTACTGCGGGACGGCTGTCTGGTGGGGACGCGTCCGGCGTCGGAGATGGACGAAAAGTCCCTGATCCATATGATGGTCAACCGGGACGTGGAATTCACCGACGAGTTCGTGCAGGGGCGCAAGCCCGGTGACGTGGTGCTGAAGGTGGAGAACCTGAGCCGCTCTGCGCTGGTCAGTGACGTGTCCTTCGAACTGCGTGCCGGTGAGGTGCTGGGCTTCTTCGGCCTGGTGGGTGCCGGCCGCACGGAGACCATCCGCTCCGTGCTGGGCATCGACAAAAAGGTCAGCGGCGACGTCTACATGAACGGGGAAAAGATGGATTTCCGGAGTATCCGGGATTCCATCAGCGCCGGTATCGTGCTGGTGCCGGAGGAGCGCCGCCAGCAGGGCCTGGTGCTGAGCCGGTCGATCCGGGAAAACGGCTCGCTGGGCAATCTGAAAAAGTTCTCGAATGCGGTCGGACTGCTGCAGGAACGGCGGGAAAAGCAGGTCATCACCGAATGCGTGGACAGCGTGACCCTCTCCCGGCGCAGCATTGAGCAGGCGGCGGGCGAGCTGTCCGGCGGCAACCAGCAGAAAGTGGTGCTGGCGAAGATGCTGGCGCGGGACAACCTGAAAGTCTACATCTTCGACGAGCCGACCCGCGGCATCGACGTGGGTGCGAAAAGCGAGATCTATCGTCTGATCTCCGACTTTGTCAAGGCGGGGATGCCCTGTATCGTCATCTCCTCCGAGATCCCCGAGATCCAGGCGCTGTGTGACCGGGTGGTGGTCATGAGCGAGGGGCGCGTCACGGCTGTGCTGAACCGCGAGCAGCTGAAGGACGCCAATGAGATCATGCGGCACGCCATCATTTGACCCATCATGAACAGTACCGCACCGTGCACCCCCGCGGCGCCGCGGTGCGCATACAGTGGAGGCTATAATGGAAACGAAAAATAACAAAAGACTGTTGGCGACCCTCGCCAAGAAATACGGTACACTGCTGGCATTTGTGGTGATCTGCGCGTACTTCTCCATTGCCACGGACGTGTTCCTCACCCCCAGTAATATTCTCACCGTTCTGCGGCAGATCTCCATGCTGTCGATCCTGGGCGCCGGTCTGACGGTGGTCATGATCACCGGCCGCATCGACCTGTCCATCGGCTTCGGCGCCAGTATTCTGGGTGTGATGGCCGCAGCGCTGATGGTGGACTTCGGTATGCCCATCTGGCTGGCGGCAGTTCTGACACTGCTGGGCGGCGTGCTCATCGGTCTGCTCAACGGCTTCTTCGTGGCCTATGTGGGCATTCCCGACTTTATCTGTACTTTGGCCACCGGCTATCTGATCTCCGGCCTGAACCAGGCGTATACCAAGGGTCATCCCATCTCCGGCCTGCCGGACGGCTTCAAAATCTTCGGCAACACCGACTGGTTCGGCATCCCCTCCATGATCTTTATCATGGCCTTCTGGCTGCTGATCATCTGGGTGGTGCTCAGCAAGACCCGCTTCGGTCGCCATACCTATGCCATCGGCGGCAACAAGGAAGCGGCGCTGATGTCCGGCGTTGACGTGAAGTTCAACTCCATGCTTGGCTTTGTGTTCTGCGGTATTGGCATGGCGCTGACCGCGCTGGTCATGACCTCCCGTATGGGCAGCGCCCACGTCACCGCCGGTGACGCCTACCAGCTGCAGGCCATCGCCACCGTCTATCTGGGCGCCACCGCCTTCAAGGAGGGCGAGCCCAACCTGCTGGGCACGGTGCTGGGCGCTCTGATCCTGGGTGTGCTGAAGAACGGCATGACCCTGATGAACATCCCCTATTACTATCAGGACATTGCTCAGGGTCTGGTGATCCTCATCGCCGTGGCCATCACCTCACTGCAGCGGGCGCGCAAGAAGTAAGGGATAACGAGACTTTGAAAAAGGAGGCATTTTTCAAATGCTGAGAGTCAACGGAGAGCGGCTCCGCGCCCATCTGGAGGAGCTGGGGAGCATCGGTGCGCTGCCGGAGGGCGGCGTCAACCGCTTCACCTACTCCAAGGAGTATTACGCAGGTGTGGAGCTGCTGAAAAAGTACATGAGTGAGGCGGGCATGGAGACGGAAGTGGATCCTGTCGGCAACGTGATCGGCACGAAAAAAGGACGCGGCGACCGGATCCTGCTGATGGGCTCCCACATCGACAGCGTGCCCAACGCCGGTATCTTTGACGGCTGCCTCGGCGTGTTGTCCGCCATTGAGGCGGTGGCCACGCTGCGGGAACAGGGCGTGGAGCTGGATCACACCGTGAAGGTGGGCGCCTGGGCAGAGGAAGAGGGCAATGTGGTGGTCGGCCTGCTGGGCAGCGGCGCCTTTGTGGGGCGTATGAATGACCTGACGGACATCGCCGTGGAAAAGATGAAGGCCTTCGACCTGACCCCAGAGCACGTCAGACGTGCGCTGTTCCCCCATCTGGAGCGAATCGACGCGTCGCTGGAGCTGCATATTGAGCAGGGCGGCATTCTGGACAGAGAGCAGAAGGACATCGGCGTTGTCAACGGCATCGTGGGCATCCAGCGCTATCTGGTGACCATCCGGGGCGTGAAGAACCACGCCGGTACGACGCCCATGACGCTGCGGGATGATGCCATGACCAAGGCGGCGCGCCTGATCGTGGAGCTGGACGAGCTGGCGCGGAAAACGGATCCGGATATGGTCTGCACCGTGGGCTGGCTGGAGGCGGCGCCGGGCGTGGCCAACGTGATCCCCAATCAGGTGCGGATGTTCGTGGAGCTGCGCGCTATGGAGCCGGCATCCATTGAAAAACTGCACAGCTACATTCTGGAGCGGTTCCCTGCAGGCGACTGCACCTGTGAGACCACCTTCCGGCAGGAGCCGGTGCCCATGGCGGAGATCTGCAAGGCCGCTGTGGATACAGCGGCAGCGGAGCTGGGCCTGAGCCGCCGGGTCATCAACAGCGGCGCCGGACACGACACCATGATCCTGGCGGAGCGGATCTCCAACTGCGGCATGATCTTCGTGCCCAGTGTGGGCGGCGTGAGCCACTGTCCCGAGGAGTGGACGGAGTGGCGCGACGCCGCCAACGGTGCGGATGTGCTGATGAACGCGCTGGTCAAACTGGATAAGCAACTGTAAGCCGAACAGAAATTTTATCATGCAAAGGAGCGCTTGTAAGATGAGAGTATTGGTAAAAAACGGGACGATCGTAACGGCAACAGACGAGTACAAGGCGAATATTCTGATCGAGGGCGAGAAGATCGCGGCCATCGGCACCCATTTTGAAGGCCCCTTCGACAAGGAGATCGACGCCAGCGGCAAGTATGTGTTCCCCGGCGGTGTGGATAACCACGCCCACTTTGAGGCGCTGAACACCGACGGCGTCACCACCAACGAGCCATATGAGACGGCGTGGGTGGCGTTGCTGGGCGGTACCACCACCATCGTGGACTTCTGCACCAACGAGCCGGGCATGAATCTGGTGGACTCCGTCAACTACCGCCTGAATGTCCGTGCCAAGGGCAAGGTGGCGCCGGATATTGCCATCCACGCCTGCTGCACCGACTATACCGACGAGACCCTCAGTGAGATCCCCAAGCTGGTGGAGATGGGCGTCCCCACCATGAAGCTGTTTCTGGCCTATAAGGGTACCTCCCTCTACATGGACGACATGAAGCTGCTCAACTGCCTGGAGGCGGCGCAGAAGTGCGGCATGACCATGATGGTGCACGCAGAGAACCCCGACGTGCTGGACAAGTGCCGCAACGAGATGGCCGACGCCGGACACTACGAACCCAAGTACCACTACATGACCCGCCCGCCCTACGGCGAGGCTGAGGCCGTTTCCCGCGCCATCCGCTTTGCCGATGCGGCCAAGTGCCCGCTGTGTGTTGTCCACGTCAGCTGCGTGGAGGCCGGTGAGGAGATCCGCAAGGCGCGTGCGGAGGGCAAGGCGGTTATCGGCGAGACCTGCCCCCACTACCTGGTGCTGGACAAGCACAAGATGGACGACCCCGACTGGAAGGTGGCCTGCCGCTGGATCTGCTCTCCCGCGCTGCGTGAGAAGAAGGATCAGGACTACCTGTGGAACGCCCTGAACCGCGACTGGCTGTCCGTCTGCGGCTCGGACAACGCGGGGATCCCGCTGGAGCAGAAGTACTGGGGCTGGGACGAGGAGAACCAGCGCTGCGACTTCCGCAAGGTTCCCAACGGCTGCCCCGGCGCCGGTGACCGTCTCAACGCGCTGTGGACTTACGGCGTTGCCGCAGGCCGGATGAGCCGCCAGAAGTTCGTGGAGGTGAGCAGTACCGCCGTGGCCAAGATGAACGGCATCTATCCCCAGAAAGGCGCCATCGCCGTTGGCTCCGACGCCGACATCGTGGTGTTCGATCCGGATTACCGCGGCACCATCACCGTGGACACCAATCCCACCGGTGTGGCCTACAACATCTTCGAGGGGCTTGAGCAGATTGGTCGCGCCGACACGGTGCTGCTGCGCGGCAAGACCATGGTGGAAGGCGGCAAGTATCTGGGTGAGCTGAAGGATGTTGTGGTGGACGGTGTGACCTATCACGGCTGCGCCAGCGGCGAAGGCCGTTTTGTACCCGGCAAGCCCTACGGTTCCGGCTACGAGCTGCTGCGTGATGTAAAGTAATGACGCTGTACGACTGCCTGCGCAGCCGCAGGAGTATTCGGAAGTTCGCCGCCGCGCCGGTGGTGCGGGAGACAGTGGAAGAACTGCTGGCCGCCGCTATTCTGGCGCCCTCCGCCAGCAACCGCCAGCCCTGGCAGTTCCTTGTGGTGGATGACGCTGCGCTGCTGCGGAAGATCTGGGCTTTCTCGCCGGGTATCACCGGTGAACCGCCCTGCCTGCTGTTTCTGTGTCTGGATGAGAGCCGCCTGCCGCTGGCGGACGGCAAGCCGGACGGCAGCACGGCGCAGCTGGATCTGGCCATGGCGGCGGAAAATCTGATGCTGGCCGCGGTGGAAAAGGGGCTGGGCACCTGTGTCATCAAGTCCTTTCACCCCCAGCTGATTTCCCGGATCCTGTCGCTGCCGTCCCATATCCGCCCGGAGCTGCTGGTGACGCTGGGCTATCCCGCCCAGACACCGCCCATGCCGCCGCGGCGGCCATTGGATACACTGGTACACTATAACCACTGGGAGGTGTGAGCACATGGAACGATCCTTCTATGAGCTGCTGTCCTATCTGGTGAGCAGTGCGCTGGAGTGCGCCGACGAGCCCAGCCCCTACGGGGCGCTGCGTCTGATGGGCGGCGCGGAGCGCCTGCTGCGGTTCGGCCTGACACACGGGCTGGCACAGGATCCGGCGCTGGAAGCAATGGCACAGCGGATCGAGGCGGAGAAAAACTGCGCCCTGACCGACCCACCCCGCTTCCGCGCCATGATCGAGGAGACTGCCCTGTCGCTGGTGGCCTATTGATAAGCTCCTTCTTCGGGAGAAGGTCCTCTCTCTAGTGCATACCGCCCGACCCACGGAAACGTGGGTCGGGCGGTAGTTTATCACGAAAAAATAATTTATCAGGGCGTGTCCTCCGGGATGGCCTCCACAGGATGGAACCGCTCATATACGGCCTTTGCCGCCGGGGCAGGCAGGATCTTGCCCAATTCCTCCAGCGAAGCGGCCTCCATGGCCTTGATGGTGCCGAACCGCTTCCACAGCGCCTGCTTACGCACCTCGCCCACGCCGGGAATGCCGTCCAGCTTGCTGCGGTAGGTGCGCGTGTGGTGTTTCTGCCGCTGGAAAGTGATGGCAAAGCGGTGCACCTCCTCCTGTATGCGGCCGATGAGGGTGAAGATGTGGGGTGACTGCTGGATGCCCAGCTCACCGCCCCCCGGTGTTACCAGTGCCCGGGTGCGGTGGCGGTCGTCCTTCACCATGCCCAGCACAGGCACGCTGACCCCGGCGGCCTGTTCCGCCGCCAGTGCGGCGTGTACGTGTCCCAGCCCGCCGTCGATCAGCAGCAGATCCGGCAGCGGCGGGAATTTCGCGTCCTCCCGGTGGGCGAAGCGCCGCGTCAGCACCTCCTGCATGGCGGCGTAGTCGTCGGGTGCCGTCAGGCTCCGGATGGCGAATTTGCGGTAATCCCGCTTCAGCGGCTTGCCGTCCACGAATACCACCATGGAGGCCACCATGTCGTCACTGCCCAGATTGGAGATGTCATAGCTCTCCATCCGCCGCGGTACGGCGGGCAGCTGCGCCAGCGCCTGGAGATCGGTCAGCGCTCTGACCACCCGCTCGGACTCGGTGGTGATCCGCTCCACCTCCTCCCGGGCATTGCGGCTGGCCATCTCCACCAGCTGGGAGCGCTCACCCCGCTGGGGTACGCGGAGCTCCACCCGGTGGGCGGCCTGTGCGGTCAGCAGCGCGGCAAAGGTCTCGCTGCCATCGAAGAGACAGGGCAGCAGGATCTCCCGGGGCAGTACCGCCTTGTCCAGATAGTACTGGCTCAGCACGGCGGAGAGCACCTCCGGTGCCGTCTGGTCGGCGGCGGTGGGAAAGATCTCCGTCTGCCGCCCCAGCAGGTCACCGTTTTCGATGTGCAGCACCGCGGCGCCGCAGCGCACGGCGCCGATGTACACGCCCCACACGTCAGTGTCGGCGCAGACACCGGCGATCACCTGCTGCTGCTTGCCCAGCACCTGCAGCGCCTGCAGCCGGTCACGCAGCGCTGCCGCCTTCTCGAATTCCAGCGCCGCCGCCGCCGTTTCCATCTCCTGCCGCAGTACCGTGGTCACCTGCCGCAGCTTGCCGTCCAGCAGCTGTGCCGCCTGTGTCACGCGGCGGCGGTATTCCGCGCCGTCGGGGCCGTCGGGACTGCAGAAGGCGTCGCATTTGCCGATATGGTGGTTCAGACAGGGGCGCTCCTTGCCGATGTCCCGGGGGAACTGGCGGCTGCAGGTGGGCAGCTTCAGCGCGGCGCACACCGCCTGCAGGGCGGCACGGGTCTCATGCCGCCCGCCGAAAGGACCGAAATAGCGGGCACCATCCTGGGCAGGCTTGCTGACCAGCGTGAACCGGGGGTAGGAGACCTTCTCGTCCAGCCGCACAAAGGGATAGCCCTTGTCGTCCTTGAGCAGGATGTTGTACCGGGGCTGATGGCGCTTGATGAGAGAGTTTTCCAGGATCAGCGCCTCGAACTCTGTGCGCACCACGATGGTGTCAAAGTGATCCACCTGAGAGACCATCATCCGGGTCTTTTCGTTGTGTCCGCTGCCGGACTGAAAGTACTGACTGACGCGGTTCTTCAGCTTTTTGGCCTTACCCACGTAGATCACCAGGCCGGTCTTGTCCATCATCAGATAGACGCCGGGGGACAGCGGCAGGCTGTCCGCCTTCTGCAGCAATTCCTGTTTTGTCATGGCCGCTTCCCTTCTCCTCCGTGTTTTTCTCCAGTATAGCACGACGATGTCACCGCCGCAAGGTTGCTTTTTCCGGCGGAAGGTGGTACCATCGATTGACAAGGGCAGACCCTTGTTAATCGATGGTACCCTGAAGAAAAACAAAAAGAGGAGATCATGCCATGATACAGGATATTGCGCCCCATCGCCTGGACAGAAGCTATGTGGTGGGTAAGCCCAATGCCGCCGACATTGCCCTGTGCGTCCGGCGGGGACGGGTGCTGCTGCGGCAGGATGGCGAGCTGTGGAGGCTGCCGCTGTTCGGGGAGGACATCCCCCGGGAGAATGCCCTCCATGTGTTCTCGCTGGACGGCGTGGACTGTTACCTTGCCCGCACACCGGAGACGACCCCGGCGGGAACAGCCTATGTGGATGTAAAGGACATCCGGGCGGTGCGGCCGATGGAGGTGGCCTTTGCCGCCATCACGGCGGTGCAGCTGCACCGCTGGTACGGTGCCCGGCAGTACTGCGGCCACTGCGGCCATAAGATGGCACCCAGCGAGGTGGAGCGCGCCATGGTCTGCCCCGTCTGCGGCCAGACGGAGTACCCCAAGATCTGCCCGGCGGTGATCGTGGCGGTGACCGACGGGGACAGGCTGCTGCTGACCCGCTATGCCAACCGTCCCTTCCGCGGCTATGCCCTCATCGCCGGCTTTGTGGAGATCGGCGAGACGCTGGAGGACACCGTCCGCCGGGAGGTGATGGAGGAAGTGGGCGTGCGGGTGAAGAACCTGCGGTACTACAAGAACCAGCCCTGGGCGTTTACTGACACCCTGCTCACCGGCTTTTACTGTGAGCTGAACGGCGACCCCACCATTACACTGGATCACAACGAGCTGTGTGAGGGACTGTGGGTGCCCCGGGCGGAGCTGCCGGTACGGGAGAACGACATCAGCCTGACGGCGGAAATGATCGAGCGGTTCCGGCTGGGCAAAGCATAGGAATACGATAAAGGAGCGCTTGCCCACTGTACGGGCAAGCGCTCCTTCCGCCGTCTGGAAACTCCCTGTTTACACGCCGCTGTAATTGTGGTATACGGGGAGTCGATCGATCAAACTGTTGAGAAAGGAACACCCGACTATGGCGCAAGCAGGAAATCATACGTATCGTGTCAAACCGGATGGGTTTTATGGAGAGCTGTTTCTTCCGGCGGAGGACAGCTATCCGGGGAAAGCGCTGATCTGCTTCGGCGGCAGTGATGGCGGCATAGAGCTTTCCCGTATGCTGGCAGGTGTTTTTCAAGCCCACGGCCTGACAACGCTGGCGCTGGCCTAGGTGATGGAGGAGGGACTGCCTGGACGATTCTCCCGTGTCCCCCTTGACTATTTGGAGGCGGCGGGCAGCCTTTTGCCGAACCTTGTCAACGCGGTCATTGCGGTCGCCCCATGAATACCGTGTGTCAGGGCTTTGCCAAGGAGAACGGAATCGTCTTTCTGCCGGGGAGCAGCTGGAGCTTTCGTGGAGAAGAGGTGCCTTATACCCCTTAGGGAGTAGAGAAATTTCCCCTCGGTCAGATCCTGCGGAAGAGTATCCGGATGGGGGATGTGACCATGTATGACCTCTACCTGCCCCTTGTGCAGCATCCTGACCCTGCCGCTGTGCCCCGGGTGGAGAAGATAACCGGCCCGATCCTGCTGATCTCCTCCACCCGGCGCACAAAGATCTTCAAAGGTGACCGGGGGAAAAACGAGAGCCCGGCCGGAAAGACAGAATGGATTCTCTGGTAAAGACACTGGAGTTCGTCTCCCAATGATGAGATGCCCGGCAGTAACGCTTTGGCTGCCTCGAACAACAAGAAAAACTGGATCGTCGGCACGCTCCCGGTGTCGGCGATCCAGTTTTTCTATCTGGTCTGTAACCGGAGTACGCCTCAGTTCAGACTCTCTGCGTTTATATCAAACAGGGTGTCGATCCGCTGCCGCAACTGCCGGTGGGCGGGATCGCACAGGGTAGGATCCTCCGCCAGCAGCTGCTGGGCGGCGGTCTGCGCCTCGTCCAGCAGGCGCATATCACAGTTGAGATCGGCCACCCGCAGCGACGGCAGGCCGTGCTGCCGCTGGCCGAAGAAGTCGCCGGGACCCCGCAGCTTCAGATCCTCCTCAGCGATCCTGAAGCCGTCGTTGGTTTGGGTCAGCGCCTTCAGCCGCCGCCGGGTCTCCTCGCCGCCGCCCTGAGATACCAGCACGCAGTAGCTCTTGGCCTTGCCACGGCCTACCCGGCCGCGCAGCTGGTGCAGCTGGCTCAGACCGAAGCGCTCCGCGTTCTCCACCACCATCAGCGTGGCGTTGGGTACGTCCACGCCCACCTCCACCACTGTGGTGGATACCAGAATGTCTGTCTCTCCGGCGGCAAAGGCCGCCATGACAGCCTCCTTCTCACGGGGCTTCATCCGCCCGTGGAGCACGGCCACCCGCAGGTCGGGGAACACCTCCGTCCGCAGCTTCTCCGCATAGGCCGTTACGGCCTTGCGCTCATCGGGCAGCGTGTCGTCGTCTCCCACCAGCGGACAGATGATAAACACCTGATGCCCCTCCGCCGCCTGTTTGCGGATAAAGGCGTTGAGACGCAGGCGGTACCGCTCATCCACGGCAAAAGTGTCCACCTGCTGCCGCCCCGGCGGCAGCTCGTCGATCACAGACACGTCCAGATCGCCGTAGATGATCAGCGCCAGCGTGCGGGGGATGGGCGTGGCGGAGAGCACCAGCATATGGGGATTCTCCGCCTTCTGCCCCAGCGCGGAGCGCTGTGCCACGCCGAACCGGTGCTGCTCGTCGGTGACCACCAGTCCCAGCTGCCGGTACTGCACGTCCGCCGTCAGCAGCGCGTGGGTGCCGATACACAGTCCGATGCTGCCGTCCGCCAGTCCTGTCAGGATAGCGGTGCGCTCCCTGCCCCGGACGGAACCGGTCAGCAGCGCGCAGGTGATGCCGAACCGGGCGAACAGCGGCGAGAGATTTTCGTAGTGCTGCCGCGCCAGGATCTCGGTGGGCGCCATCAGTGCCGCCTGCCACCCGGACTGGGAGGCAAACCAGATACAGGCGGCGGCCACCATGGTCTTGCCGCTGCCTACATCTCCCTGACACAGCCGGTTCATGGGGCGTACCGCCGCCATGTCGGCCGCCGCCTCTTCAATGGCGCGTTTCTGCGCGGCGGTCAGCAGGAAGGGCAGCGCGTCGTAAAAGGGCTGGAGACTTACCGCACGGCACGCCGGGCCTGTGACCTCCGTCCGGCGGCTGCGCAGCAGCTGCAGGCCGCACTTGAGCAGAAACAGTTCCTCAAAGGCCAGCCGCCGGTGCGCCTGCTCCAGCGCGTCGGCGCCGGCGGGGAAATGGATGTTCTCATAGGCGTAGCCGATGGGGCACAGCCGGTGTGTCGTGCGCACATCGTCCGGCAGGGCATCCGGCAGCAGGTCGCGGCAGGCGTCCAGCCCCTGCCGCACCGCTTTTTGCAGCATCAGCTGGCTGACGCCTTTTGTCAGCGAATATACCGGCACGATCCGACCGGTCAGCTGTCCCTGTCCCTCCGGCTCCAGCAGCGGATTGGTCATGCGCCGTACGCGTGCGCCCTCCACCCGGCCGCAGAACACGAAGCTCTGTCCCGTATACAGGCTCTGCTGGCGGAAAGTCTGGTTGAAAAACGTCACATCCAGCACGCCGGTGGCGTCCACCGCCCGCACCTTCACCACCGTGCGCCCGCCGCCGATGCGCTGGCTGACGGGTGGTGCGGCGATCATGGCGCAGCAGCAGGCGGTCTCGCCCACCGGCAGCTCCGCGATGGGATAGATCACCGTCCGATCCTCGTAGCGGCGGGGAAAGAAGGCGATCAGATCCCGCAGAGTGCGGATCTCCAGCTTTTCCAGGGCTTTGGCGCGGGTCTCGCCGATGCCCTTTACATAGCGCACATTGGTGTCCAGTCCGGCCATGATGCCGCCTCCTTTCTGCATTTTGCCCTCTTATCATACCAGACGTCCGCCGGAAATACAATCGAAAAGCGCCCCGTCCGTTGCAATTGCCACAGGGTTGGTGTATAATCGTCATAAAATATACGCGGAAAATACTCTGAAAGACGAATCGGAAAGGAGCCGCCCATGGCAGAAAAACGGCGCATTTGCCTCATCAACGACTCGTTCCCGCCGGTGATCGACGGCGTGGCCAACGCGGTGACCAACTACGCCTCGGTGATCCAGCGCCATTACGGCACGGCCACCGTGGTGACCCCCTACTACCCCGACGCGGACGACAGTGTCTACCCCTTCTCCGTGCTGCGCTATCCCAGTGTGGATATGACGAAGCTGGTGGGCTACCGGGCTGGCGTGCCTCTGTCGCCGGAGCTGATGGAACAGGTGGAGAGCCGCCATTTTGATCTGCTCCATAGTCATTGCCCCGTGACCTCCACTGTGCTGGCGCGTATGCTGCGCCAGCGGCTCCACATTCCGCTGGTGTTCACCTATCACACCAAGTTCGACATCGACATCGCCAACGCCATCCACAGCAAGCTGCTGCAGGAGGCGTCGGTGAAGCTGCTGGTGGAGAATATCTCCGCCTGTGACGAGGTGTGGACGGTCAGCCGGGGCGCCGGTGAAAACCTGCGCTCGCTGGGCTATCAGGGCGACTATATCGTCATGCCCAACGGCGTGGACTTCCCGGCGGGACGGCTGCCGGAGGAGCAGGTGCGCCGGGTAGGTGAGGATCTGGATCTGCCGGAGGGCGTGCCGCTGCTGCTGTTTGTGGGGCGTATGATGTGGTACAAGGGACTGCGGATCATCCTCGACGCCCTGAAGCAGCTGAAGGACGAGGGGCAGGATTTCCGCATGGTGTTTGTGGGCAAGGGTACCGATGGCGATGCCATCCGTGCCTATGCCCGGGAGCTGGCGCTGACGGACAAGGTGTTTTTCCAGCCGCCCTGCTATGACCGGGAGGTCATCCGCGCCTGGTACTGCCGTGCAGACCTGTTTCTCTTTCCCTCCACTTTCGACACCAATGGCCTGGTGGTGCGGGAGGCGGCGGCCTGCGGCCTTGCCAGCGTGCTGATCACCGGCAGCTGCGCCGCCGAGGATGTGACCGACGGGCAGAACGGCTTCTTCATCGAGGAAAACGCCGCCTCCATGGCGGCCATGCTGCGCAGTCTGCTGCCACGGCGCGATCTGGTGCGGCAGGTGGGCGCCAACGCCCAGCGGGAGATCTACATCTCCTGGGAGGATTCGGTGGCCAATGCCTGCCGCCGCTATGAGGTGGTGCTGGACGGCTTCCGCCGCGGCCTGTATCCGTCCCATGACACCCCGGGCGACAGTCTGCTGCGGGGTACGGCGGAGTCATTGGATGCGATCAACCGCCTCCGTGCGATGCCCCAGCAGCTGCGTGCCGCCATGGACGAGGATGTGCGGCAGTGGCACGACGAGGTGGAGGCCAACCGTCTGCGGGGGCAGGAGAACCGCCGCAAAGTGCAGGAAAAGCTGACGGCGCTGCGGCAGCGGCTGGATCGGTATCTGTAAAAGGGCTTGCACACCGTGTCCCGTTATGATACCATAAAAGAATCCCGCCTGCGTTGGGCAGGCGTGCTATCTGGAAAGGGAATATTTGACTATGAAGATAAAAATATCCGCGGACAGCACCTGCGACCTGTCGCCGGAACTGCTGGAAGCCTATCAGATCGGTATCGCGCCGCTGTATATCGTCCGTGACGGCCAGTCGCTGGTGGACGGTGTGGACATCACCCCAGATGAGATCTACGACCATGTGGCCGCAGGCGGCAGTATGTGCAGCACGGCGGCGGTGTCGGTATACGACTATGTGGAATTCTTCCGCAGAGAGCTGGCCGACTGTGACGCGGTGGTGCATTTCCACATCTCCGGCGATATGTCCGCCTGCTACCAGAACGCCTGCATCGCGGCGGAGGAGGTGGGCAATGTCTACCCGGTGGACGCCCGCAATCTGTCCACCGGTATCGGCCTTCTGGTGCTGGAGGCGGCGGAGCTGGCGCGGGAGGGCAAGCTGACGGCGCAGGAGCTCCAGCAGGAGATGAACCGGCGGCGTGAGCTGCTGGATGTCAGCTTCCTGGTGGAGCGTCTGGACTATCTGCGTAAGGGCGGCCGCTGCTCCGGCGTAGCGGCACTGGGCGCCAATGTGCTGTCCCTGCGTCCCTGCATTCAGGTGAAGGACGGCAAGATGGGCGTGGGCAAGAAGTACCGCGGCGCCTATCAGAA
>CAKTMQ010000023.1 GCA_934573945.1 uncultured Oscillospiraceae bacterium | reverse complement strand
TCAGCCGCAGCAGCCGCAGCTTATTGGCCACGGCGGACTGGGACTTGCCCAGCTTTTCCGCCGCCTGCTCCTGGCTGAGCCCGTAGCGGCTGATGAGCCGGGCGATGGCGGCGGCCTCCTCAAAGCAGTCCAGATCACGGCGCTGCAGATTCTCGATCAGTGCCAGCATACCGGCATCCTGCTCGTCCACCTTGGCAATGAGACAGGGTACCTCCCGCAGTCCCGCCAGACGGGCGGCACGCATACGGCGCTCTCCGGCGATCAGCTGGTAGCCGCAATCCGTGCGCCGGACGGTCAGGGGCTGCAGGATGCCATAGGCGCGGATACTGGCGGCCAGCTCCTGCAGACCGGCCTCGTCAAACACCCGGCGGGGCTGTTGGGGATTGGGGTGGAGCTGGGATAGGGATATGTACTGCACGCGGCTGGACAGAAAGTCTCCCTTTCGGCGGATCTTCATGGCGGTTCCCTCCTTTTGTCCCCTATTGTACGCCGGCAGCCATGCAGATCACGGCGATTTGCGTCGGGAAAAGAGAAAAAATTTGCCGCCGTGGCACATAAAACACGGCACGCCATGGTATATGGCGTGCCGTGTCGGCATTTCTATGAAGTCTCAGCTCTGCTGACGGCGGCGCAGCTTCCGGATGTCCTCTCCGAAAAAGGGCAGGATCCGGTACTCGCCCTCCAGGCGGGACTGCACCTGGGGCAGATACCGCTCCCCCAGCTGGCGGGGCGTCAGGTTGGTGTTGATGACCGTCTTTTTCCCGCTGATCAGCCGCCCGTTCACCAGCTGGTACAGGGCGCTCTGGACAAAGCTGGTGACCATCTCGGTGCCCAGATCGTCCACGATCAGCAGATCGCAGCGCAGATACCGCCGCACATCCTCGCAGGCCTCCGGCGCATCCTCGGGACGAAACTTCTCCTCCTCCATCTGGGAGAAGATGTGCTCCGCCGTGTCATACACCACGCTGTAGCCCCGCTCACTGACCACCCGTGCGATGCAGGCGGAGAGGAAGGTCTTGCCCAGTCCCGGCTGCCCCATCAGCAGCAGGTTGTCACTGCGCAGGGAGAACTGCCGGGCATAGTCCTGACACACGTCGTAGTTGCGCTCCATGTTCTCCCGGGGCGACACCTTCCGCTCTCCCCGGTCGTCGCTGTACCAGTCGAAGGAAAAGGTCTCAAAGCTCTGGCCGCCCAGATCCAGCAGTTTCGACAGCTCCGCCAGCTGCGCCCGCTTATAATACTCCCGCAGGCAGCGGCACACCTGCCCATCCCGGTAGCCCGTGTCGCCGCACAGGGAGCAGGCCGGCTTCTCCTCCAGATAGTCCGCCGGATAGCCCATCTCCCGCAGCAGGTCGGCGCGCTCCGCCTGCAGCTCCAGATTCTCGTCCCGGAGCACCTTCACCGCCGGGACGGGATCCGCGCCGCGCCGCAGCGCCGAGGCGATCAGCTTGGACATGGTAGCGCGCAGCTGGTTCTCGATCTCCCGCAGGCGGGGCTCCGCCGCGTAGAGCCGGTCACGCCGCCGGGCAAATTCCGCGGCGCGGCGCTGCTTATCCTCTTCAAAACGCGCCAGAGCCTGACGCATGATCCTTCCGTCGTATGCCATGTCTCTTCCTCCCCTGCCGGCAATCGGCCGTTTTTACAGGTATTCGTCCATCCAGTCGGTCTTGTCGCCGGTCTTTTTCTGCTGCGGCGAACGGCGCTGGCCGTCCTCCACTTCCTCCACGGTGTGCTGTCCCTGCTGGTGCCACCGGCGGAGGATCCCGTTGAGATACCGCCAGTTCAGCTCCTTTTTATAGAACATCGTCTTATCGTAGGCCAGCGCCACCGTCTCCGGCGGGAAGCCCATGTCGATCCAATCCAGAATATACCGCTGCTCGCTGTCCACCGGCGGACGGCCGCCCAGCCGCAGCACCTGCATATAGGCCGCCGTTTTCTCCAGCTTCCGGGCGTATTCGGTGAGATACCGATCCGCGCTCTGCTGATCCGTCAGCCCCAGCCGCGCCCAGCAGGCGCCTTCCTTCTCGATCTGGCGCAGGGTGGGACGCCGTCCCTCCCCAAAGCGGCGCTGCGTCCGCTCCACACAGTGGCACACCAGCAGATAGATCACATCCACCGGCAGCCCCAGATCGTCATACAGCCCCGCCAGGATCTGGAGGTCAGCGGTTTTCAGCCGCTTGCCCAGCTTCTCCTCCGTCTGGGGCACCAGCATCCGGAAGCCGCTGTCCGTCTCCAGCAGATCCGCCAGCTCCTCGCCGGAGTAGATACGGTGCTCCTCCGACGGCTCCGGCGGACGGTGGGCACCGGTGCGCTGCAGCAGTCCCATGTCCTGCAGCGCCGACTCCGCCGCGCTGTACTGTAAGCGGCTCCAGCCCAGCCGCTGCGCCAGCGACTCCGGGGTCACGGGGCCGTCCAGCCGCTGGAGCAGCAGAAACAGCAGCGCCGCGTCACCGCTGCCGCTCTGCAGCAGCGCGTCCACCTGCGCGGCGGACAGCACCACGCTCTTCTCCTGTCCCCGCACGATATAACCGGCCACCGGCCACCCTCCTCTCCCTGCCGCCGACACCATCACACGGTATGTGCAAAGGCAGGGCGTGCTTGCAAATTCCCCTTTATTCTACACGAAATCCCCCGGTTCGTAAAGCGGCAACCGTCCTTTTTCGGAAATTTACAGAAAGTTCTTCCACCGGTCTTAATTTGTGGTATAATGGATTCTGTATCAGTATGAATATTTACACAGGAGGGCTATACGATGGCAAACCGTGTTACCATGACGATCTGCGGACAGGACTACACCCTTGTGGCCGACGAAAACGCCGCCTACATGGAGAAGGTGGGCGCACTGGTGGACGAAAAAATGCAGGAGCTGATGAACGGCGGCCATTTCAGCCGCAGCGACGCGGCGGTGCTGGCGGCCATCAATCTGGCCGACGAGCTGTTCAAGCAGCAGGAGGGCAGCGAAAACCTCCGCCGCCAGCTCAAGACCTATCTGGACGAGGCCACGGCTGCCAAAAACGAAGCCAGCGACCTAAAGCGGCAGCTGTTCAAGGCGCAGCAGAAGGGACAGCAGCACTGAGATGATGGAGCTTCTCTCTCCTGCCGGCTCCCGCGCCGCGCTGGAGGCGGCGGTACAGGCCGGCGCCGACGCGGTGTACATGGGCTTTGGCGCCTTCAACGCCCGGCGCAACGCCAAAAATTTTACCGACGAGGAATTCGCCGACGCGGTGGCCTACTGCCATCTCCGTGGCGTGCGGGTCTTTCTGACGCTGAACACACTGCTCAACGACCGGGAGCTGCCCCAGGCGGCGGAGGTGCTGCGCAAGGCCTCCGCCATGGGCGTGGACGCGGTGCTGGTGCAGGACTGGGGCGTGCTGACGCTGGCACAGGCTGTAGCGCCTGATCTGCCCATTCACGCAAGCACCCAGATGAGCCTGTTTACCATCGGCGGCGCCTGCCGAGCCCAGCAGCTGGGTATGGAGCGGGTGGTGCTGGCGCGGGAGATGTGCCGTGAGGACATCGCCGCTGTGTGCCGCAGCTGCGGCGCGGAGGTGGAGGTGTTCGTCCACGGGGCGCTGTGTATGTGCTACTCCGGGCAGTGCGCCATGAGCGCCCTCATCGGGCAACGCAGCGGCAACCGGGGCACCTGTGCCCAGCCCTGCCGCCTGCCCTACGGCGTCAATGCCCCCTGCCGGGGGCAGTACCCCCTGAGCCTGAAGGACGCCAATCTCTCCGGCTATCTGCAGGAGCTGGGCAGCATGGGCGTGGCCTGCCTGAAGCTGGAGGGCCGGATGAAGCGGCCGGAATACGTGGCGGTGATCACCGCCATCTACCGGCGGCTGCTGGATGAAAAGCGGCTGCCCACACAGGAGGAACAGCAGGCGTTGGCTGACGCCTTTTCCCGCAGCGGCTTTACCGACGGTTACTATCGCCGCCGGAAGGGACGCGCCATGTTCGGTGTCCGGCCGGAGAATGCGCCGGAGCCGAAGGAGCTGTTTGCCGCTGCGCGGCAGCTGTACGAAAACGGAAAAGAAAACCGGAAGATTCCGGTGAACCTCCGTCTGACGGTGAAGCGGGGTGAGGCGGTGCATCTGAGCGGCGCCTGCGCCGCCTGCGGCGGCGTCGCCATGGCCATGGCGACGGGCAATATCCCGGAGGAAGCACGAAACCGCGCCGTGACGGAGGAGGATCTGCGGCAACGGCTCAGCAAGACCGGCGGCACGGTATTCGCGGCAGACCGCGTCGAGATAGAGCTGGACGAGGGGCTGATGGTGTCCGCCAGTGCGGTCAATGCGCTGCGGCGGGAGCTGCTGGACAAGCTGGCCGCACGGCGGATGGACGTTCCGCAGCGCCGGACGTTGCCCACACCCGTACTGCCCGCAGGCGGCGACGATGTTCCGGCGGCGCCGGGACTGACCTGCTCCATTTCCCGTCCGGATCAGCTGACGTCGCTGCTGGCAGCACACGCCCAGTGGATCTATGTGCCGCTGACGATGCTGGACGCCCCGGAGATCGCCGCCTATCAGGGCAATGCCAAGCTGTGCGCCGTGCTGCCCCGGGTCTGGCGGGACGGCGACGAGACCGGTTTCCGGGACATTCTGCAGAATACCCCCTCCCTCTCCGCCGTGGCGGTGGGGAACCTGGGACACCTGCCCATTGTAGAGGGTCTTGGACTGGAACAGCGGGGCGACTTCGGCCTGAACGTGTTCAACTCCCGTTCAGTGGCGTTTTGGCAAGGTCAAAGCCTTGACAGCGTAACGGTGTCCTTTGAGCTGCGGCACCAGCAGGTGCGGGAGCTGCGGAAGTATCTTCCCTGCGAGGCCATCGTCTATGGGCGGCTGCCGCTGATGATCACCGAAAACTGTATGATCGGCAACGCAGGCGGCTGCCACGGCGACAAAAAGCTGTGCCGCGGCGAGAACGAGCTGATCGATCGTACCGGCGCACGGTTCCCCCTGCTGGGGCAGTTCGGCTGCCGGTGCGAGGTGGAGAACAGTCAGGTGCTGTTTCTGGCGGACAAGCCGGAGTGGCGGCAGTGCGGCCTGACGTGGGGACGGCTGCGCTTCACCACAGAGTCCCCCGCTGTTTGTGACGCGGTGCTGCGGCGGTATCTGGGCGAAGGCGACTGGACGCCGGAGACCTTCACCCGGGGGCTGTTCTACCGGGGCGTGGACTGAGCAGTGCCTTTCCCGCAGCAAATTTGTATCCAATCAGTAATATCTAATTCGCTTTATACGTATCGTATTCAAACACACAGGAGAAAACCACATGATCTTACAGATAAAAGCCCTGTCGCCCAAGATCGGCGACACCATCCCGGCACCCCATTTTGCCACCCCCGGCAGCGCTGCCATGGACTTGTGCGCCTGCCTGGACGGTGACGTGGTGCTGCAGGCCGGGGCACGGCAGGTACTGCCCACCGGCGTGGCCATTGCCCTGCCCGGCGCCGACTACGTGGCGCTGATCTGCGCCCGCAGCGGGCTGGCCTCCAGGCACGGCATTACCATGGCCAATGGCGTGGGGGTCATTGACAGCGATTACCGGGGCGAGCTGCGGGTGGCGCTGTTCAACGAGTCGGACACCGACTATGTGATCCATGACGGCGACCGCATCGCCCAGCTGATGGTACTGCCGGTGATACAGCCCCAGCTGACCTTTGTGGACGAGCTGGACGAGACGGAGCGGGGCACCGGCGGCTTCGGCTCCACAGGGAGGTAACAGCATGGCAAGGATCGTATTGGCCTCCGGCTCACCCCGGCGGCAGGAGCTGCTGGGGCGGATCGGGATCCGGGATTTTGTGGTCTCCGTGCCGCAGGTGGATGAATCCTGCCCCGACGGTCTGACGCCGGAGGAGACGGTGTGCCGCATCTCCCGCCGGAAGTCCGACGCGGTGCAGACACAGCCCGGTGACATCGTTATCACCGCCGACACCATGGTGTTTCTGGACGGCAAGCGGCTGGGCAAGCCCCGGGACGAGGCGGATGCGCTGCGGATGCTCTCCGCCCTGCAGGGGCGGCAGCACACCGTGTGCACCGGCGTGACGGTGCGGCAGGACGGACAGGTCATGACCCGCTCCCAGACCACCCGGGTCTGGTTCCGGGAGGCCGACACCCGGGAGCTGACCGCCTATATCCGCAGCGGCGAGCCGATGGACAAGGCCGGTGCTTACGGTGTGCAGGGGCTCGGCTCCCTGCTGGTGGAGCGGATCGACGGTGATTTCTTCAACGTCATGGGACTGCCGGTGCTGCTGCTGAGCCGGATGCTGGCGGACTTCGGCGTAACGCTGCTGTGACGGACACGGCAGGAAAAGGACACAACGTGTATGAAACGATTTTTTTCCAAAAACGGCATATGGCTGCTGGCCGGTGTGGCGGTGGTAGTGGTGACGCTGTGCATCATCTCCGCCGTCAGCTCCGGCACGCCCTTTCTGCGCAACGCCGCCGGTGTGATCGCCTCTCCCTTCCGCTCGGCGGGCTCCGCCGTGACCGGATGGATACAGGGCATCGGCGATCATTTTGACAATGTGGCCGCTCTTCAGGCGGAAAACGATACTCTGCGCGCCCAGGTGGCCGATCTGGAGCGGCAGCTGCGGCAGGCGCAGAAGGACAGCGAGGAAAACAGCCGTCTGCGGGAGCTGCTGGATCTGCAGAGCCAGCGGCGGGATCTGCAGACGGTCTCGGCGCGGGTAACGGAGCGATCGGTGACGAACTGGTCCAGCACCATCACTCTCAGCAAGGGCACCTCCGCCGGTGTGGCCATCGGCAACTGCGCCATCGACGCCTCCGGCGATCTGGTGGGCGTGGTCACCGACGCGGGACTGAACTGGTGCACCGTGACGACGGTGCTGGACACCACCAGCTCCATCGGCGCACAGGTATTCCGCACCGAGCAGGTGGCGGTGGCCGTGGGACAGCTGGGGCTGATGAGCCAGGGACAGCTGGCGCTGACCTACCTGTCTGACCCGGAGAGCCTGATCAGCGGCGATCTGGTGGTGACATCGGGACTGGGCGGGTACTATCCCTCCGGGCTGGTGATCGGCTCGGTGGAGGAGCTGCGCACCGACGTGGCCGGACTGACTCAGTACGCCGTGGTGACACCCAAGGCCGACATCAACGGCCTGACGCAGCTGTTCCTCATCACCGGCTTCGACATCGTGGAGTGACGCCATGACCCGACGACTGCTGACACTCAAGTGGCTGTTCTACAGCCTCTGGACGCTGCTGTTCCTGTTGGTGCAGCAGCTGGTGCTGCCCCATCTGCGGATCTGGGGCGTGCACCCCTTTCTTCTGCCCGCGCTGGCAGCCATCGCCGCCTCCTTTGAGGGAAAGCGGGAGGGGCCGGTGTTCGCCATCGTATTGGGGCTGGTGTGCGACGCCCTCTTCACCGGCGCCTTTCCCTGCTTTTACACCGCGGCGCTGCTGCTGTCGGCCATTGTGGCCGGACTGGCGGCACGGCATCTCATCATGCCCGGCGCCGTGTGCTCGCTGGCGGTATCCACCGCCGCGCTGACGCTGACGGGACTGCTCAACGCCATGGCTTTCTCCATGTCGCGCGGTACGCCGCTGTCGGCGGCGCTGTGGCTGCTGGTGCGGGAGGTGCTGGTCTCCCTGCCGGTGACGATCCTGATCCATCTGGCCTTTTCCCGTGTCCACCGTCGGTTTGCCGGACGGTGAACGCCCCCTGATCCCGCCTGAAAGGAGCGTCCTTTTATGATGAAAAATCCGCACCCCGCCCGCACCCGTCTGTCTGTACTGGTGGTGGCGGTGGCGCTCACCATGCTGCTGTTTCTCGGGGCGCTCTACGACGCCCAGATCATTCACGGCAGCGAGAACCGCGCCAAATCCATCGCCTCCAACGCTACGTGGGAGTCGGTGGAGGCCAGCCGCGGCATCATCACCGACCGCAACGGCAAGGTGCTGGTGTCCAACCGTCTGGCCTACACGCTGACCTTCAGCAAAAAGAACTTCACCGACGACCAGTCCCTCAACGACGCCATCTGGCGGCTGCTCCGGCTGTGTCAGGAGACGGACACCGTCTGGGTGGACACGCTGCCTATCTCCCAGTCCACCCCCTATCTCTATCTGGCCTCCCGGCGGGAGGACACTTTTTCCACCTTTCTGGAAAACAACAAGCTGGACAGCGGACTGATGCCCGCCGAGCTGCTGGCGCAGCTGCGGGAGCTGTTCCACATCGACGCGGCCTATACCGATGCCCAGGCCCGGCTCATCGCCGGCGTGCGCTACGAGCTGTCCAGCCGCAGCAGCTATGTGTTTGCCGAGGATGTGTCCACCCAGCTGATCTCCCAGATCACCGACGGCGATTTCGCCGGTGTGACCACGGGACAGGCCTCCATGCGCCAGTACAACACCACCTATGCCGCCCACATTCTGGGGCGGATCACCCGCATCTACGCCGAGGACTGGCCGGAGTACCGGGACAAGGGCTACTCCATGGATGCGCTGGTGGGTGAAAGCGGCGTGGAGCGCGCCTTTGAGGACTGGCTCCACGGGCAGGACGGCACGCGGCTGATCACCACCGACGACAAGGGGAAGATCACCGGTGAGATGTACGTCTCCGAGCCCAAGCCCGGCGGAACCGTGGCGGTGACGCTGGATCTGGATCTGCAGGCCGCCACGGAGGAGGCGCTGGCCAAGACCATTGAGAGCATGATCGACAAGGACAGCGACCAGCGGGGCGGCGCCGCCGCCGTGGTAAAGGTGGGCACCGGTGAGGTACTGGCGCTGGCTTCCTATCCCTCCTTTGATCTGTCCACCTTCGGACAGGATTACAACGACCTCCTTGCCGACGAACGGCTGCCTATGTTCAACCGTGCCGTCAACGGCACCTATGCCCCCGGCTCCACCTTCAAGATGGTGACAGCGGTGGCAGCGCTGGAATCCGGCATCATCACCCCCTCCTCCACCATTCTGGATAAGGGTGTGTACACCTTTTACGAATATCCCCAGCCCTGGTGCTGGGTGTGGCCGCTGGGCTATACCCACCAGCGGGTGAACGTAAGCCAGGCCATCACCGTGTCCTGCAACTATTTTTTCTATGAGGTCGGCCGTCTGACCGGCATCGAGACCATTGACGATTACGCTGACCAGTTCGGTCTGGGACGCTCCACCGGCATCGAGATCGGCGACAGCAAGGGTGCCGTGGCCTCGCCGGAATACGCCGACGCCCATGATCTGGAGTGGACGGAGGGTCAGGTACTGACCGCCGCCATCGGCCAGTCCTACAACCTGTTCACCCCGCTGCAGCTGGCCAACTACATCGCCACGCTGGTGGGCGGCGGTGAGCACTACCAGGCACACCTGCTCAAGAGCGTGAAGAGCTACGATAACAGCCGCCTGCTCTACGTCTACGATGAACCGCCGGAGAATACGGTGGAGATGTCCGAATCCACGCTCCGTGCCGTCACCGAGGGTATGCACGACCTGACCACCGGCTCTCTGGCCGGCGCTTTCAGCAACTGTCTGGTCTCCGCCGGTGCCAAGACCGGTTCGGCACAGGTGGGCACCGAGATCGCCAACGGCGTGTTCGTGGCCTACGCACCCTATGAGGATCCGGAGATCGCCGTGGCCATCGTCATTGAAAAGGGCGGCGCCGGTGCGGCACTGGCCTCCACAGCGGTGGAGGTTATCAACGCCTATTTTGCCGACCGGCTGGCCGGCGGCGGCGTGACCGGCGAGAACGCCCTGATCAAATGACCGCTATTCCAACAACAGGAAGAGAATTTGCCTATGTCTGTTTTTGATTCCCGTGATATACACCATAAATCCCCCTTCGGCGCCGTTACCTGCGGTGCCGGGGTCACTTTTACCCTGACGCCGGAGGAACCCTTTGCCGCCTGTGCGCTGCTGACCTTTCAGGAGTTTGCCGACCGGCAGGAGGAGACGGCACTGCCTGCCTGTGACGGCGGATTTTCCGGTGTCTACGCCGCTCCCGCCGCGCCGGAGCTGGTATGGTACTCCTTCCGTTTCACCTGCCGGGATGGCAGCTGCCGCTTTCTGGGGCGTGACGGCTGGCACCGGCGGCGGGAGGACTGCCGTCCCTGGCAGCTGACGGTCTATGAGGACACCCCCACGCCCGGCTGGTTCGGCGAAGGCGTGACGTACCAGATTTTCCCAGACCGTTTCTGCCGTCTCCGCAAGCCGGAGCCCCGGGGTCTGCTGGGACAGCGCACCGTTCACGAGAGCTGGGACGAGCTGCCGGCTATCGGCGCTGATCCTCTTACCGGGCGCTGGAGCAGCGACTTCTTCGGCGGCAGTCTGGCGGGTATCTGTTCCAAGCTGGACTATCTCCGGAGCCTGTCCGTCACCACCCTGTATCTCAACCCCATCTTCTACGCCGCCAGCAACCACCGCTACGACACGGCGGATTATATGCTGGTCGACCCCATGCTGGGCACGGAGGAGGATCTGCGGACGCTGTGCGCTGAGGCCGCCAAGCGGGGTATCCGTGTGATGCTGGACGGCGTGTTCAACCACACCGGCGACGACAGCCGCTACTTCAACCGTCACGGCTTTTTCCGCACGCTGGGCGCTTACCAGAGCAAGGACTCTCCCTATGCCGACTGGTTTTGCTTCCAGCACTGGCCGGACAAATATGACGCCTGGTGGGGCATTGACACACTGCCCGCCGTCAACGAGAACGCACCGGCCTACCGGGAGTTCATCATACAGGGGCAGGACAGCGTGATCCGTCACTGGCTGCGCTGCGGCGTCTCCGGCTGGCGGCTGGATGTGGCCGACGAGCTGCCTGACGACTTTATCGCCCAGATCCGTCAGGTGATGGAGGAGGAATCCCCCGACGCCTATCTGCTGGGCGAGGTGTGGGAGGACGGCAGCAACAAGATCGCCTACTCCCGGCGGCGGCGGTATCTGCTGGGGCGGGAGACCCACGGTCTGATGAACTATCCCCTGCGGACTGCCCTGCTGGATTATCTCCGGGGCGGCAGCGCGGCGGCCTTCCGGGACACCATGGAGGAGCTGCGGGAGAACTATCCCCCCGCCGCCTTCTACGGCGGGCTGAATATTCTGGGCACCCACGATACCCCCCGCATTCTGACGCTGCTGGGCGCCGCCCAGACGCCGGAGACAAAGGAGGCGCGGCGGGACTTTCGCCTCTCCCCCGCCCAGCGTGCGCTGGCGGCGGCACGGCTGAAGCTGGCAGTGCTGCTGCTGTACACCTTCCCCGGCTCCCCCACCATCTACTATGGAGATGAGGCCGGTGTGGAGGGCTTCGAGGATCCTTTGAACCGCCGCACCTACCCCTGGGGCAAGGCGGACACCGGGCTGGTGTCCCTGTACCGGACACTGGGCGCCCTGCGGCAGAGCCGCCCCTCCCTGCGCGGCGGTGATCTCACCTATCTGACGGCGGAGGGCGGCGTGCTGATCTTCCGCCGCACGCTGAACGGCGAGACCACCTACACCCTGCTCAACGCAGGCGATCAACCCTATGAGCTGGCCCTTCCCTGGCCGGACGGCCTTGCCACAGACGGCGTAAGCCTGCAGAGGTTCTGGGTACAGGGCGGCACATTACATCTGACGCTGCCGCCGCTGGACGGCATGATCCTGTTCTAAATCGGATAGAGGGAGTGTGTTTCACGTGAAACACGCTCCCTTTCCCTGTGTATAGGATGTTTCACGTGAAACGCTCTTACAATTCGTGCAAAAAACCGCCGCTGGCGTGAAAAAAGTGTTGAAACCTACCTGTTTTGTGGTATACTATCTCTATTACAGTTGAAAAGAGCGAGGATTGATACCGTGGCAAAGATCGTTGCAATCGTGAATCAGAAGGGCGGCGTGGGCAAGACCACCACCTGCGTGAATCTGGCCGCTGCCCTGGCGCAGCTGGGCAAGAAGGTGCTGCTGTGCGACTTCGACCCCCAGGCCAACGCTACCTCCGGCATGGGCGTGGACAAAACCGTGTCCAACGGCGTCTACGACGTGGTCATCAACGAGGTGGATACGGAGAAGGCCATCATCCACACACCCTATGGCGACGTACTGCCCAGCAGCAAAGCGCTGGCCGGCGGCGGCGTGGAGATGATCAATCTGGACGACCGGCAGTTCCTGCTCAAGCGTGCGCTCAGCCGGGTCTCGGCGCAGTACGACTACATATTTATTGACTGCCCTCCCTCGCTGGAGCTGCTGACCCTCAACGCGCTGTGCGCCGCCAATTCTTTGCTGGTGCCTGTGCAGGGTGAGTACTTTGCTCTGGAGGGCTTGAGCGATCTGATGAACACCGTGCGGCTGGTGCGGCGGAGCATGAACCCCGATCTGCAGATCGAAGGCGTGCTGCTGACCATGTTCGACGGCCGCACCAACCTGAACATTCAGGTGGCGCAGGAGGTCAAGCGCTTCTTCCCCGGCAAGGTCTACGCCACCGTCATTCCCCGCAATGTCCGGCTCAGCGAAGCGCCCAGCCACGGCAAGCCCATCTGCAGCTACGACCGTTTCTGCCGGGGCGCGGAAGCCTATGCGGCACTGGCAGCGGAGTTTTTGAAGAAAAACGCCTGACGGCGCTACATATCCCGTTTGAAAGGAGCAAGGAAGATGGCAAACAAAAAGGGTCTGGGCAAGGGTCTGGATGCGCTGATGGGCGACAACTTCACCTGTGAGCAGGATGTCAAAAGCAGCCTGTTCCTCCCCATTTCCCAAGTGGAAAGCTGCGCCGCACAGCCCCGCAAGCAATTTGACCCGGAAGCGCTGTCCGATCTGGCGGACTCCATCCGGCAGCATGGCATCATCCAGCCGCTGACGGTGCGCAAGCTCCAATCCGGCTATTATCAGATTATCGCCGGTGAGCGTCGCTGGCGCGCCGCCCGGATGGCCGGACTGACCCAGGTACCGGTGGTGGTGATCGAGGCGGACGACCGGAAGGCCATGGAGCTGGCCATGATTGAAAACCTCCAGCGTGAGGATCTCAATCCCATGGAGGAAGCCGAGGGCTACCGGGTGCTGATGGAGCAGTACGGCATGACTCAGGAGGAGACGGCGCAGCGGGTAGGCAAGTCCCGTCCCGCCGTGGCCAACGCCCTGCGTCTGCTGCATCTGAGCAGCGACGTGCGGCAGCTGGTGGAGACCGGCAAGCTCACAGGCGGTCATGCCCGGGCACTGGTACCGCTGACGCCGGAGCTGCAGAAAAAAGCCGCTGCCGCCGTCATCAAGGACGACCTGTCCGTGCGGCAGACGGAGCTGCTGGTAAAAAAACTGACCGCCGAAAAAGTGGAAAAGGCTGAGAAAAACGCCGGTGGTGTGGACTACGCCGCTGAGGCCGCCCGGGAGCTGACAGACCGGCTGGGTCGTCCCTGCCGGATCGTCACCGGTCGGAAGAAGGGACGCATCGAGCTGGAGTATTACGGTGTGGACGATCTCAACGCCCTGCTGGACGCACTCCACACCCTTCGGCAGAAATAAACCGTTGTTTCATGTGAAACAATGGCACCATGGTGCGTTCCCCTCCGGAACGCACCCACAACAAAAAGAGAGGTAGCAGATATGCTGGATATAAAGTTTGTACGGGAAAACCCCGACATTGTGAAAGAGAACATCCGCAAGAAGTTCCAGAACGCCAAGCTGCCGCTGGTGGACGAGGCCATCGCGCTGGACGCCCAGCGCCGTCAGGCCATCAACGAGGTAGAGGCGCTGAAAGCGGAGCGCAACAAGCTGTCCAAGGCCAATGGCCCCCTGTTCGGGCGGCTGAAGAAATGCGCCGACGAGGCGGAAAAGGCGGAGATCCAGGCGCAGATCGACGCCAACAACGCCGCCGTCAAGTCGGACGCCGACCGGATGGCACAGCTGGAGCAGCAGAAGGAGCAGGCGGAGACAGCGCTGAACCGGATCATGCTGGTGATCCCCCAGATCATCGACGAGAGCGTGCCCATCGGCCCGGACGACAGCTGCAACGTGGAGGTGGAGCGCTTCGGCGAGCCGGTGACGCCCGCCTTTGAGGTGCCCTATCACACCGACATCATGGAGCGTTTTGACGGCATTGATCTGGACGCCGCCGCCCGCGTATCCGGCAGCGGCTTCTACTACCTGCTGGGCGACATCGCCCGGCTGCACGAGGCGGTGCTGGCCTATGCCCGGGATTTCATGATCGACAAGGGCTTCACCTACTGCATCCCCCCCTTCATGATCCACGGCAACGTGGTGGAGGGCGTCATGAGCCAGACCGATATGGACGCCATGATGTATAAGATCGAGGGCGAGGATCTGTATCTGATCGGCACCAGCGAGCATTCCATGATCGGCAAATTTATTGACCAGATCCTGCCGGAGGGCAAGCTGCCCCAGACCTTGACATCCTACTCCCCCTGCTTCCGCAAGGAGAAGGGCGCCCACGGCATCGAGGAGCGGGGCGTGTACCGCATCCACCAGTTTGAAAAGCAGGAGATGATCGTGGTCTGCAAGCCCGAGGACTCCAAGGCATGGTATGAAAAGATGTGGCGCTACAGCGTGGAGCTGTTCCGCTCGCTGGATATTCCCGTGCGGCAGCTGGAGTGCTGCTCCGGCGATCTGGCTGACCTGAAGTGCAAGTCCTGCGACATCGAGGCCTGGTCTCCCCGGCAGCAGAAATACTTTGAGGTGTGCTCCTGCTCCAATCTGGGCGACGCGCAGGCGCGCCGCCTGAAGATCCGCTACAAGGATGCCGACGGCAAAATGCAGCTGTGCCACACCCTGAACAACACCGTGGTGGCGCCGCCCCGTATGCTTATCGCCCTGCTGGAAAACAACCTGCAGGCGGACGGCTCCGTGCTGGTGCCCAAGGCGCTGCAGCCCTACATGGGCGGCAAGGCCGTGCTGACGCCCAGTCATTGAGTATTTGCCATTTATTTACATTTATCGACCCTGTGGAGGGATGACTCATGAAAAAGTTTATCCGTGAATTCAAGGAATTCGCCATGCGCGGCAATGTGCTGGACATGGCCATCGGCGTGATTTTAGGCGGTGCTTTCGGCAAGATCACCACCTCGCTGGTCAACGATGTGTTCATGCCGGTGATCGGTCTTTTGATCGGCGGCGTTGATCTGAGCAAACTGAACCTCGTGCTCAAGCCCGAGGTGCTGGACGAGGCCGGTGAGACCGTCACCGCCGCCGTGACGCTGGGCATCGGCACGTTCCTGTCCTCCATCATCGACTTCGTGCTGGTGGCGTTCGTCATCTTCCTGATGGTCAAAACCATCAACCGGCTGCACAAAAAGCCGGAAGAGCCGGAGGAGGATCCCAAACCCACCACCGAGGAGCTGCTCACCGAGATCCGCGACCTGCTGAAGGACAAGCAGTGATGGAAGCCACGGTACGACAAGGACTGGCAGAGCTGGGTCTCCCCTGCTCCGCCGTGCCCCAGCTGCTGGATTTCGCGGCGCGGCTGCTGGAAAAAAACCAGGTGATGAACCTGACCGCCATCACCGACCCCCGGGCGGTGGCCACGCTGCACCTGCTGGACTGCGCGGCGCTGCTGTCCGTTACGGCCTTCCGGGGCAAGACCGTCATCGATGTGGGCACCGGCGCCGGATTCCCCGGCATGGTGCTGCGGATTCTGGAGCCGGATATGCGCCTGACGCTGCTGGACAGTCTGGGCAAGCGCATCGACTGGCTGCGGGAGACCTGTGACGGGATGGGACTGGACAATGTGGACTGCGTCCACGCCCGGGCGGAGGAGTTTGCCGCCGCCCACCGGCAGCAGTACGACATTGCCGCCTCCCGCGCCGTGGCGGCGCTGCCGCTGCTGTGTGAGCTGGCGCTGCCGCTGGTCAAAAAGGGTGGCTGCTTTCTGGCTATGAAGTCTGTGGACTGTGACGTGGAGCTGGACAACGCCCGGGGCGCCATCGGACAGCTGGGCGGCCGGATCGAAACCATACGGGACTACGCCGTGCCCTGCTCCGACGTGAAGCACCGGGTGGTGGTGATCCGCAAGGTGAAGGACACCCCGCCCCAATTCCCCCGCAGCTGGGCAAGGATCAAGAAAGCCCCGCTGCAGTAACCACCACCGGAAGGAGAACCGCCGATATGGGAAAGATCATTGCCGTCGTCTCCGGAAAAGGCGGCACCGGAAAGACCTCCTTTACCGCCTGCGTCTCGCTGGCGCTGGCCAACATGGGCTACGAGACGCTGGCGCTGGACTGCGACATCACCCTGCGCAACCTGGATCTGGCGCTGGGGATGTCCGACTGCGCCGCCATGGATTTCTCCGATGTGCTGGAAGAACGGTGCACGCTGGAGGAGGCCGCCGTCCGGCACCGGAAATACCCGAAGCTTTCGCTGCTGTGTGCGCCGCTGGCGCCCCGGGAGACCAGCTTCTCCCCCCAGGCCATGTCCCAGCTGGCACAGGCCATCCGGGAGCGGTACGACTACTGCCTGATCGACGCGCCGGCAGGGCTGGGCGAGGGCTTCGCACTGGCCACCGGCATTGCCGACAACGTGGTGGTGGTGACCACCACCGATCCAGCCGCGCTGCGGGATGCCCAGCGCACCGTCACCGAGCTGCGGCAGTTTCCCGCCGGGCGGGTACATCTGGCCGTGAACCGGGTGCAGAAAAAAGCCCTCCGGGCACTGCACACCACCATCGACGACGCCATGGACACGGCAGGGCTGCCCCTGCTGGGCGTCATCCCCGAGGACAGCGATCTGCCGCTGGCGCTGAACCGGGGCATCCCCTTACGGGAGATCAACTATTTTGCCCAGCGCGCCTACGAAAACATTGCCAAACGCATGACCGGTGCACGCGTCCCCCTGATGCGCTGCTCCCGGTGGTGAAACGATACGATAAGGAGTAAACAGACTATGAATATTGCCCTGATCGCCCACGATAACCGGAAAGAGCTGATGGTGCAGTTCTGCACCGCCTACTGCGGCATTCTGGCGCAGCACACCCTGTGCGCCACCGCCAACACCGGTAAGCAGGTACAGGAGGCCACCGGCCTGAAGGTGCACCGGTTTTTGGCCTTCATCAACGGCGGCGGCCAGCAGATCGCCGCCCGCATCGCCTACAACGAGATCGACCTGGTGCTGTGCTTTGACGATCCCAACCAACGCCACACCCACGAGGACATTCTGTATATCGCCAAGCTGTGCGACAAGAACAATATCCCCATTGCCACCAACCTGGCCTGCGCCGAGATGCTGGTACTGGGTCTGGCACGGGGCGATCTGGACTGGCGCGACATCGTCAATCCCAAGACCAAGCCCTTTACCGCCTGACGCTGACAAGGAGGCTGCATGATACAAAGAGCTTTACAATGGCTGCTGGAAAACCTCTACAACTACATGGTGCCCATCTGCATCCTCTGCGTGCTGCGGATCGTGGTGAGCTTTCTGGAGCTGGGACACGTCCGGCGTCTGCGGGAGAAAAAGTTCGTCTACCGCAAGGTGGGCGGACAGTACCGGGAGATCGGCGCTTTCACCGGCCTGCTGATCGGCTCCGTACTCATCTGCCTGCTGCCCCGGCTGGGTCTGCTGCTGGCCGTTATGGCCGCCGGGCTGACGGTGCTGGGCTATCAGCTGGGCAAGCGCAAGGGAGAGGCAGCCGACCGCTTCTGGCAGGAGGTGGTGAACGATCTGGCCGCGTCCGAGGACGGCGACAAGGTCAACGCCCTGCCGGTGGAGCGCACCTTCCACGGTCTGATCGACACGCTGGACGTTTACGACGAGCCGGCAGAGACCGGCGCAGCCCAGGACACCGCCAACGGGGATACCACAGAAAACGAAGGAGAGAACGACCATGGCTAAGATGACACCCCGCACGCTGTCGGGGTTTATGGAGCTGCTGCCCCAGCCGCAGCAGCAGATGGAGCGGATGATGGAGATCCTCCGCAAGACCTACGCCCTCTACGGCTTCACGCCGCTGGACACGCCGCTGATCGAGGCCAGTGAGGTACTGCTGGCCAAGGGCGGCGGCGAGACGGAAAAGCAGATCTACCGCTTCCAGAAAGGCGACGCCGACCTGTCCCTGCGGTTTGACCTGACCGTGCCGCTGGCCAAGTACGTGGCGCTGCACTACAACGAGCTGTCCTTCCCCTTCCGCCGCTACCAGATCGGCAAGGTCTATCGCGGCGAGCGGGCGCAGCGTGGTCGGTTCCGGGAGTTCTATCAGGCCGACATAGACGTCATCGGTGACGGCAAGCTGGACATCACCAATGAGGCGGAGATCCCCGCCATCATCTACCAGACCTTTACCGAACTGGGACTGCAGCGGTTCCAGATCCGTGTCAACAACCGCCGCATCCTCAACGGCTTCTACGCCATGCAGGGTCTGACGGAGCGCTCCGGCGACATCATGCGCACCGTGGACAAGCTGGACAAGATCGGCGCTGAAAAGGTGCGGACGCTGCTGACGGAGGACGTGGGACTTTCCGACGCGCAGGCATCGGAGATCCTGAAGTTCATCGCCATCACCGGCAGCAACGCAGAGGTCATCGCCGCGCTGGAAGGCTATGCCGGTCGAAACGAGGTGTTCGACGAAGGTCTGGCACAGATCAAGACCGTGGTCAAGTACTTAGACTCCTTCGGCGTGCCGGAGGATCACTTCGCCGTGGATCTGACCATCGCCCGTGGCTTGGATTACTACACCGGCACGGTGTACGAGACCACGCTGCTGGATCACCCGGAGATCGGCTCCGTCTGCTCCGGCGGACGGTACGACAACCTGGCGGAGTACTACACCGACAAACAGCTGCCCGGCGTGGGCATCTCCATCGG
>CAKTMQ010000022.1 GCA_934573945.1 uncultured Oscillospiraceae bacterium | reverse complement strand
GACCAGCGGCGTCAACACCATCCAGTCCGGCAATCTGGATGTGGAGCTGTGGTACAGCAAGGATCTGACGACTTGGGAACAGGTTACTTCCACAACGAAGCTGTTTACCGAAAATGCACTTTGGGAGCCGGGCTTTACGGATATTGTTTATCTGAAGGCTGTTAATGCCGGCAGTCTGGCACTGAAGTATTCTGTGGGTGTGGCTCATAATTACTATCAGTCCAGCGGTACAAATGTGGAAGGCAAGCGGTTTTTCCTCGGTGATTATCTGAAGGTCGGCGGCGTAGAGACTGAGACCGTCTTCGCAAACCGCGAAGCGGCACAGGCTGCGATTGCCGGGGTTGAGAGAGACTTTAACGAAGGCTTCTATCTGAATGACGGAGAGACGAAGGTGCTGGAGCCGGGTCAGGAATCCAAGCCGTTGGCCATGGTCATTTATATGCCTACTACGGTCGGCAACGAAGCCAACCACAAGACCGGCACACGGGCTCCTGCGATTGCATGGGTCGGTGTTGAACTGTACGCCACGCAGGCTGAGGTGGAATCTGACAGCTTTGACAGTACCTATGATAAGGATTCTGCGACAAATCTGAACCGTGTTGAGTATCTGAGCGGCACTCATGAAGTGACCGGCAATTTCCAGGTAAGCAGCAAGTGGGGTGTTGTAAACGTTGCTGGCGGCACCACGACGGTCAATGCCAACATTAACGCACAGTATGAGCCGACTGAGAAGATTGCAATAGCGGTTTGGGCGACCGGCAATTGGAATGGAAGCAGTCATGGTACTGTCCTCATTACCGGCGGCAACTACGTGAATAGCGGGACTCCGGATGACGACAATCAGTTTGAGCTGATTTACGCCGATAAGGGTGCTGCTGTTGAGATTACGGGCGGCACATTCAAGAGTGTGACCCCCCAGTGGACGCTGAACTGCAAGGATGGCAGCGGCTCTACCATTACTGTCAAGGGCGGCAGCTTCTATCAGTTCGACCCGTCCAACGCCAATGTCGGTGAGGGCGAGATCATCGTTCCCGAGGGCTATACGGTCGTGCAGAACGGCGACTGGTACACGGTGGTAGAGGAGTAACCATTTTTTCACAGCTTACAGCTGTGCCGCGGCGCGGCACAGTGATCCCCCCATTCATAGCACGAAAAGCGGACGCCTGCGGGCGTGCCGCTTTTCGTGTTTTTTGCGGGGAAACGGGAACCTTTTGACGGCGGCGAACGTCTTATACATGGCGGCAGCTGCACGGCTGAATTCAAAGAATTTTCATATCTTTCCTGTTGCCATTTGCCAAGGACTTATATATAATGTAATAGATGGTCGATTGCGGCCACAAGATGTTGCATTTTGAGAGAATTTGAGGTAGCTGCCATGATTCGGTTAAAGGACGCGGAAAAGACCTACGAGAACGGCACAAAGGCGGTGCAGGGCATCTCATTTCAGATAGAGGACGGGGAATTTGTATTTCTGGTGGGGCCTTCCGGCAGCGGAAAGTCCACCATCATCAAGCTGCTGACCGGCGAGGTTGTTCCCACCGGCGGGCGGGTGATGGTCAACGGCTTTTCCATGAGCCGCATCAAGGAAAAGCAGATCCCCCTGATGCGCCGCACCATCGGCGTGATCTTTCAGGACTTCCGGCTGATCGAGAGCCGGACGGTGTATGACAATCTGGCGCTGGCCATGCGGGCGGTGGGCGCGTCTCCCCGGGAGATCCGCAGCCGCATTCCCTATGTGCTGGAGCTGGTGGGGCTGAGCGGGAAAGAGAAGAACTATCCCGACGAGCTCAGCGGCGGCGAGCAGCAGCGGGTGTCCGTGGCGCGGGCGCTGGTGAACAACCCCAGCACCATCGTGGCCGACGAGCCCACCGGCAATCTGGATCCGGCGCGCTCTCTGGAGATCATGACGCTGCTGGAGCGCATCAACGCGCTGGGCACCACGGTGATCGTGGTGACCCATGAGCGGGGACTGGTGAACCACTTCAACAAGCGGGTCATCTATCTGGACAGCGGCCGGGTGGTGGGCGACGCCACCGGTACCTATGAGGGGGTGGCGCAGCAATGAAAAATTTCGGTTACTTCTTCCGTGAGGGCGCCCGCAGTATGTTCTCCCATGGGTTCATGTCCTTTGCGGCGGTGAGCATCACGGTGGCGTGTCTGCTGATCATGGGCACCTTTTCGCTGGTGGCCTACAACGCCAACGAGAACCTGAAGGATCTGCAGCGGGAGAACGCCATGGTGGCGTTTGTGGACGAGGATCTCTCTGAGACGGCGGCCAAGGCGCTGCAGAGCCAGCTGGAAAAGGTGGACAATGTGGCGGACTGCACCTTCGTCTCCCGGGAAGAGGCCAGAGACGCCTATGTGGCGCAGTATGACGAGGACGACCTGTACAGCAATCTGGATGCCAGCGTGTTCCGGCACCGGTATGTGATCCATCTGACCGATCCGGATCAGATGGCCGCCACCAAGACGGCGGTGGAGAATGTGAAGGGGATCGGCGACGTGCGTGCCGACCAGACCATCTCCAACGGCTTTATCGCCGTGCGCAATGTGGCCGGGGTGATCAGCGTGGCGCTGATCGCCGTGCTGCTGATGGTATCGCTGTTCATCATCTCCAACACCATCAAGCTGACCACCTTCGACCGGCGGGATGAGATCGCCATCATGAAGATGGTGGGTGCCACGGACAGCTTTATCCGCTGGCCTTTCGTGTTTGAGGGGCTGCTGCTGGGGCTGTGCGGCGCGGTGGTGGCCTTCGGGCTGCAGTGGCTGCTGTATGAGGCGGTGGCCAACGGTATCGGCAGCTCCGACACCATGCAGCTGCTGGAGGTGACGCCGTTCATCAGCATCTGGAAGCCGGTGGCGATGAGCTTCGCGGCAGCCGGTGTGGTGATCGGTGTAGGCGGCAGTCTGATGGCGATCCGCCGCTTCCTGAAGGTATAAACGGATCCACGCGCTGCGGCGCGGCGGGAGAAAGGACAGAGCATGAGACGCGGAAGCATGAAAAAGAGAGCGGCGGCGCTGCTGTGCGCGCTGCTGATGACGGCGGCGCTGCTGCCGGGGCAGACGGTCTACGGTCTGCTGCCGCCCGGCGCTGACACGACGACGCCTGCGGCGGATACCACCACACCGTCCACCGACACGACGCCCGCGGCGGACACCAAGTCCGACGAGGAGCAGAAGAAGGCGGACGAGGAGAAGAAAAACGCCGACGCGGCTGCGATCCGGGAGGAGTATGAAAACCTCCAGAAGGAGATCAGCGGCAAGCGGGAGGAGATGGACAACCTCAAGCAGGAGCTGGAGAAGATCAAGGGGCAGAAGGCCAACACCCAGCAGCAGAAGAGCCTGCTGGATCAGCGCAATTCCGCGCTGACGGAGGAGATCAACCTGCTGGAGCAGCAGATCGACGTGACTACCCGCAGTATCGCCGCCAACGCGGAGACGGAAAAGCGGCAGACGGAGCTGTTCCATAAGCAGATCCGGATGGAGGAGGAGCAGGGGACGATCTCTTACTGGTCGGTGCTGTTCAAGGCCAGCAGCTTCTCCGATCTGGTGAGCCGGATCGACTTTATCAACGAGATCATGAACTACAACAGCGCGGTGATCGACAAGCTGCGGGAGGTACGGAATGAGCTGGCGGCAGACCGTGTGGCGCTGCAGAAGCAGAACGACGAGCTGGCGGCCTCCAAGAAGGAGCTGGAGGGGCAGATCTCCGAGAGCATGAAGATGCTGGCGGAGTACACCAAGACCCAGGAGGGCAAGCAGGCGGAGTACGACGCCGTGAAGGCGGAGGAGGAAGCGCTGGACGCCCTGATCGCCGCGGCGGAGGCCAAGGCGCGTGAGCTGGGCGTGGAAGAGGTAGCCGGTACCACCGGCGGCTACATATGGCCCTGCAGCGTCCGGTGGATCACCTCCCGGTTCGGCGGGCGGCAGTCCCCCGGCGGCATCGGCAGCACCAACCACAAGGGCGTGGACATCGGCGCGCCCATGGGCACCGCCGTGGTGGCCGCCAAGAGCGGCGTTGTCACCTGGGCCAGCCGGAACGGCGGCTACGGCAAGTGCGTGATCGTGAGCCACGGCAAGGGCAATTCCACGCTGTATGGCCATCTGAGCAGCTACACGGTATCGGTGGGCGATCAGGTGAGTCAGGGACAGGTCATCGCCTATTCCGGCAACACCGGCAATTCCACCGGTCCCCATCTGCACTTCGGCATCAAAGAGGGCGATTCGTGGGTGGATCCGCTGAACTATCTGGGCGGCGGACAGTACATCGGATGACCGGTATTGTGAGGACAAACGGATAAAGAGAACCTCTGGGGCATAGACTTGCCCCAGAGGTGCTTTCTATGTATGGCTATGTGCGGATGGGACGCCGCGGCGAAGCGGTGCGGCAGCGGATCGGGGGGATCTGGCTGGCGGCGGCCACGGTGCCGGAGCGGGGGCTGCTGGCGCCGCTGCGGCGGCGCCGGATATGGCGGCGGCTGCGGAAGTGGGGCGCGGTGCGGTGCGTGCTGCCCCGGCAGCTGGCGGCGGAGGCGGGGCGGTATGGACTGCTGCCGGTGGAGGTGCACCGGCTGCGGCAGGCGGTGCTGCCGCAGCTGCTGGCCTTGCAGGGGGATCTGCGGCGGCAGACGGCGGCGCTGCGGGCGGCCTGGGTCTCACCGGCGGTGCGGGAGGCGGCCATGGTACTGGCGCAGCAGGCGCGGTATCTGACGCTGGCGGTGGACAGCGGCGGCGCGGCACTGGCGCGGGAGCTGCGGGAGCGGTTCGGCTTGAGCACAGGGAGCCGGGCGGCGCCGGCGGTGACGGTATCCTTCGGCGGCGCGCCGGCGGGAGCGGAGATCTGTCTGGGGGAGGACTGCCAGCGCTATCAGCAGGTGACGTATCAGCTGCGGCGGGGCGGGAATCTGCTGCCGTGGGAGCAGCCGGAACAGCTGCTGGCGGTGCTCTATGAGTGCGGAGAGATCAAAAAAGAGGAAATTTGCGTAAAAACAATCGTCTCCAACGCTTGACAGGGGGGCGGAAACTCACTATAATGCAACGTAACGTATTGTATTATAATATAAGTATACCCTATAGCAGGTACCATTGACCGATGGTGCTTTCTGAGGATCAACAGAAAGGAATATGCAGCATGGCAAAAGAATTCAAGATGAGCCAGACTCGCTATGACGAGCTGAAGAAAGAACTGGACTACAGCAAGACGATCCGCGCCGACGAGGTGGCGGAGCTGATCAAGGAAGCCCGCGGCTTCGGTGACCTCAGTGAAAACAGCGAGTACGACGAGGCCAAGAACGAGCAGGGCAAGCTGTACTCCCGTATCGCCGAGCTGGAGGACATCCTGCTGCACGCCGTCATCGTGGATGAGGCGGAGATGGATTCCGATAAGATCTCTATCGGCTGCAAGGTCGTGGTGACCAATCTGGATACACGAAAACAGCTGCCCGCCTATAAGATCGTTGGCTCTCAGGAGGCCGATGTGATGAGTCGTGCGGTCAGCGAGGACTCCCCCTTCGGCAAGGCTCTGATGGGTCACAAGGCGGGCGACGAAGTGACGGTGGAAGCGCCCCATGGCGCCATCCACTACCGTGTGGACAGTATTGAACGATGACCCCCTCGATCAGCGATCGGGGGCTGATGAGATAAGGAGACCGTTATGGCAGAGCAAAACACCAATGTGAACAACAACACCAACCAGCAGGATCTGGGCGAGCTGCTGCAGATCCGCCGTGACAAGCTGAAGGCCTTGCAGGAGGAGGGACGCGATCCCTTTACCATTACCAGATTCGACGTGACCCACCATGCCCAGGACATCAAGGACAGCTTTGATGCGCTGGAGGGCACCACGGTACGGGTGGCAGGCCGACTGATGAGCAAGCGCGGCATGGGCAAGGTGTCCTTCTGCGATCTGCAGGACAAGTCCGGCCGCATTCAGATCTACGCCCGGAAGGACGAGATGGACGAGGACACCTACAACCGCTTCAAGAAGTACGACATCGGCGACATCGTAGGTGTGGTGGGCGACGTGTTCCGCACCCAGCGGGGCGAGATGAGCGTCCGCGCCCATGAGATCACGCTGCTGAGCAAGTCCCTGCGTCCCCTGCCGGAGAAGTTCCACGGCCTGACCGACAAGGAGATCCGCTATCGGCAGCGCTATGTGGATCTGATCATGAACCCGGAGAGCAAGCGGAACTTCGAGATCCGCAGCAAGTTCGTGGCGTTCCTGCGCCGCTATCTGGACAACCTGGGCTTCATGGAGGTGGAGACCCCGGTGCTCAGCCCCATCGCAGGCGGCGCCAACGCGCGCCCCTTCATCACCCACCACAACGCCCAGGACATCGATATGTATATGCGCATCGCCACCGAGCTGCACCTGAAGCGCCTGATCGTAGGCGGCATGGAGCGGGTATACGAGGTGGGACGCATCTTCCGCAACGAGGGCATGGACACCAAGCATAACCCGGAGTTCACCACCTGCGAGCTGTATCAGGCTTTTACCAATCTGGACGGCATGATGGACATTCTGGAGGGCATTCTCTCCGGCGCCGCGCAGGAGATCCTGGGCAGCTACCATGTGCAGTGGCTGGGTCATGACATCGACCTGACCCCCAGCTGGCAGCGCGTGACCATGGCGGACGCCGTGAAGAACGTGACCGGCGCTGACTTTATGGCCATTGAGGGCGACAACGACGCCGCTGTGGAGCTGGCCAGGAGCGTGGGCGTGGACATGGACGGCGTGTCCCGCACCTGGGGCAACGCCCTGTATGAGACCTTTGACCAGAAGGTGGAGGAGACGCTGGTGCAGCCCACCTTCATCACCATGTACCCTGTGGAGGTCAGTCCGCTGGCCAAGCGCAGCCCGGTGGATCCCCACCTGACTGAGCGCTACGAGATGTTTATCTGCGGCTGCGAGATGGGCAACGCCTTCTCTGAGCTGAACGACCCCATCGACCAGTACGAGCGCTTCAAGGCGCAGGCCGAAAAGCGCGCCAACGGCGACGAAGAGGCCGACATGATGGACGATGATTTCGTGATGGCGCTGGAATACGGTATGCCCCCCACCGGCGGCCTGGGCTTCGGCATCGACCGGTGCGCTATGATGCTGTGCGGCACGGATTCCATCCGCGACGTGATCCTGTTCCCCACCATGAAGCCGCTGGACGCTGACAAGAAGGTTTCCCAGGAGGCTGCGGCTTCTGCGGAGACGGCTCCTGCCGCGGCTGCCGCAGCGGAGACCATCGATTTCTCCAAGGTGGAGATCGAGCCGCTGTTCAAGGATTTCGTGGATTTTGACACCTTCTCCAAGAGCGATTTCCGTGCCGTAAAGATCAAGGAATGCGAAGCCGTGAAGAAGTCCAAGAAGCTCTTAAAGTTCGTTTTGGACGACGGAAGCGGCGTAGATCGGGTCATTTTGAGTGGTATTCACGACTATTATGAGCCGGAGGAGCTGGTGGGCAAGACCTGCATCGCTATCACGAACCTCCCGCCCCGCCCCATGATGGGTATCGACTCCTGCGGTATGCTGATCAGTGCGGTGCACCACGAGGAGGGCGCGGAAAAGCTCCATCTTCTGATGGTGGACGACCACATTCCGGCAGGCGCAAAGCTGTATTGATACGGAACAAATGCCCCGCTGCTTTGCGACGGGGCGTGGATAGAAACACTGCGAGGCTTTGATTGACAAGCTGTGCTGACCCGACAAAGGCTTGTCGGGTCAGCCTTTCCATTCCATTGAGAGGGGAGCTGGCAGATTTGGAAAAGATCACCAGCCGCGGCAATGCCCTGCTGGCACATATGAAGAAGCTGGCTGCCTCCGCCGGATACCGGCGGGAGCAGGGCGTGTTCTTGTGCGACAGCCCCAAGCTGCTGGCGGAGGCCGTGAAATGGCGGGCGCCGGTGCGGGAGGTGGCCGTGACGGCCGGTGTGCCGCTGCCGCCGCTGCCGCCGGAGGTGCGGACGGTGGAGGTGCCGGAGGACGTGATGTCCTCCATCTCGCCCATGAAAACGCCCCAGGGGGCGCTGTTCACCTGCGCCATGCCGGACACGGCGCCGCCGGAGATCTTGCCCGGCACGCGCTACATGGTGCTGGACGGCGTGCAGGATCCGGGCAATGTGGGCACCATCCTGCGGACGCTGGACGCCTTTGATTTTGACGGACTGCTGCTGCTGGAGGGCTGTGCCGATCCCTGGAGCGTCAAGACGGTGCGTGCCTCCATGGGGGCGGTGTTCCGCCGCCCTGTGTGGTGTCTGCCGGCGGCGGTGCTGCCCGGACTGCTGGCACGCAGCGGCCTGCCCCTGTACGGCACCGCCCTGCGGGAGGACACGGAGGATGTGCGGCAGGTCTCGCTGGAGCGCTGCGCCGTGGCCATCGGCAGCGAGGGACAGGGACTGAGCGGCACGGTGCTGGCCATGTGCCGGAAAACATTGAAGATCCCCATGTCGGAGCGCTGCGAATCCCTGAACGCGGCCATTGCCGCCGCGGTGCTGCTGTGGGAGAGTTATCGCTGAAGGGAACAGGAGGTGTGAGCATGGCTGCTCTGAAATACTGGGTCTGGCTCACCACGCTGCCGAATCTGACGGAGGGCAGCAAAGCGCTGCTGATGGCGCATTTTTCCTCGCCGGAGGATATATACTATGCCGACGAGACGGCGCTGCGGCAGGTGGAGGGCTTGCAGGAGGAGCAGATCGCACTGCTGCGGAACCGGTCGCTGGACGGGGCGGAGCGTGTGCTGGCGGAGTGTGCCCGTAAGGACATTTTCCTTGTCACCATGGCGGATGCCCTCTATCCCGACCGGCTGCGGAACATCCATCAGCCGCCGCTGCTGCTCTACGGCAAGGGCGCCATGCCCCTCTTTGACGAGGAGGCGGCGGTGGCTGTGGTGGGCACCCGAGGCTGTACGCCCTACGGCATCCGCTGTGCCGAGAAGCTGGGCTATGAGCTGACCCAGCAGGGCGGTATGGTGGTGTCCGGGCTGGCAAAGGGTGCGGACGCGGCGGCCATGCGGGGCGCGCTGCGCTTCGGCGGCTTTACCTGCGCCGTACTGGGCGGCGGTGTGGACGTGGTGTATCCGGCGGAGAACCGGCGGCTGTACGAGGATGTGGCGGCCACCGGCGTGCTGCTGTCGGAGTATCCGCCGCGGACGGAGCCTGCGGCGTGGCACTTTCCGGTGCGCAACCGGATCATCAGCGGTCTGAGCGTGGCCACGGTGGTGGTGGAGGCGCCGGTGCGCTCCGGCGCACTGATCACTGCCGCCGATGCACTGGAGCAGGGCAGGGAGGTATTTGCCGTGCCCGGCCCTATCGACGCGCCCAACAGCGCGGGCTGCCACCAGCTGATCCGTGAAGGCGCGGGGCTTGTCACCTGCGGCTGGGACGTGCTGGAGGAGTATGCCGGACGGTATCCCCACAAGCTGCGGCGCGCCGCGCCGCCTATGCCGCCGTTGCCGAAGGGCGCGGGAGAGCCGAAAACGGAGGAGAGAGAAACAAAGCGGCCGCAGGAGCCGGAGGAGACGGCGGAGACACTGCCGTGCCTGACGGCGGAACAGGCGGCCGGGCTGCCGGAAGAGCAGCTGGCGGTGCTGCGGGCACTGCGGACGGACACGCCCAGGCTGAGTGACGAGCTGGCGGAGGAGACGGGATTGCCCATACAGCGGGTACTGCCGGCGCTGACGCTGCTGGAGATCAGCGGCTGGGTCGTTTCCGGCGGCGGACGGAGCTTCACGCGATGCGTGGCGCTGCCGGAACAAGAGTAAGAAGGAAGCTAAGAGGAAATAAAAAACATGAGCAAGAAGAATCTGGTGATCGTGGAGTCCCCGGCCAAGGCGAAAACCATCGGGAAGTATCTGGGGCCGGATTACCGGGTGACCGCCTGTATGGGTCATCTGCGTGACCTGCCCAAGAGTACGCTGGGCGTGGACATTGAACACGATTTTGAACCTGAATATAAACCGATACGGGGCAAGGAGGAGCTGATCCGGGAGCTGAAAAAGGCGGCTGCCGCCAGTGACACCGTCTATCTCGCCACCGACCCGGATCGTGAGGGCGAGGCCATCTCCTGGCATCTGAAGCATCTGCTGGATCTGCCGGACGACAAGACCCAGCGGGTCACCTTCAACGAGATCACCCGCAAGGTGGTGGGGGAGAGCATCGCCCATCCCCGCGCCATCGATCAGGCGCTGGTGGACGCTCAGCAGGCGCGCCGGGTGCTGGATCGGGTGGTGGGATACCAGATCTCGCCGGTGATGTGGAAAAAGATCCGCCGGGGACTGTCCGCCGGGCGCGTACAGAGCGTGGCCACCCGGATGGTGGCGGATCGGGATCAGGAGATCGCCGCCTTTGAGCCCCAGGAGTACTGGACGCTGGACGCACTGCTGGAAAACGGGGAAAAAGCGGCCTTTAAGGCGCGTTATTACGGCAAAAACGGCAAGAAATACGAGCCGCAGACCCAGGCGGACGTGCAGGCCATCATGGACGAGCTGCGCGGCGCGGCCTTTGCCGTGAAGTCGGTGAAGCGGAGCGACAAGAACCGCTCCCCCTCGCCGCCGTTCACCACCTCCACCATGCAGCAGGAGGCGTCCCGGAAGCTGAACATGACGCCCCGCCGCACCATGGCCATCGCCCAGCAGCTGTATGAGGGCGTGGACATCACCGGTGAGGGTACCGTGGGTCTGATCACCTATATGCGTACCGACTCGCTGCGGATCAGCGACGAGGCGCAGCGGGATGCCCGGGACTTTATCACCACCCGCTACGGCGCAGGCTATGTGCCTGCCGCCGCCCGCCAGTACAAGGCCAAGGCCAACGCGCAGGACGCCCACGAGGCCATCCGCCCCAGCAATGTGGCGCTGACGCCGGAAAATCTCCGGGGCGATCTGACGCCGGAGCAGTACCGGCTCTACCGGCTGATCTGGAGCCGGTTTCTGGCCAGTCAGATGGCCAACGCGGTCTATGACAGCGTAGCGGTGGAGATCGCCGCCGGAGAGCACGGCTTCCGTGCCAGTGCCAGCAAGCTGAAGTTTTCCGGCTACACCGCCGTGTATGAGGAGAGCCGGGATGACGACGACAAGGAGGAGAAGGAGCCGGTGCTGCCGGAGCTGCGGGAGGGAGAGCCTCTGGCGCTGCGGGAGTTCGCACCTGACCAGCATTTCACCACACCGCCCGCCCACTACACCGAGGCGGCGCTGATCCGGGCCATGGAGGAAAACGGCATCGGCCGTCCCTCTACCTACGCGCCGACGGTGTCCACCATTCTGGATCGGCGGTATGTGAAGAAGGAGGGCAAGTACCTGCTGATCACCAATCTGGGCAAGGCGGTGACCACCTGGATGGAGAAGTACTTCTCCGACATTGCGGATCTGAAGTTCACCGCCAACATGGAGCAGCGGCTGGACGACGTGGAGGAGGGCAAGCTGCCCTGGAAGCAGGTGCTGCACCAGTTCTACGACGACGGCTTTGCCCAGCACCTCGCTGACGCGGAGCAGGGGGATTATATCCGCCCGGAACCCACGGTCAGTGAGGAGCTGTGCCCGGTGTGCGGCCGGAATCTGGTAGAGCGGGAGGGGCGGTTCGGCCCGTTCCTGGCCTGCCCGGGGTATCCGGAGTGCACCTTTACCATGCCGCTGGTGGTGGAGATGCCGGGACGCTGCCCCAAGTGCGGCGGACGGCTGATGAAGCGCAGCGGCACCAGCAAGACCTCCGGCAAGCAGTACACCTACTACTGCTGCGAGTTTACCAACAGCCGCATGGGAGAGCGTACCTGCGATTTCATGACATGGGATGTGCCCACCAAGGAGGACTGCCCCCTGTGCGGACAGACCATGTTCAAGCGGGCGGGGCGGGGCTTCAGCAAGCCCTTCTGCATCAATGAGAAATGTGCCAACTTCCTGCCGGAGGACAAGCGGGGGTATCACCGCAAGAAGGACGCCGCCGAGGGCGGCGAGGCCGCGGAGACCGCCGCGGAGGAGACCGAAAAGAAGTCCGCCGCGAAGAAAACCGCGGCAAAAAAGACCACGACAAAGATCGCTGCCAAGGCGGCGGAGAAGAATGCCGCACCGAAGAAGGCCGCAAAGGCGGCGACCGCTGAGGAGGAGCCGTCCGGCGAGACCAAGACCGTGAAAAAGACGACGCGCAAGGCGGCATCATCCGGTGCGGAGAAGAAAACGACAGCCAAAGCCACCGCCGCCAAAAAGACCGCCGCGACGAAAACGGCGGCGAAGAAAACCACCGCCGCGAAGAAGGATACGGCGGCGAAAAAGACGGCTGCGGCGAAGAAAACAGCGGCAAAAGCCGCCGGGAAAACGGAGAAGGAGGACGCATGAGTCAGGTGACAGTGATCGGCGCGGGGCTTGCCGGCAGTGAGTGCGCATGGCAGCTGGCACAGCACGGGATCCGGGTGACGCTGCGGGAGATGAAGCCTCTGAAGCGGACGCCTGCCCATGTGACCGATGATTTCGCGGAGCTTTGCTGCTCCAATTCCCTGCGGGGCGCGGGACTGGAAAACGCTGTGGGACTGCTGAAGGAAGAGCTGCGGCGGCTGGACAGCCTGATCCTGCGGTGCGCCGACGCCACGGCGGTGCCCGCCGGCGGTGCGCTGGCGGTGGATCGCCACGGCTTTGCCGCCATGGTGACCAAGGCCATCCGCAGCCACCCCAACATCACGGTGGTGGAGGAGGAAGTGACGGAGATCCCGCCGGAGGGAGATGTGGTGATCGCCACGGGGCCGCTGACCTCCGATGCGCTGGCGGACAAGCTGGCGGCGCTGCTGGGTGACACCGACACGCTCCACTTCTTTGACGCCGCCGCGCCGCTGGTGGCCTTTGACAGCGTGGACATGACCAGCGCCTACTTTGCCAGCCGCTATGACAAGGGCACGCCGGACTATATCAACTGCCCGCTGGATCAGGAGCAGTATCTGGCCTTCTGGCAGGCGCTGATCACGGCGCAGGAGGCGGAGGTGCACGGCTTTGAGGACAAGAACGTGTTCGAGGGCTGTATGCCGGTGGAGGTCATGGCGCGCCGGGGGGAGGATACCCTGCGGTTCGGCCCGCTGAAGCCCAAGGGATTGCCGGATCCCAAGACGGGACGGGATCCCTACGCGGTGGTGCAGCTGCGCAAGGACAACGCCGACGGTACTATCTATAATCTGGTGGGCTTTCAGACCCATCTGAAATGGCCGGAGCAGAAGCGGGTGTTCTCCATGATCCCGGCGCTGCACGACGCACGGTTCCTGCGCTACGGGGTGATGCACCGCAACACCTATCTGGATTCGCCCCGGCTGCTGGATCGCTACTACCGGCTCAAGACCCAGCCGCGTCTGGCCTTTGCCGGACAGATGACCGGCGTGGAGGGCTATGTGGAGTCCTGCGCCAGCGGTTTTCTGGTGGGCGTGGAGCTGGCGCGGCGGCTGCAGGGCAAGCCGCCGGTGGATTTTCCACGGGAGACGGCCATCGGTGCCCTGGGGCTGTACGTCAGCAACGAGTCCATCGGGGAGTTTCAGCCCATGAATATCAACTTCGGGATCATACCGCCTCTTGACCACCGGGTGAAGGGGAAACGCAACAAGAACGCGGAACTGAGCCAGCGGTCGCTGGCCATCATCGACCGGCTGCGGGAGGAGGTGCTTTCCACATGAGGATCATCGTAGACGCCATGGGCGGCGACAACGCGCCGCTGGCTATCGTCAAGGGCGCCCTGCAGGGGCAGAAGCGCTGGGGCGTGGACATCACGCTGACCGGCGATGAGACGGCCATCCGTCAGGCGCTGGCACAGTGCGGCGTGACGGCGCTGCCCCAGGGGATGGAGATCGTGCACACCACCCAGGAGGTCACCATGGAGGACGACCCCGCCACGGTGTTCCGCCGCAAGAAGGACACCTCCATGGGCGTGGGACTGACCATGCTGCGGGACGGACAGGGAGACGCCTTCATCTCCGCCGGTTCCACCGGCGCACTGCTGACCGGCGCCACCCTGATCACCAAGCGGATCCGGGGGATCCGCCGGGCTGCCATGGCGCCGGTGATGCCCACCACCACCGGCCGCTGCGTGCTGATCGACTGCGGCGCCAATGCCGAGTGTACGCCGGAGTATCTGCTGCAGTTCGCCTATCTGGGCAGCTTTTATGCCAGCCGGGTGCTGGGCATCGAGAAGCCCCGGGTGGGACTGCTGAACATCGGCGTGGAGGAAGAGAAGGGGACGGATCTGCAGCGGCAGACGCGGCAGCTGCTGGAGCGGCAGACGCGGCTGCACTTCATCGGCAACATCGAGGCCAAGGAGGCCGTCAAGGGCGGCTGCGACGTGCTGGTGACCGACGGCTTTTCCGGCAACGTGATGCTCAAGACCATTGAGGGCGTCGGCTCCTTTGCCGGCAGCGCCCTGAAGAACATCTTCAAGAAGAATCTGCTGACCAAGCTGGCGGCGGCGATGGTGCTGCCGGGGCTGAACGATTTCAAGGCGCAGCTGGATCCCAACAAGGTGGGCGGCACCGCGTTTATCGGCATCTCCAAGGCGGTGATCAAGGCGCACGGTTCCTCCAACGAGGAGGCCATCGAGAACGCCATCGGGCAGGCGAGGGACTTTGCCGCCAGCGGTTTGATCGAGGAGATCGCCGCTCACGTGGACGAGATGACGGCAGAGGAGTGATTCTTTCCACTTTTTTGTGAAAAGGTATTGACAGTCCTGTGGGATTGCCGTATTATTTTTCAAGAAAAAGATCACTTGAAAGGAGGAGCAACTTCCTATGACACCGGAAACGATCTTCAAAACCATGCAGGATCTGATCGCGGAGCAGTTTGCCATCGAGGCGGACGAAGTGACGATGGATAGTTCCTTTGTGGACGACCTGGGCGCGGATTCCGTGGATCTGGTAGAGCTGGTGATGGCGATGGAAGAGGAATTCGACATCGGCGAGATCGATGAAGAGGATCTGCAGACGCTCAAGACGGTCGGCGACTGTGTGCGCTATCTCAGCAGACACATCGACTGAGTGTGCCGGATCGATATACACGTACATATTTCAACAGCTGAGAGAGAAACCCCACATTGTGGGGTTTCTTTTTCGGGAAAAGGTTTTGAGCCACCGCCCATGGGCTTCCGCACGGCGGGATCCTGTGGGCGACGGCTCGGAAAGGAAGAAATGATGGAAGCATTGCAGGAATTGGAAGAGCGGTTGGGGTATATGTTTCACAACATCGAGCTGCTGCGGGGGGCGCTGTATCACAGCTCCTACGCCAATGAGCACCGCAGCATGGGGATCAGCAGCAATGAGCGGCTGGAGTTTCTGGGCGACGCGGTGCTGGGCTTCGTGTCGGCGGAGTTTCTCTACCGCAAGCATCCGGATCTGCCGGAGGGTGAGCTGACCCGTATCCGCGCCGCGCTGGTGTGCGAGGAGAGCCTCCACGAGGTGGCGCAGAATTTGGGACTGGGCAGCTATCTGCGTCTGGGCAAGGGCGAAGAGAGCGGCGGCGGCCGCCGGCGGCCGTCGATCCTGGCGGACGCGGTGGAGGCGGTGCTGGCGGCGGTCTATCTGGACGGCGGCATCGATCCCGCCCGGGCGCTGGTACACCGGGTTCTGCTGGAAAAGGAGCGGGAAGAGGTGGTGGAGAGCCGCCGCCGGGACTGCAAGACGGAGCTGCAGGAGCTGGTACAGCGCAAGCCAAACCAGGAGCTGCACTATGAGCCGGTGTCGGAGAGCGGTCCGGATCACGCCAAGGTGTTCACCGTGGCGGTAATGCTGAACGGACAGGTGATCGGCTTGGGCAGCGGCCACAGCAAGAAGGAGGCGGAGCAGTCCGCCGCCCGCACGGCGCTGGAGCAGATGAAGTGAGCCGGCGAAAGAGAATCGGCATCATCGCGGAAGAAATGAAGCCGGGGCACAGCCCCGGCTTCATTTTTATCTCTGCAAAAATTTTCCGTGGGTTTTGAACGAAAATGGTGTATTATGAGATAGAGAGAACCCGGGAGAGGAGGGAGTGCGGTTGACGGACAAGCAGCTGATGGAATGCGTGGCCGGAGGCGATGAAGAGGCTTTGCAGGCGCTGCTGCGGCAGTATGATCCGCTGATCGGCTATATCCTGCGGCCGATCCTGCCGGATGAGCGGGATCGGGAGGAGTGCCGCGCCGACATTTCGCTGAAGCTCTGGCAGACGGCCGGAGCCTTTGACGGCGAGAAGGGGACGGTGAAAACGTGGCTGACGGCATTGAGCCGCAATGCGGCGCTGAACCGTGCCCGCAGCCGGACAGGGGCGGATGTGCCGCTGGAGGAGAGCGTCCATACCGAGGGCAGCGCAGAGGAGGCGCTGCTGCGCCGGGAGCGGCAGCAGCGGCTGCGGGAGACCATTGCGGCGCTGCCGCCGGAGGAGCGGAACCTGTTTTACCGGAAATACTACTACTGCCAGCCTACTGCGCAGATGGCCGCCGAGCTGTGTATGACGGAGAGGGCGGTGGAGGGGCGGCTGTACCGCCTGCGGCAGAAGCTGCGCCAACAGTTGGGAGGTGACTTCTGTGAGTGATGATCTGCGTTTTGACCAGCTGCTGCAGGAGGAGGCGGCGGCACTGCCGCCGCCTGCGGAGGAGGAAGTCACCCCGTGGCAGGAGGCCATGCAGATGGTGCTGTGCGGCATCGGCCTGACCACCATCACGCTGCGCGTGCTGTACCTCCACATAATACTGCCGGCGGTGGGCGCTATGCTGCTGGTGCTGGGCTTCCGCACCCTGCGGCGGGAGAACCGGCCATTGGGCTGGTGCTACGGACTGGCCATCGCCGCCGCCGCGCTGCGGGGCGTGAACACCGTGCTGGCGGCGCTGCCGGTGGATACGGGGAATGCGATGGCCTACGGCATCATGGCGGTGACCATGGCACTGTATATCTGCCTGTGGCGGGGCATGGTGGCGGTGTCCCGCAGCGCCGGGGCGAAGAAGCCGGCGGCGCCCGCTGCCGGAGCACTGGCGGTGTTCTATGCCGTGATGTCGGTGCTGGCCTATATCGGGCTGGAGGGCTGGCTGCTGGTGCTGCCGCTGCTGGCGGTCTATATCATGATTCTGCGGAATCTGGTGAAGTTGTCCCGGTCGCTGACAGACACAGGCTACGCCATTCACGCGGCGCCGGTGCGCCTGCCGGGCTGGACGGTGCTGTGGAGCTGTCTGGGGCTGACGCTGGCGGCGGTGCTGCTGGCCATGCTGCTGGGGCAGCGCTACCCCATGGACTGGCAGCCGCGGGACGACGCGCCCCGGGATGCGGCCATCCGGCAGGAGCTGCTGACGCTGGGGTTCCCGGAGGAGGTGCTGGATGACCTGACGGCGGGGGAGATCGCCCGGATGGCCGGGGCAAAGGCCGTTTATACGGAGGAGGATCCGCTCTATGAGGACGAATACCGCACCGTAACACTGACGGAAACGGTGGACGAGGAGACCCATCCCCGGTGGGAGTTCGACAGCTGGCAGCGGCAGCCGGACGGCAGTCTCCGGTGTACCTACCGGGTGTATGACATTTACAGGAGCGTGATGACCCACGTGGCGGTGGAGCTGCCGGAGGAGCAGGAAGGGACGCGGTATATCGTGCTTCACCACCTGCGGTGCGAGGAGCTGCCGAAGAGCCGCTACACCGAGGGGCTGACCATCTGGCCGGTATGGCAGGGGGAGAGCCAATGGACGCCCGGTACGTGGTACAGCGGGCGGGTGCTGTGTACCCGGCAGGGACAGGCGCAGACGGCGGCGCTCCATGGATTGGAATACGCCGACAGGACGGTCACGAGCTTCTTCGGGACGCAGCGGCAGGCCACCGTCACGGCACAGTGGACGCGGCCTGCAGGCGGAGAGGACGTGCGCGCCTATGTGCTGTACGATGCACTGCTGCAGACGGACGGCGGGCTGCTGTCCAGCTGGGCGACCTACAGCCGCCAGACGGCGCCGGTGTATCCCTTCCGGGATGCTTCGACTCTGGCACAGAGCTGGGAGCAGAAGGCGGTGGAGAAGTACCAGTGCGCGCTCCAGGTCTGGCTCGACGGGGACGAGGCTGTGGAGTCTGTCGATGACACAGGAGAATAAAAAGAGAACCGGTCAGTGAAACTGACCGGTTCTCTTTTTGTGGTTGGTTACTGCTGGTAGTGGTGGGCGTCCTGCAGCACCATGTCCTTGACCTTCATCAGGCGGGTGGTGTTGCCGCGCTCGTTTTCGTCCAGCTTCATGGAGATATAGCGGATGTTCTGCTGGGTCTGGGGGATCATCACATACTCCAGTGCGTTGACCCGGCGGCGGGTCTTTTCAATGTCCTGCGCCAGCAGCTGCATGGTCTTTTCCACCTGTGCCAGCTCCAGCATATCGGCGAACACCGCCTGCATCTTTTCCAGCGCCGCGTCCAGCTCACCGCTGGTCTGGGCAAAGCCATAGGGCAGCAGCGCATCGTCGCCGCCCTCAGTGTGGAAAGTGTACACCGGCGTGTTGACGCTCATGATGTTTTTGGAGCCCACCTCCAGCGACACGCTGCGGCGGGGGCACAGCAGGGACTGCTCCAGCATCTCCGGCCCCATCAGGGCAGAAGCCACGGTGAAGGCGGCGTTGGCCTCCTTCAAGCCCTGCTCCACCTTGGCGCGGAGCTGCCGGTTGCGGCGCACCACCTCCATGAACTGCTTCATCAGTTCGTCCCGCTTGTCCTTCAGCAGCTTATGGCCGCGCTGGGCGGTTTTCAGCCGACCCTTCAGGCGGGTCAGCTCCATGCGGGTGGGGTTGATGGTTTTTCCGGCCATGGGATCACTCCTTCACCGGCAGATACTTGTCCAGCATCTCCGGCTTGATACGCTTCAGCTCGCTTCTGGGCAGCATCCGCAGCAGATCCCAGCCCAGATCCAGCGTCTCCTGAATGGAGCGGTTTTCGTCAAAGCCCTGCGCCACGTAGCGCTTTTCAAATTCGTCGGCGAATTTGGCGTACAGCAGATCGGTGGGGCTCAGAGCCGCCTCGCCCAGAATGGTCATCAGCTCCTTGGCCTCCTTGCCGCTGGCGTAGGCGGCGAACAGCTGGTTCATGGTGGGGGCGTGATCCTCACGGGTCTTGCCCTCACCGACGCCCTTATCCTTCAGACGGGACAGGCTGGGCAGCACGTCCACCGGGGGCAGGATGTTCTTGCGGTAGAGATCGCGGCTGAGGATGATCTGTCCCTCGGTGATATAGCCGGTCAGGTCGGGGATGGGATGGGTCTTGTCGTCCTCCGGCATGGTCAGGATGGGGATCATGGTGATGGAGCC
>CAKTMQ010000021.1 GCA_934573945.1 uncultured Oscillospiraceae bacterium | reverse complement strand
CGGTGCTGGTGCTCTCCGGCGTCTCCACCCGGGAGACGCTCAAAACCTACGCCTACCGTCCCAGTGTGGTGCTGGACGGCGTGGGAGACATCGCCGCCCTCGCCCGGGCGCAGAAAGGGTGAATCGGTTCTATATAAAAGAGAGGCGCAGCATTACGATGCTGCGCCTCTCTTTTTGTGCCTTTTATTTCGCTTATGTCATCCCGTTTCCCTGCGTCCGGCAGTACATGACCGCCATGCCCCGCAGCAGCAGATCATCGTCCAGATGCAGCGTTTGCCGGCAGTGGGGCACGATACAGCGCGTCAACCCGCCGGTGGCGATGGCTGTCAGCGGTGTGCCCATTGTCTCCGACAGGCGCTCCAGCATACCGTCCACCATGGCGGCGGCGCCCAGACTGATGCCGCTGCGCAGACAATCGTCGGTGCTCTGTCCCAGCGCCGCTGCCGGCGCGGTCAGATCCGCGGCGGGGAGTCCTGTCCGCCGGGTGAGGGCTTCCGCACTCAGCTGCACACCCGGTGCGATGGCGCCGCCCCGGAAAGCACCCTGCTCGTCCAGTACGGTAAAGGTGGTGGCGGTGCCCATATCCACGATCACCAGCGGCAGCGGGTATTGTGCCGCGGCACCCTCTGCGGCGGCGATCAGATCGGCGCCCACCGCCTCCGGGTCGCGGATCAGAATGGGCAGGGCGGTTCTGGCGGATACGCCCACCACCAGCACATTGTCCGGTATCAGGGCGGCCAGCGCCTGCCGCAGCGGCTCTGTCACGGCGGCCACGACGCTGGAGAGAATGGCGCCCGCAAAGCGGCTGCCCGGGTATCCGCATCCTTCCAGCGCGGCGCGGACAGCCGCCGTATAACCGGCGGCGTCCATGGTGCGGTCTGTCTCCAGCCGTACCGTGTGCTGCACGGTAAGGCCGTCCATACAGCCCAGCACGATGTTGCTGTTGCCTGCATCCACTGCCAGTATCATGCCGCCCGCCTCCGCATCGTAATGATCCGCAGCACAGCGGGCGCAAGGACAATGTTGACGGCCAGCTCCAGTATAAAATTGATGCTCATAAAGGCCGATAAAACGGCGGCCCACGGGGTGTCGAAAAAGCGTACCAGTACCAGATAGAGGACGCCGGTATTGACAAGGGGGCACACAACGGCCGCTGCGATCACGGCCAATTTCCCGTTTCGCGGCGATAACAGACGGAAGACGGCTGCTGCGGCCGCGCCGCACAGCGTGCCCTTGAGCACGCAGACTGCGGAAGTGAGCAGCGGGTGCACCGCCAGCATCAGCTGCCCGGAAGCGTCGGCGCCGGTGAGCACCATTACCAGCACGACCAACCCGAAGATCGTTCCCACCAAAGCGCCGCCGCCTATGCCGTAGAGCGTACCGGCGATCACCACCGGTATCAGCGTCAGTGTGATGGGGAAGCTGCCGAAGCGGATAAAGGTCGCTGCCGTTTGCAGAACCACCACCAGGGCGGCCAGCATGGCCAGCGCCGTCAAACGGGAAGAAGAGCCTGTTTTCATTTGTATGACCTCCTGCTGTCGCTCCGTCTGTGCGGATGCAACGCAAATTTTACGGCAGTATACAGGAAAACGGCTGCGCTGTCTATCAACCAACGGTAAAATCTCTGTAAAATCTGAAGCGCCGGATTTTGCACGCCGCCGCATGGCGGCGAACAATGCGCAGAGAGTGTGTTCGCTTGTCCGCTATATGGGTAAACGAATGTGGGGCGGAGCGAATTCTGTTTTGCCAAAAAAGACACGCTTTTTTGACAAGTTAAAAAGCCCTGCATATCAGGTACGCAGGGCTTTTACGAACATCTATCTTATTTTTTTCGCCGCAGCAGCGCGCCCCAGCTGACCTCCATGATCAGCAGACTGGCCAGCATCAGCACGGCGCCTGCATACCCTCGGGGCAGCAGCGTTTCACCGGCCACGGTAAAGGCGATGATGCCGGAGAACACCGGCTCCATGGTAAAGATCACGCCTACATGGGTAGCGGGGGTGTACTTCTGTGCCACCGACTGGATCACGAAGGCGATGCCGGAGCAGAACAGCCCCAGAAAGATGGCTGCGCCCCAGATCTTCGGCGACTGGGGCAGATGGGGCTGCTCCAGCAGTGCCGACACCAGCAGCATCAGCACGCCGGCTACGCCCAGCTGACATACCCCCAACGTCAGCGCGTCCACCTGCGGATCGGCTACTGCCTTTTCCGTCACCAGCATATCCGCGGCGTAGCACACGGCACAGATGAGACAGATCAGGTCGCCGGCGGCGGGACGGAAGCTGTCGTCCAGCGTCAGCAGTCCCAGACCTGCCGTGCACACCACCAGCGCCAGCACCAGCTTTTTGCCGGGCTTGCGGCGATTGACCAGAAAGTCCAGCACCGGCGTGAACACCACCGGCAGCGCGCAGATAAACCCGGCGTTGGAGATGGATGTGTTGGCCACGCCGTAGGTGGCGCCGGCGTAGACGCCCACCAGCAGCGTACCGATCACCAGACTGTAGCGCAGGGTGGCGCGGCTGATATGACGCAGCTTCTTCCAGAAGATAGGGCCGAGCACCAGAAACGCCAGCAAAAAGCGGAAAGCGTTGAGATTCATGGGCTGCAGCTCGGTCAGACACAGATCCACCAGATAGTAGGACACGCCCCAGAACAGCGTTACCAGCAGCAGCGCCAGATCCGCTTTACGTTGTTTGGACAAGGATACCGACCCCTTTTACATGACATTTCAGGCCAGTATAGCACATTTTTTCGCAAAAAGCAAACTATTTCCACAGGTGGAGGTATCCACCGTCGTGAAGCTGCTTGATGAGCAGCAGCAGAATGGGGCCGAGGATCATACCGGCCACACCCATGGCACAGAAGCCGGTGTACATGGCCAGCAGCGCCGGCAGCGGAGGCAGCCCGGCGCTCTTTGCCATCAGCTTCGGCTCCATGATGCTGCGCACCAGCCAGATGACCAGATACAGGGCAGTGAGGGCGATCCCCTTGGGGAAGTTTCCGGCCAGCCCGCACAGCGCCGCCCATGGCAGCAGTACCGTGCCGGTGCCGAACACCGGCAGTGCGTCGATGAAGGCGATCACCGCCGCCAGCAGCAGGGCATAGGGCTGCCGGATCAGCAGCAGTCCCAGCAGCAGCTGAAAAAAGGTGATCACAACCAGCAGACATTGTGCCCGCAGCCACTTGCCGATGGTCACCAGCAGGCTCTCCTTGATCCCGCGCGCCGTTGCCAGCCATCGGGGAGAGAGCTGCCGCCGCAGAAAGGCGGTCAGCTGGGGATAGGCGGCGGAGGTGAAGAACAGCGCCAGTGCCGTGGTGGCACAGAACAGCATCGCCTGGGGCAGAGATCCCACCATCGCCGTCAGCAGCCGCAGCACGGCGGAGGAGAGGCTCCGCAATCCATCGGCCAGTGTCTGCTCTGCGGTGTCCAGCAGCTGCGAGACCCATTGCTGCAGCTCCTGGGGACAGCCGTCGCAGAAGCTCTGCAGCCGCAGGGCGATGCGCTGCGCCAGCGCAGGCAGGCCGGACAGGATTTCTGGCAGCCGCTCCACCAGCTCGGTGGCCTGCCGGATCAGCTGTCCGATCAGCGCTGCACCCAGTGTGATCACCAGTCCCAGCAGCGCCAGCGTCAGCACCGCCGCCAGAAAGCCCCGCTGCAGCTGCAGCTTCCGCCGTCCCAACCGGATCACCGGTTCGATCAATGCCGCGAACCCCAGCGCCAGCAGAAACGGCAGCAGCCAGACCAGCGCGTAGCGCAGCAGCAGCCACACCACACCCAGCACCGCCGCCAGATAAGCTGCCCTGATGAGAAATGTCTTTTCCCGCTGGTACAAAACATCACCTGACTCTCAAATTTTTTCTTGTCAAAGACAGGGGAATGTGCTACCATACACATATGTACATACCGTATGTACCATGGGGCGTTGTGTGGGAGACAGACCCACCGCGAGGAGGAACAAATTATGGAGAAAAAGAAATACTTTATCGTTTCGGCAGAGGCGCTGCCGGAGGTTTTCGTCAAAGTGGCGGAGGCCAAACGTATGCTGCAGGTGGGCGAGGCGTCCACTGTGGGGCAGGCTGCGGCTATGGTGGGGATCAGCCGCAGTGCTTTTTACAAATATAAAGATGCAGTGCAGCCCTTCCAGAATATGCGGGCGGGTCATATCATTACGCTGTATGCACTGCTGCGGGATAACCCCGGCGTTTTGTCCAATTACCTCTCTATTTTTGCCGCTTCCGGCGCGAATATTCTTACCATCAACCAAACGATTCCGACTAACGGCTGCGCCGGCGTCACGGTCAGCGCAGAGACCAGCGATATGACGGAGACGATGGATGAGCTGTTTGCCCGGCTGACGGCGGCAGAGGGGGTTCTGCGGTTTGAGATCATGGCAGGCTGACAGATATACTATAAGACAGACTCGAGGAAAATATGAGCGCACGGCTGAAGCCGGCGCCTGTAAAAAATCCCGCATACATCGGTATGCGGGATTTTTTGCAGCCTTTTATCCGGTGACTCCTGCGTGACACAACAGGCGGTGTTTCTGCAAAATGGAATACCATTTTCTGGAGAAAACGGGACGCTGCTGCGGGAATTGCGTACAATCCTTCTGGCATTGAATACAATAAATTTTCGGAAAGGAGGGAAAGCGATGTACGAAACTAAGATAATTATTACAAAAAAAGTAGCATAATGGTTGCAATACACAAATGTAAACAATAAATATTGTGCAATAAAACGAAGAAAATATAAAAATAGAGGTTTGTTCACAAAAAGTTCACAATTATTTGCTGGAAAGGTATTGCATTCAAAAAATCCTATGCTACACTGTGCTTGTATACGATACGGAGCGGGGCTGTCCTGCCTCCGCAGCGTGGATGATCATAGCTGAGAAAGGGGTGATAGCCGGCTGGCTTCCCGATAAACAAGGACTCGACCAGAAAAAGAGTCAGATCAAACTGTAATGGAGAGGAGAAAAAATGAACAGCACAGCAAAAAGATGGCTTGCGGTCATTCTTGTTCTGGCGATCGCTGCCAATGCCGCGATTTTCTTCAAGATGGAACGCAACAAGACACACGTTGACCCCGATCACATTGTATTCAGAGTCGGCCACTCCGTTGCCGAAAGTCATCCGATCCACGCGGCTTACCTGTACGCGAAGGAAGAGCTGGAGCGCCGCTCCGGCGGCAGATGGGAAGTCATCATCTATCCCAATGCCTCCCTGGGCGGTGACCGCCAGCTGCTGGAGAGTGTGATCCTGAACTATATCCAGGCTTCCGCGCCGCCGGCCGCTACACTGGCCGGCTTCGACCAGCGGATCATGGTCGTGGATATTCCCTTTATCTTTACATCCCGAGAGGCCGCCCAGAAGGCACTGGACAATGAGCTGGGCGAATGGCTCGACACACTGATCGAGCCCATCGGCATCTACGCCCCCTCCTGGCGCATCACCCAGTTCCGCCATCTGACCACGAAGAATACGCCGGTGCACACGCCGGCCGACCTGAAGGGTCTGTCCGTGCGGACGCAGGAGAACCCCATTCACGTGGCGGCCTTCAAGTGCTGGGGTGCCAACCCCACCCCCATGGCCTTCTCTGAGCTGTTTACCGCTCTGCAGCAGGGCACGGTGGATGCACAGGAGAACCCCATCGTTACCATGGCCAGCTCCCGTTTCTATGAGGTGCAGAACTATCTGATCCTGTCCGGACACTTCGCCAACGTGGGCATTCAGGCCATCAATTCCGACTTTATCAACTCCCTTGACGACGAGGATCGTGAGCTGTTCCTGGAGGTCATGGACGAGGTGGCTGTCAAGGTCGCCGACGGCATGAACGACATGGACGAGAGCTATCTGGAGGTCTCCAAGGAGCACGGCATGGAAGTCATCGAGCTGACTACCGAGGAGAAAAACCAGTTCATCGAGATGGTCGAGCCGGTGTACGACCTGTACATCGACCAGTACGGCGGCTCCCGCGAGATCATCGACATGGCCAAGAAGTACAACGATTGACCGTAACGAGGAGGTGTACATATGAAATTCATAAGGTGGATCGATACCTATTTTGAACGCGCTGTTCTGGTGATCAGTCTGGCGCTGATGGTGCTGGTCATCTTTGCACAGATCGTGCTGCGCTGGTTCGGCGCGGCGACCGTCTGGGCGGAGGAGCTGGCGCGCTATATCATGCTGTACCTGATGTGGATCGCCGCCTCTTACGCGGTGAAGAAGGACGCCCATATCCGTCTGACGCTGCTGGTAGAGAAGGTGACCGGCAAAAAGCGTGACATTCTGGAAGTGGTGATTCTGGGCGTGTGGCTGATCTTCGCCATCTGGCTGATGGTGGAGGGTATCTTCCTTCTGCAGAAGATCGACGCGATGAATCAGGTGTCCGCCGCCATGCGTATCCCCATGGTGGTGCCCTATGCCTCTGCGCCCCTTGGCGGCCTGCTGATGTCTGTCCGTCTGGTGCAGAAGATCGTCGAAACCCTGAGAAAGCTGTCGGATGACAGCAACTACACGAAGAAGGAGGCGGCGTAATCATGTTGGCATTGTTGATCATTCTGCTCCTGTTTTTTGGCTGCTTGAGTCTCCCGGTAGGTATCGCGCTGGGCTTTGCCACGATGCTCACGCTGATCCTCGCCACCAATATCGACCCCATCATGGTCACCCAGTGCGCGGTGGCCGGCCTGGACAGCTTCACGCTGATGGCCATTCCCTTCTTCATGCTGGCCGGTAACTTCATGCGTTACGGCGGCATCTCCAAGCGCCTGCTGGATCTGGCGGACAACATCGTCGGCTTCTTCACCGGCGGTCTGGGCGCCATCACCACCGTGACGGCCATGTTCTTCGCCGCCATCTCCGGCTCCGGTCCCGCCACCGTGTCCGCCGTCGGCTCCTTCATGATCCCCGAGATGGAGAAGAAGGGCTATGACCGCGGCTACGCCACGGCGCTGTCCGCCGCGGCCGGCACCATCGGCGTCATCATCCCGCCCTCCATCCCCTTCGTTATCTACGGTGTCGCCACCGAGACCTCCATCGCCGACCTGTTCCTGGCGGGCTTCATCCCCGGCATCCTGCTGGGCGTTGCGTTCCTGATCTACAACTACTTTGTGGCCAAGAAGCGCGGCTGGATCGGCAATGGCCGCAGATTCAATGTCAAGGCGCTGTGGGTCTCCTTCAAGAACGCCTTCTGGGCGCTGCTCAGCCCCGTGATCATTCTGGGAGGTATCTACTCCGGCTTCTTTACCCCCACCGAGGCGGCCGCCGTCGCCTGCGTGTATACCTTCATCATCGGTACCTTCGTCTACAAGGAGATCCGTTGGAAGGAATTCATCGACTGTATGATGGACACCGTTGTCGTGGCCGGCGCCACTACCTTTGCCGTCGGCATGGCCACCAGCTTTTCCTACATTCTCACGCTGGAAGAGGTGCCCGTCAGCGTGTCCAGCTTCGTGCTGAGCCTCACGGACAACAAGATCCTGATCCTGCTGGTCATCAACCTGTTCCTGCTGGTGGTCGGTATGTTTATGGATAACATCTGCAGCTGTACCATTCTGGCACCTATTCTGCTGCCGGTGGTCGCCTCCTATGGCGTTGACCCTGTTCACTTCGGCATCATCATGACGCTGAACCTGGCCATCGGCTTCATCACGCCGCCTTACGGCGCAAACCTCTTTGTGGGCTCTGCCATCGGCAAGATCCCCTTCCAGCGCATCGTCAAATGGATCTGGGGCTTCATCGCCGCGGCGGTCATCGCCTTGATGGTCGTCACCTACTTCCCCGGCTTCTTTATGTGGATGGCGTCGTAAGTCTGTACCCGGCAGCGGCCGGCGGGACGGAGACCTCCGCCCGCTGGCTGCTGCACATCACCAAAAAGGAGAAGCATTATGAAAAAGATCGTGCGCCTTTTCGACCTCGGCAATATGGATGTCGAAAGGGAAATGCTGCAGGGCTACGACGTGCAGTGCAAGGCGTGCTGTGACGAGGACGCCATCATCGAAGCCGCCAAGGACGCCGACGCCGTCATGTACGTGCTGGAGCCGTTGACCAAACGGGTCCTCGAATCCCTGCCCAAGCTAAAGCTCATCGCCTGCAAGAGCATGGGCTGGAACTTCATCGACATGGAGACCTGCCGTGAGCGGGGCATCTCCGTCACACACCTGACCGATACCTTCGTGCAGGACGTGGCCGACCATGTGGCCGCCTGCATTCTGGCGCACAACAAGCGCCTTATGCCCTTTGACCGGGACGTGCGCATCAATAAGAACTGGGTCTCCACCCATTTCCCCGACATCCACCGTCTGAAAAACGAGACCGTGGGTCTGGTGGGCTTCGGTCGGATCGCCAGGATTCTGGCCACGGATCTCTCCGGCTTCGGCGTCCGGATCATCGCCTTTGATCCCTTCGTCAAGCAGGAGGATGCCGACGCCTACGGCGTCACCATGGTGGATCTCCAGACCATCTTCCGGGAGAGCGACTATGTCAGTATGCATATGCCGCTGGTAAAGGAGACGGAGAACATCGTCAGCAAGGCGCAGTTCGACGAGATCCCCGACCACATCTGCTTCATCAACACCGCCCGGGGCGGCGTGGTCAACGAGGCGGACATGATCGCGGCGCTGGACAGCGGCAGGATCTCCTACGCCTATCTGGATGTGCTCAACGACGAGTTCCCGGATCTGGAGCACCACCCGCTGGCCAACCGCGACAACGTGTTCCTGACGCCCCACAGCGCCTACTATTCCAACGAGGCCATGCACGACAGCCGCGTGCAGTGCTGCCAGGATGTGCTGCACTTCTTCAACGGCGAGTACGACAAGTGCCACTTTGTCCCCGGCGGTAACAACACCAACCACTAAGTCCGCAAGGAGGAACTGCGATGAATTTTAAGCAAGCCGAGAGAATGGAGAAGGTCGAACCCTCCGCCACCCGTGAAGTATTCTCCAAGTGCGCGCAGCTGATGGCGCAGGGCATTCCCTTCACGCCGCTGACGCTGGGCGAGCCTGATTTTCCCACGCCCAACTACATCGTGGAGGCCTGCAAGCAGGCCATCGACGAGGGAAAGACCCACTACGTCGCCGAAAACGGCATTCCCGAGCTGCGCGCCGCCATCTGCGAGAAGCTGGCGCGGGAGAATAACCTGCACTATACCCCCGATGAGATCAGCGTGACCACCGGCGTGGCCATGGCCATGTTCATCTCCATCGTCGCCACCCTGAACCCGGGCGATGAGATCCTGGTGCCCAACCCGGTCTACGTGACCTACTGGCAGATCCCCCAGATCGCCCAGGCGAAGATCGTCACCTACGATCTGCTGGAGGAGAACGACTATCAGGTGGACGTGGAGCAGATCCGCTCCCGGATCACGGACAAGACCAAGATGCTGGTGGTGGTCTCTCCCAGCAATCCCACCGGCGGCGTGCTGCGGCACGAGTCTCTGGTGGAGATCGCCGCGCTGGCCAAGGAGCACGACCTCATCGTTCTCAGCGACGAAATCTACGACCACTTCGTCTATGACGACGACCTGAAGCTGGAGAGCATCGCCAGCCTGCCCGGCATGAAGGAGCGCTGCATCGTGCTCAACGGCTTCTCCAAGAGTATGGCCATGACCGGCTGGCGGCTGGGCTATATCGCGGCGCCGGCATCGTTCATGGACGCCATGAACCGCCTGTCCTTCTACATGACGGCGGGCACCACCACCTTCGTGCAGCACGCCGGCGTCACGGCGCTGCAGGACGAGGACGGCTCCATCGAGCGGATGCGGGCGGCCTTCAAGGAGCGGCGTGACTATCTGGTGGAGGAGATCGGCAAGATGAAGCACTTCAGCTGCAAAAAGCCGGAGGGCGCCTTCTATATTTTCCTCAACATCAAAAAGACCGGCATGAGCGCCCGGGACTTCTGCAACTTCGCCTTGGAGAAGGTGCGTCTGGCCATGGTGCCCGGCACGGCCTTCGGCCCCGGCGGCGAGGGCTACGTCCGGCTGTCCTACGCCTATTCCACCGAGACGCTGCACGAGGCTGTTGCCAAGCTCAATGAGCTGGACGCCATGTTTTGAGCCTGCATATCCGACAAGGAGGAGCACATATGAAAACAGTACTGTTTAACGGAAAGATCTACGTCGATAAAGGCCATTTTGAGGAGGCACTGCTGCAGGAGGACGGCGTCATCGTCGCGGTGGGCAAGAACAGCGAGATCCTCGCCATGGCGGGGGATGCGGAGCGGTATGACTGCCAGGGGCGGACGGTGCTCCCCGGTATGAACGACTCCCATGAGCATCTGCTGGACTTTGGTCAGACGCTGGTGATGCCCAATACCTACAAGTGCAGAAGCACGGAGGAGATCGTGGAGGTCTGCCGTGAATTCCTGGCAAAGCATCCCAACTGCAAGGCCATCGTCACCAAGGGCTGGAACGAGATCAATTTCGACGCCGACAAGCAACGTCTGCCGGATCGCCACGATATGGACAAGGTCTCCACGGAGATCCCCATCGTCCTCTCCCGTGTCTGTGGCCACTGCGCCGTGGTCAATACGCTGGCGCTGGAGCGCGCCGGCTTCGGCAAAAACCACACGGTGGACGGTGGCAAGGTGGAGCTGGAGGAGGACGGCACCCCCAACGGCCGCATCTACGAAAACGCCATCAGCGAGGTCATGAACTTCGTCCCGCCCTTCTCTCCCCAGGAACTGGCGGAGTGCATGGAGGAGGGCATGAAGTACGCGGTGGCACATGGCCTGACCACGGTGCAGTGCAACGACGCGGAGACCGTGGCGCCGCCGCCGGATGTGTTCCGGGCGCTGGATATTGTCTACCAGAGCGGTAAGGGTCTGCTGCGCTATGTCTCCCAGACCGGCATGACCAACCTCGAGGACATGAAGGCTTTCGTGGAAGGCCCTCTGCATAAAAAGACCTTCTACAACGGGATGCTGAAATACGGTCCCATCAAGATGTTCAAGGATGGCTCACTGGGTGCCCGTTCCGCCCTCATGCGGCAGCCCTACGCGGATGATCCCACCACCACCGGCGTGGAGCGTATCCGTGACGAGGAGCAGTTGGAGATGATCCGCTATGCCAATGAGACCGGCACCCAGTTGGTCACCCACTGCATCGGCGACGGTGCCATCGAAAAGACACTGCGCCTGTATGCCCAGGTCAACAACGGCAACGGCAATCCGCTGCGCCACTCCATCATCCACTATCAGATCACTGATATGGATATGGTGCGCATGACCCGGGACAACAACATTCTGGTGGCCTACCAGCCCGTGTTTCTGGAGTATGACCTCCACGTCTGCGATGACCGCGTGGGCAAGGAGCTGGGCAGCACCTCCTACTGCTTCAAGACCGCTCACGACATGGGCATCCACACCTCTTTCGGCTCTGACTGCCCGGTGGAGGACTGCAACCCCTTCAACGGCATCTACTGCGCCGTCACCCGCAAGGATTATAACCATCTGCCCGAGGGCGGCTGGAATCCCCAGGAGTGCGTTACCCCCGAGGATGCGGTGGATATGTTCACCATCGAGAGCGCCTACCATGAGTTCATGGAGGACAAGAAGGGACGGCTGAAGGCCGGCTTCCTGGCCGACCTGATCGTGCTGGATACCGACCTGTTCACCTGCGACCCGGATGACATCCTGCATATCCAGCCGGTGCTGACCATGGTGGACGGCAAGGTCGTCTATCAGAAGTAAAGCCAAACGGCTTATAAAAAGCCGGATAGCTTATAAGCAAAAGGAACCCGCGGCCTAAGGGACGCGGGTTCCTTTTGCTTATAAATTTGTCATTGCGCGCCGGTCCACGCCGCGAAGCAAGCCCGCTTGTACTCCCTCGGAGAGACAAAGAGAAAGGACAGCAGTCTGTCATTGCGAGCCAGTCCGAAGACTGGCGTGGCAATCTGCGCTTAAATAACCTTGGAAGCGTACTCCTCTGCAGGCATTACATCATCGAAAAACATAGCCCGCCTTTGCCTTGTTCATGTCCACCGGGCTGAAGCCCTTGGCGATGCCCACCAGCGTGTGCTCCTTGACCGTCTGAAGATGCTGCGTGATCTGCTCGGTGCACAGCGTTACGTCGCGCCGTTCGATTGCGTCCAGAATGCGCTCGTGCTCGGCCACCGTGGAACGGACACCGGTCACGTGCATGGAGTAGAAGTTGTAGCGCCAGTACAGATCGTAGATATAGGAGATCTCCTTGCACAGCAGGCTGTTGCGGGTGATGTTCACGATCTTCCTGTGGAACGCCATGTCCATTTTCAGAAAGAGCCGGGAGTCCACCTGCTCCATTTCGGCGACTTCCTTCTGCTCTTCCAGCATTTTCCGTATCTCATCGATCTCCGACTTGTCCTGCCACTTGTAGCAGGCGCTGCGCCCACTCAGCAGATCCAGCGCCTCACGCACCTGATAGATGTTGATGAACGCGTCCACGGAAATATCGGCGATAATACTCTTCTTTGGCCCCAGTTCCGTGATAAAGCCCTCCGACGTCAGCTTCGCAATGGCGATCTTGACCGGTGTGCGGCTCATGTTCAGCTGCTCGCAGAGATATAGCTCTGTCACCGGCGTACCGGGCAGATATTCGAAGGTGACGATTTTTTCCTTGATGATTTGATAGGCTTCTTCGGCCTTATTTTGGCGAGAGACCAGATCAGACAAAGCTGCATTCCTCTCTTTCGTAAAATTTTACCTCATTCTATCATTATAACATAAAAGTGATTGGAATGCAAACTTATTTGAAAAAAAGCGGCCAAAAAAGCGGCCTTTACCGCCATTACCGGGCGGAGGGCTGGCGGCACGCCCGGGTGACCGCCTCCTTCAGCCGCCGCATCTCCGGGCTGTCCGGATCCCGGGGATAGGGGAACTGCGACAGCTCAAAGGTCTGGAGCGTGCTGTCCGGATGCATGACGAGGATCCGCTGTCCCAGCAGCAGCGCCTCCTCCAGCTGGTGGGTCACCAGCACGATGGTGCGGGGCATCTGCGCCTGAATGGCCAGCAGCTGGGTCTGCAGCTCCTCCCGGGTCAGAAAATCCAGGGAGGCAAAGGGCTCGTCCATCAGCAGCAGCTCCGCCTGCCCGGCCAGCACACGCGCCAGTCCCAGCCGCTGCTTCATACCGGTGGACAGCTCTGCCGGCGTGAGGTCGGCGTAGTCCTCCAGTCCCACCAGCTTTACAAAATCCCGCGCCCGTTCATAGCGCTCCTCCGGCGTCCGTCCCACCCCGCAGGCCATGGCTACGTTGCGCTGTACGTTGGTCCAGCTGATCACATAGGGGTCGGGGCTGAGCATGGCACTGTGCCAGCCCTCGGGGATCAGGATCTCCCCGGCATCCGGCTGCTCCTGCCCGGCCAGCAGCTTCAGCAGCGTGCTCTTGCCGCAGCCGCTGCGCCCCACGATCACCGTCAGCTGCCCGGCCGGAAAACTGACAGACAGGTCTTTGAGCACCTGCCGCGTCCGGCTCTCCCGTGTCTGCCCGGTGAGCACCACCTCGGTGCTGTAGGATGTATAGGATTTATCGATATGCCGGAGTGTGACTGCTTCCATGCTGCCGCCTCGTTTCTTCAGAATTCCTCGCCTATTGTAGCAAATCTCCCGGCGGGATACAACCCCCGTCTCGGCGTACCTGTCCGGTGTTTTCCGAAAACCGCCCTTGCGGAACGTGCCGCCTCCCGCTATAATAAAAGGGGAAAAGCGCCGCGCCGGAAGCGGCGCAGGGAGGTGTGCCCATGGAGGAGAGCCTGATCTACGAGATACTGTCTGCGGTGGAGGAGATCCCGGCGGGACAGGCAGCCACCTACGGGCAGATCGCGGCGCTGATCGGCCGGGAGAGAAACGCCCGGCTGGTAGGCCGGGTGCTGCGCATGGCGGAGCTGTACGGCGACTATCCCTGTCACCGGGTGGTGGCGCACGATGGACGGCTGGCGCCCCACTGGCCGGAGCAGGGCTTGCTGCTGCGGCAGGAGGGCGTTCCGTTCCGGGACGAGAACCATGTGGATTTGAAGCGATGCCGCTACAGCGGCAAATAATACACGGATCAGGAGGTCGTATTATGAAAGCATTACTCATCAACGGCAGCCCCCATGAGAAGGGCTGTACCTACACGGCGCTGGCAGAGCTGGCCAGAACGCTGGAGGCGGAGGGGATCGAGACGGAGATCGTGCAGGCGGGTCGTGTGGATCACCCCTGCACTGCCTGCGGCGTCTGTAAAAAGACCTGCCGCTGCATCCATGACGATCTGGTCAACGAGACGGCGGCCAAGTTTGCCGAAGCCGACGCGCTGGTGATCGGCGCACCGGTGTACTTCGCCTCACCCGCCGGCGGCGCCATCACCTTTATGGATCGCCTTTTCTATAGTACTCCCCATATCAACAAGACCATGAAGGTGGGCGCGTCTGTGGTATCCTGCCGCCGCGGCGGCAACACAGCATCTTTCGATGTGCTGAATAAGTACTTCACCATCTGTGGTATGCCCATCGCCAGCAGCCAGTACTGGAACATGGTCTACGGCAATACCCCCGAGGAGGTGCAGCAGGATCAGGAGGGACTCCAGACCATGCGGACGCTGGGGCGCAACATGGCCTTCCTCATGAAGAGCATCCGGCTGGGTAAGGAGCGTTTCGGCCTGCCGGAGAAGGAGCCCGCCGTTGTCACCAGCTTTCACCACGGTTGATACACGGCGTTATACACAAACACGTTTGGATAAAATTGACACATCCCACAAGGAATGGTCTGTAAGGACACCTGACCTTGCATTTTATACGGCTGTGCTATACTGCAATTGTAATTCTGATAAGATTACGGAAAATTTCCGATAAAAGGAAATGAAATATGGCTGCCAACCCCCATGGCGGGTCGGAGCGCAGCCTCCTGTCAAACAGGACGATGCTTTTTTGACAAGCTGGAAAACAGTCCCGATCTCCGATCGGGGCTGTTTTTATCTGTTTTCAATTACTGCCCTCGCCAGCGCCAGCAGTGCGCTGCGTTCGTTGTCCACGGCGCCGTCCATCACGGTCTCCAGCAGTGTCTGCAGGGTTTGGCCGATCTGCCGTCCTGTCAGTCCCAGCGCCGCCAGATCGTGCCCGTTTACCGCCAGCTGCCGCAGGCTGAAGCAGGCGTCCTGCGCCAGCAGCGTGTCTATCATGGCCTCACCCTGCCGTATCTCCTCCTGCCGCGCCAGATAGTCCGGGTGCTGCGCCAGATTGTCGGCGCGCTTGACGGCACATAGCTGCCGCAGCGCCTCCACGCCCAGCTGGTTCATGGCGCGGCGGATGGCCTTCTCTGTCAGGGGGATGGCGCGGTCGTGGCAGTGCACCAGCGTGCAGATGCGCTGTGCCGTGGCCTTGTCGAATCGCAGCCGCCGGCAGACCTCTCCGGCGATCCGGGCACTGACGCGGTGGTGGCCATAGAAGTGCCCCACCCCCTGTTCGTCCAGCGTGAAGCAGGCGGGCTTGCCCACATCGTGGAGCAGCATGGTCCACCGCAGCACCGGCTCCGGCGGCACGGCGGCCACGGCGTGTGCCGTGTGTTCCCAGACGTCATAGCAGTGGTGGCGGTTGCGCTGGTCAAAGCCCACGCAGGGCAGGATCTCCGGCAGCACCACCCCCAGCACCTGCGGACAGGTCAGCAGCACCCGCGCCGCGTCGGCGCCGCACAGCAGCTTCGTCAGCTCCTCCCGTACCCGCTCCGCCGCCACATACCGCAGGTCGTCCCGCTGTGCCGTCAGGGCACGGCAAGTCGCCGGCTCGATGGCGAAGCCCAGCGTGGCGGAAAACCGCAGCGTCCGCAGGATGCGCAGAGCGTCCTCGCGGAACCGGCGCTCCGGCTTGCCCACGCAGCGCAGCAGACGCTGCGCCATGTCCCGCTGTCCGCCGAAGGGATCGTGGAGCACGCCCCGCAGATCCATAGCCATGGCATTGACGGTCAGGTCGCGCCGCGCCAGATCGTCGGTGAGACGGGGGGTAAAGGCTACGGCGGCGGGATGCCGGTGGTCGGTATAGTCTCCATCGGTGCGGAAGGTGGTCACCTCGCAGGCGGTGCCGTCCTGCCGCACCGTCACGGTGCCGTGCTGCAGCCCGGTGGGAATGGCGAAATGGGGGAACAGCGCCGTGGTCTCCGCCGGCAGGGCGGAGGTGGTGATGTCCCAGTCGTGGGGCGTTACGCCCATCAGCAGATCCCGGACGCAGCCGCCCACCACATACGCCTGATGCCCGGCGGCCTCCAGCCGCTCCAGAATGGCCTGCACCTCCTGCGGTATCATGGCCTCACCTCCCTTCACCGAATTTCCGTCGTTTTCGCCCGACAATGGCGGTTGCACTTTGCTCTGAGGTGTATTATAATATTTCCTTGGATAAAATACAAGCAGCGGCGGCAGACCGGCGTTCCATACGCCGACCCCGCCCTTTTTGGAGGAATATGCTATGAAACATCCCACAGAGGATATTCGACATTACCTGCACCCCGGCGCCCGCGTCCATATGGCCGGTATCGGCGGCGTGTCCATGTGTGCCCTGGCGGAGGTGCTCAAGGGCATGGGGCTGGAGGTGCACGGCTCTGATATGACCGACAGCGACACGGTGAAACACCTGCGGAGCGTGGGCATCCCGGTGGTGGTCGGCCACAGCGCGGAGAACCTGCAGAACTGCGACCTGGTGATCCGCACCGCCGCCATTCACGACAGCAACCCGGAGATCGCCGGCGCCGTGGCGCGGGGCATCCCGGTCTATGAGCGGGCGCAGGGCTGGGGCGCCATCATGCAGGCGTATCAGAACGCCCTGTGCATCGCCGGCACCCACGGCAAGACCACCACCACCTCCATGGCCACCTATATTTTTATGGCGGCGCAGAAGGATCCCACGGTGATGATCGGCGGCACGCTGCCCCTGCTGGGCAAGGGTTACCGTGTGGGCAAGGGGGGTACCATCATTCTGGAGAGCTGCGAGTACTGCAACTCTTTCCTGAATTTCTTCCCCACCGTGGCGGTGGTGCTGAACGTTGCGGCGGATCATCTGGATTTCTTCCACGATCTGGGTGAGATTGAAACGTCCTTCCGCCGCTTCGCCGCGCTGACGCCGCCGGAGGGCTGTGTCATCGCCAATGCCGACGATCCCGGTGCCCGCGCGGCGCTCAGCGGCCTTGACCGCCGGATCCGCTGGTTCAGCGTAAAGGACAGAACGGCGGATGTCTATGCGGATAACGTGGCCTTTTTTGACGGCTTTGCCTGTTTTGATGTGGTAGTGGAGGGGAAGCCCTATGCCCATGTGGAGCTGCACGTCCCCGGTAAGCACAACATCGCCAACGCACTGGCGGCGGCCGCCGCCGCCTATGTGCTGGGCGTGGACGGACAGGCGGTGACGGCGGGCCTGGCCGCTTTCGGCGGCGCGGAGCGTCGCTTCCAGTACAAGGGAGAGTGGAACGGCGCCATGGTGTATGACGACTATGCCCACCACCCCGACGAGCTGCACGCCCTGCTGGAGACAGCCCGTTCCATGCCCTGTGAGCGGCTGATCTGCGCTTTCCAGCCCCATACCTACACCCGGACGAAGGCGCTGTTTCAGGATTTCGTCCGCGAACTGCGGACGGTGGATGTGGCGGTGCTGGCGGAGATCTACGCCGCCCGGGAGACCAACGAGGTAGGCGTCTCCTCCCGGGATCTGTGTGAGCAGATCCCCGGCAGCATCTACTGCGCCACGCTGAAGGAGACGGCACAGGCGCTGCGGCAGATCATCCGTCCCGGCGACCTGGTGCTGACGGTTGGCGCCGGCGATATTTACCGGGCAGGCGATATGCTGCTGGGAAAGGAATAAAGATATGGTGATTTCTCAAGTATATGATCAGGCTCCGGCGGAGCACCGTACCCCGACGGAGGATCGGGTCTATGAATGTCTGGCGCGGCTGGACATCCCCTTCACCCGGGTGGATCACGATCCGGCTTTTACCATGGCGGACTGCGGCGAGATCGGCCGGACGCTGGAGGTGGACATCTGCAAGAACCTGCTGCTGACGCCCCGAAACCGCAGCGCCTTTTATCTGCTGTGTATGCCCGGGGAGAAGCAGTTCTCTACCAAGGATTTCTCCAAACAGATCGGCTCGTCCCGACTCAGCTTTGCCACGGAGGAGGATCTGGAGCGGCTGCTGGACTGCCACGCCGGCTCGGCCTCTATTCTGGGACTGATGAACGACCGGGAGCATCAGGTGACGCTGGTGCTGGATCGGGCGGTGGCGGAGGCGGAGTGGTTTGGCTGCCATCCCTGCAAAAATACCTCCTCGCTGCGTCTGCGGACGGCGGACGTGCTGGGTCGCTTTCTGGCGGACACCGGCCACGAGATGCAGATCGTGGAGTTATAAGGATGGTAAGCGCAGGCTAACCAATCGGTACATAAACGGCCTATTTGGGGGCAATAAACACCCCTTTTTTACCCCATAAAATTTCATCGAAATATGCAGAAGAGTTTGAGCCCCGGTCGGTAAGACCGGGGCTGTCTTTTTGAATTTTCTGTTGACGGATGTAAACAGTTATGTTAGAATGTGTTTACGGATGTAGACAGACGGAGGTGAGACAATGGCACAGATCGATCTGACAGAAGCGGAGTGGCAGGTGATGGAGACGCTGTGGACAGCATCGCCCCGGACGGGACGGGAGATCACCGATGGGCTCCACGAGAAAAAGGGCTGGAGCCGCAGCACCACCCTGACGCTGCTGCGGCGGCTGGAGGACAAGGGCGCGGTACGCGGCGTCACCGAGGGCGGCATGAAGCACTACAGCCCCCTGATCGGCAGGGAGGACGCGGCGCTGCGGGAGACGGAGCATCTGCTGGAGCGGATCTATCAGGGCAGTGTCAGCATGATGGTCAGCTCGCTGGCGCGGAAGCAGACGCTGCCCCAGGAGGAGATCGACAAGTTGTACGCAATCCTGCGGGAAATGGAGGAAGAGCATGATTGAGTGGATGGTATCCTCGTTTGTGCTGACGGCGGCGGTGATCGCCCTGCGGTATCTGCTGCGGGGACGGGTCAGGCCGGGGGTGCAGTATGCCCTGTGGCTGCTGGTGCTGGTGCGGCTGCTGGTGCCCGTCAGCTTTGGCAGCAGCGGTATGAGCGTGATGACGGCGGTGGAGCGGGCACCGGTGGTGCAGGCAGCGGAGAGCGTGCGGGATGTGGACACTATCTGGCAGGCGCATGACGGTACGGTGGAGGGCTTTCCCGTCGGGCAGCTGATGCCGGATGTGCCGGTGACGGTGGCCTCGGGTGTGACGGACAACCAGTTTGGCCGCATGGAGAGCGCATTGACGCTCCGCAAGGTGCTGCTGCCGGTGTGGTGGTGCGGCGCCGGGGTGACGATGCTGGTGTTTCTGGCGGCCAACAGCCGCTTTGCACGGCGGCTGCGGCGCAGCCGTGTGCCGCTGGAGACGGCGGAGAAAACGAGGCTGCCGGTGTATGTGACGACAGAACCGGCGGCGCCCTGCCTGTTCGGGCTGTTTCGTCCCACCATCTATGTGACGGCGGAGACGGCGGCAGACCCCCAGCTGCTGCGCCACACCACGGCGCATGAAATGACCCATTTCCGCCACGGCGACCATGTGTGGGCGCTGCTGCGGACGGTGTGTCTGGCGCTGCACTGGTGGAATCCGCTGGTGTGGTGGGCGGC
>CAKTMQ010000020.1 GCA_934573945.1 uncultured Oscillospiraceae bacterium | reverse complement strand
GTAGATAGCGGCCAGCCCCTTTCTGGTTGGTGTGATTTGCAGCTTCATTTTACCAGAATGGGGCTCCGCTTTCTATATCAATGGAGTGATTTTCGGTTTCAGCCATGGCCGGGAACCATTGCAATCTCTACTCTTTTGGAGTTTTGCTCATGGCTGATATTTTGAAGCAAGACGAGGTGATGGCATGGAAAGACGTTTGGCACGGATCAACAGCAGTACAGCCGGAGGAACAGCAGGTGCCGGTGCGAAAACCCACAAGGTAACACTGCCGTCCCGCTGGCTTCAGACCATGGGGATCACCGACGAGAAGCGAGAGGCCGAACTGGCCTTTGACGGGCATCAGATCATGATTACTAGAGTCGTTACTATCGAGGAATTTTACGACGAAAAGGCGGCACAGTCCCACAGCTTAAAAACACTGAAATTCTGGAATGGTGATACGCTCTGTACGACGATCGTGGTGGACTTTACGGATCATACCCTTTGTGCTGAGAACCATACCGGCCAGATGGTAAAAACGGCATTTGGAAAGAATCGGCTTCCCTCCTGGGCCGATCTGATGGCCTTTTTGGAAGAACGGTGCGTTCCCCGACAGCGTGAGGGTATCCGTGAATATCTGGAAACCTTGGGATTGGACGAGTATGACCCGTGGGAGATTATCAAGCGCACACAGGGCCGCATGGCGGAAGACCAGCAGTGGATCGAGGTAGTGGAATGAGCCTGCATTTTGTGACAAACGAAAAGATTGCCGAAACCTCTTCCAAAGGCAATCAGGAAAAGTGGGTAGAGGGAAATCGTTGGTACAAACTGGATCAGTTTGGCTATGAAGCCTTGGCGGAGACGTTGATCTCACAACTGCTGGAACTCAGTAACTGTGAGAAGGACTACCCGTTCCGCTTTACCCGCTACCGAATGGAACGCATTACCGCCCATGGCATCGAACGGACAGGGTGTAGCAGTGAAAACTTTCTGCTGCCGGGTCAGTCCATTATCACGCTGAGCCACCTGTACAAAAGGGAGAGTGAAGTGTCTCTTCGGGATATTCTGTCGCGGCAATCCAGTGACAGGAAGCGCATTGCCTATCTGGCCGATGCTACGGCGGAGCTGACGGGCTTGGAGCTTTTTCCGCAGTATCTGACCCTACTGTTCGAGGTAGACGCACTGTTCCTGAACGATGACCGCCATTTGAACAATATCGCGGTTCTGGAGTGTGATGGTAAATACGATTATTGCCCCATCTTTGATAACGGCGCAGGACTGCTCTCCAATACGCGGACAGCTCCCGTGGATATTGAGCCGAAAGCTCTGATCGCGGCGCAGTGTGCCCGCCCGTTCAGCACGACATTCAACCGGCAGGCGGGCACAGTCCGGGCGCTGTACGGTAAGCAGCTATACATGCCCAAGCTGTCGAGAGAGGATATCTTTGCGAGGCTGGAGCCGCTGCTGCGATACTACCCACAGCGGGATTGGGGACTCATCACAGACAGAGTGTATACTACCATTCTGCTGCGGCAGAAGCAGCTTTGATTGTAAATAGGAACGGCACAAGAGATGCGTAATCGTCGGGAATCTCTTTCACGGGAAAGTGAATTTTCACTCTTGAGAGTGAATGAAAAGTGAAAATTCACCACGCGGAGTGAATTACGAGTGAATTTTCACACCGCATGATTGAAAAACTGAGCAGCCCCTTCTTTCTACCTGAAAAGAAGGGGCTGCTATCGTGTTACTGATATTCACTTCTCTTCCGCCATGCCAAACAGAACACGCAGATAATCCTGCCGCCCATCCAGAACACGGGCGACCTGTACCGCTTCGGTCTCAATGCGGTAGAATAGGAAATAATTGCCTCTGAGAAGTGCTCTTCACAATGCGCTGTGCGGTATTGGTAATCTTCGTTGGGAAGATTGTCGGAGCGTACAGGAGCTACCGCAGTTCTTTCTACACTTATTGCTGGTGTTGTTTGGTGATGGTAACTTTTCCTGTATTCCCGTCAATTTCAATATAATCGCCGGATTCGATAAGCTGAAACAAGTCTACATCGGTGGGGAAATCTGTCACCGTAGGGATCTCCAGTACGGCGGTGGCTACGCCTGTGCGTGAGTCCATGGTGGGAAACAGCCAGCCCGCTGGTGTAAAGCCCGCTACAGATGCGGAATGGAAATGCCCGGACCAACCGGTGGAGCCTTTTCCGTAAGGAAGGGCCAGGATCTTTCCGGCAATACATTTGCCTTTTTCGGGGTTCCCGTTTTCAATGATGATACCGGTCTTGTCGCTGACACCGGACCATCCTTGAATGCTGTCAGGACAAACGATGGCTTCACCAGCGGCTATACCGGGAAAAGCGGGGCGACCAAAAATCGTGATGGACATAGTCAGTTTTCCTCCCATCTTCCTGCGATGGCAGCCTGGATGCAACGCTCGGTGCTTCCGTAGAAGATCTTGCGATCTACCAGGTCGCTGTGCAGATAATGTGCCTGTTTGGCGCCGTCTGTCGCTACGGCGGTTGTGATCATGTCGAGGGCGCTGCGGCCGCAGACCAAAGGACAAGCGCTGTTAAGCAGGTGAGCACCAGAATCGCGAATGATCTGGGCGTAGCCGTTGACTTCTGCCAGCTGCTGAATCGTTATATCCGTCCACAGTTGAAGATTTACGCCAGGGGCGACTTTTTTGCCCTTCAACAACTGGGAAATATCCCGCAGTTCCTCCAAAGAGAAGTGAGGGCAGCCGAGGATGACCAGCTGAATATCGGCGCTGCCAGTATCGCAGACCGATGCCAAGGCTGTGTCATAATCCTGCTGGGTGATGACATAGTGGCCTGAGGGCTCATGGCCGCCCAACGCTTCCTCTAGTGTGCCGGCTTCGGCGGTACAGCCGACGATGTGACAGATCTCGCAGCCACTGGTGGTTGCCAGAGAACCAAAGCAGCGCTTGAGCTTGTTGATGTCGGGGCGCTGGAAATTTCCACACAATACCGGACGACTGTTGCCGGGCAGCATCCGGCCAAGTGTCAGGCCAATGATGTCCCAGTCCAGAATCGTGTCACTTTTGCATTGGATTTCAAATACATCAGTGGCATAGCGGTTTTCTTTGATATGATTGCCCCATAGAGGCGTTCTGCCGCAGATAGCGGACCAAGCGGCGGCCTCTAGGCCGTCCGCATTTCCGCAAGCGCCGAATAAAGAGTTAGCCATGATGATATTGCTGGATTCTGTGGAAACAAAATGCTCACCCCGTAGAGGGATCCATCCGCTCAGGTAAGGTGTACAGCTGCCGGCGATACTGACACCAGCTTCTTTTGTTTTTTCAAGAAAAGCGCGGTTTGTCTCGAAGACTTCACGGGACAATCCCAGTGGTTCATAGCAATAGTGGTCACAGGCGCCGACACAGGTCTGAGAAAAACATTCATCACTGAACTTGCCTAGCTTGATGGTTTTATCGCTGCACAGGACCATCTTAGAAAAGATCTCGTCGTAGTCATTTGAACCTGCGGCCTCCAGATAAGGATGGAAACCCAGGTAGACCGTGGCTTTTGTTACGGTGCACAACTCCTTGGCTCCGAGAACGTTTGCGTAATTTACAATTTTTTGCAGTGCACACTGCTTGAACGGCCCCATTTCGCCGCGCAGCATCCGCTGTTCGTATTCAGTCAGCTTAACCATGATTCCTCCAATATGTAACGAATTTTGCTGGGGCTGGCCGGTAAAGGCCGCGCGCTGTCAGTAATGTATGCCGTTTTCATAAAATAGGTTTCCGGGGAACTCTGTAAAAGTGACCTGGACGAAAGAGACACCGCGGGACTGGAACAGTTCTGTCAGCGCGTTAGCCATTCGGTCACATAGATCCTGGGGACGGTGCATCCAATAGACATCGATTGCCACGTCTTCGGGCGCATCCATGCGGCACATGGGGTCGTGAAAGATCTTCACGTAGGAAGGGTCAGCCTGCGAGATGGTTGTGACGAGCTCTTTGATGGGGGAGGATAAAGACTGCAGCTCTTCCTGCGGTATTCCTCTTACAAAAATGTGAGGCATGTATTACCTGACCTTTCTTGAACGGGGTCAATGGACGAATACGCCGCCTTTGAATACAGCGTATACGTGATTTCTGACACGGTGGATGTCTTTTTCCGGTTCGCCATCTACGATCACCAGATCGGCGAACTTTCCAGCGGCAATGGAACCGATGTCATGATCGAGCCCCATGATTTCCGCACTATTCCGGGTGGCCTGCAGCAGCGTGTCGATAGGGGCCATGCCGGCGATTTCTGCTCGTGCGATCAATTCGTCGGCGTTGGTGCCGTGCCAGTTGTCGGTGGTTCCGCAGTCGGTGCCAAAGCCCATTTTTAGACCTTCCTGATAGGCGCGTTTGATCCAATGGTTGCGCTGCTCCAGCAGTTCCCCTTCCTTTTTTGCCATATAATCTGCAAAGCCAGCCGTGGTGCTGTGAATTTTCTCGGCACATGCTAAGGTTGGGATCATATAGGATTGGCCTTTTTTCAGTTCCTCCAGTGCCCGCTCGCTGAGTATGGTGGCATGTTCGATGGTATATACTCCTGCGCGCAGACACATTTCGATAGAGTCGGCACCGTGGCAGTGAGCGGCCACGTAGGTGTTGTGATGTTTGGCGCAGCGTACCATTTCTCGAACCTCTTCTTCAGTCTCGATGGTCATGCCGGGTTGGCCGCTAGGGTTGCTGATGGCGCCGGAAGCCATGACTTTGATAAAGTCACCACCGGCTGACAACTGCCGCCGACAGGCTGCGCGAACTTCATCTACAGAGTTGCATTCATCGTACATCTCGGCAAAATAATCGTTGCCGGCCTCTGTGGGGGTCAGAATGGCGGCGGCAGCTTTGATGCGGGGGCCTATTAGACGGCCGGCCTCGATCTCGTCCCGCAGAGCTACGGCGATGTTCTTTACGTCGCCGACATCGCGGACGGTGGTAAAGCCTGCCCGCAGCGTATCCAGCGCGAAACGGTAAGCTTCCAGCGTGCGGACGGGAGTGGGTTGGAAATTATCAACCAGTACGTCCTTGCCGCTGACGGAAAAGTGCAGGTGCATGTCGATTAGCCCGGGCAGTACCGTGCGCCCTGCTGCGTTAAATTCGGCGTGGCAAGGAGGACGCTTTCCGGGTTCGGTAATGGCGGCTATGCGGTTACCTTCGATGATAATATCGCCCATGGAAGAACTGTAACCGTCTGTCAATTCGGGCAGCAACCGGGCATTTCGAATGATCATAATATTTCTCCTTTCTCTGTGACAATAGATCGGAAGATGGCTACTTTGCCATTCGTACGCAGGACACCAGGTGCCCGTTGCCAACATCGACCATGGGAATATCACCCTGAGTACAGCGCTCGGTGCAGTACTCGCAGCGGGAAGCAAATCGACAGCCGGGCTTGGGGTTGATGGGGCTGGTGATCTCGCCGCGGATCAGAGTGCGTTCCTTTCCGCGGCTGGTCAAAGACGGGATGGGGATAGCATCCAGCAGCGCCTTAGTGTAGGGGTGGCAGGGATTGCGGAACAACTCTTCGGACTCACAGTATTCTATACACTGTCCCAGATACATAACGGCAATGCAGTCGGAGATGTGCTTGACGACAGAGAGGTCGTGTGTGATGAATACATAGGTATAACCGAATTCGTCCTGCAGATCCATCAGCAGATTTAGGATCTGAGCTTGAATGCTGACGTCCAATGCGGAAACGGGCTCGTCACAGACGATGAATTTCGGGTCTAGGACCAGAGCGCGGGCTACGCCGATACGCTGTCGGCGACCGCCGTCGAGTTCGTGGGGGTAGGCGTTTTCTAGACGCGAAGCCAGTCCGACCGTATCCATCATAGAGCGAACTTTCTGATAGAGTTCCGCTTTACTTTTGCAGGTCTTGTTGACGATCATTGGTTCTGCGATCAGTTCGCTGACTGTCATGCGGGGGTTTAGGCTGGCGTAAGGGTCTTGAAAAATGATCTGCATATCGCTGCGAAGTTTCTGAATTTGCCTGCGGTCATATTGCAGAATATCGTTGCCCTCGAAGTAGACCTTTCCAGAGGTGGCGGGAATAAGTCGTAAGATCACTCGGCCAAAAGTGGATTTACCACAGCCGGACTCACCTACTACGCCTAGGGTTTCGCCCCTCTGAATGGAGAGATTGATGTCATCTACGGCATGAAGCGTGCCGGAGGAAGTCTTGAAGCATTTTTTCAGATGTTCAACTTTCAGAATCGGTTCCATGGGGTGCCTCCTTTTCTGCGAATAAATGGCACCGGATCATATGCTCTCCATCTACAACCTTGGCGGGTGCCTGCTGGCGGCAGCGATCTGTACAGTTGGGGCAGCGGGGGTGGAATTTACAACCCTGAGGCAAGTTTGTGGGATCCGGCATCAGACCTTCGATAGGGATCAAGCGCTGCGCTTTGCTTTCAATACTGGGCAGGGAGCGGAACAATCCCAGCGTGTAGGGGTGGTGGCGCTGCCCGTTGAAGATATCTTCTACGCTGCCGCTTTCCACGATCTCGCCGGCGTACATGACACATACACTGTCACATGTCTCGGCTACGATACCAAAATCATGGGTGATCAGGATCATGGCGGTGCCCAGCTTTCGCTTTAGCTGATCCATCATGGTCAATACCTGCGCTTGGATGGTTACATCTAGGGCAGTAGTTGGTTCGTCGGCGATAAGAAGTTCGGGATTGCAGGCCAAGGCGATGGCGATGACTACACGCTGTTTCATACCGCCGGAAAACTGATGGGGGTACTCCTCTTTACGCTTGGCGGGAATGCCCACCAATTCAAGCAGTTCCTCGGTTTTCTTTTCCAGGTCCTGCTTGCTCTTGCCTTCGTGGTTATGCAGAGCCAATGCTTCTTGAATTTGCGCGCCCACTGGCAGCACTGGATTCAGACTGGTCATGGGGTCCTGAAAAATCATGGAGATCTGCTCACCGCGGATAGCGCGCATGATAGCCTCTTTTTTCTGAAGAAGATCTTCGCCGTGGAATTGGATAGAGCCGGAGAGAATCTGACCGGTAGTCTGAGGTAAAAGGCGCATGATAGACAGAGCGAGCGTGGTCTTTCCTGCGCCGGTTTCGCCGACGAGGCCGAGAGTTTTTCCGGCCTCTAGTTTTAGGTCGACGGAGTTGAGTGCGTAAACGGTTTCTTCGGTGGTTTGATAGGCAACAGAGAGATCCTGTATCTCGAGCAGGTCATTTTTTTGCACGATGTCATCCGCTCCTTTCTGTCAATTCTTCAGGTTGGGGTCCAGCGCGTCGCGCAGGCCGTCACCCAGCAGATTAAAGCACAGGGCGGCCAGAACGATGGCGATGCCAGGGAAAGTGACCAGGTGAGAAGCGCTGCGGATAAACTCGCGGCCTTCTGAGAGCATGGTGCCCCATTCCGGCATGGGCGGCGCGATACCCATTCCTAGGAACCCAAGACCGGCGGCAGTCAACATCATATCGGCCATGGACATGGTGCCTTGAACGATGATGGGACCCAATGCGTTGGGCAGTACGTGGCGGGTGATGATCCGTAGATTGCTGGTGCCGCAGGCACGGGCGGCTTCTACGTAGTCTTTGTCTCGCAGTGTCATGATGACTGAGCGGATCAAACGGGTGAAGGCTGGTACTTGGGAAATGGTAATGGCGATCATGATGTTGATGAGACCGGAACCCAGCGCCGCAATAATGCACAGTGCCATCAGCGTGGCGGGAATGCACATTAGCGCATCCACAATGCGGCTGATGACGGCATCCAGCTTGCCGCCGAAGAAGCCGGCGATAGAGCCCAGTATCGCGCCTAACAGCAAGGATATGATCGTGGTACCGATGCCGATGGTCAGAGACATGCGAGATCCGTAGACGATACGGGCCAGAATATCCCGGCCATACTGATCAGCGCCCAAAAGGTGCTGTGCACAGGGTTTCATGAGGCGGTCGGCGCTGTTCTGAGCGACTACCTGCGTGTCATAATCCACCAGAACATCGGCAAAAATGGCCGTCAGAATCAATAGGATGATAATGATCAAGGCGACCATCGCGGTTTTGCTGCGTCTGAAGCGTTTCCACACCTGGATAAACTGGCCTTGCTTCTTTTTGGGGACTGGCCGTTCGTTTGCAGACTGATTCATAAATTGTCCTCCTTTTACTTCTTGTAAAGGGCCTTGATTCGCGGGTCGATAAAGGCGTACAGCAGGTCTACGGCCAGAACGACAAGGCAGAACATGGCGGACAAAAACGTGATTGCGCCCATCACCTGGGGGATATCCTTGGTTTTGATCGCGTTGACAATGAACGCGCCTACGCCGGGGATGGTGAAGACGGTTTCTGTCAGTACAGCGCCGCCCAAAGACAGACCAAAGACGGTACCCAATACGGTGACAACAGGCGGTAATGCGTTTTTCAAAGCATGCTTCAGCACGATTTGTTTTTCGGAGGCACCCTTTGCCCGGGCGGTACGGATGTAATCCTGACGAATCGTTTCCAGCATAGCGGAACGGGTCATACGCAGCACAAGACCGGAATAGGGCAGCGACATAGCGATGACGGGAAGTATATAGCTTTTCCAGTCGCCCAGATAGCTGGAGGGCAGCCACCTGAGTTTTAGAGAAAAGATCAGCATCATCATTAGACCGAACCAGAACACAGGAATAGCGGACATGAGAATGGCTGACACAGAGGTGACATAGTCCAACAATGAGTACTGTTTTACGGCGGATATGATGCCAAAAAGGATCCCGATAAATGAGGTGAGTATAATGGACATAACAGCCAGGCGCAGAGTTACGGGGAAGCGTTGGAAGAGCTCTTTGGCTACGGGTTGGCCGGTTCGATAAGAAGTGCCAAGGTCGCCATGGAGCAATCCCTTCAGAAAATTGAAGTAGCGGACAAAAAACGGGTCATTGTACCCGAACTCATCGTTGAGCTGGTCTACGGCTGCTTGCGGAGCACTGGGGCCGAGGATCAAGCGGCCGGGATCGCTGGGGGTCAAGGACATGATGGAGAAGACGATCAACGTGACCAGCAGAAGCGTGGGGATGATCATGACCAGACGTTTGACAATATAGCGTATCATAATGCGTTCTCCCTATAGGTGTTCTATCTGAAAAAAGCAAGACCGGGCGAGGGAGGTCCCTCGCTCGGTCTGCAGGCGAATTTACCAGCTCAGCTTTGCCACGTCCAAAATGTTGTTGGGTTCGACCTCAACGCCTTTCAGGTTTGCGTTGGCGACGATCAACACGCTCCGCAGGTACAGCGGCACAGAGGGAAGATCATCGCTGACGATGGTTTGGATGTTCTTCAGCTGCTGCCGGCGAGATTCCGTGTCAGAGTTGGCGCGGGACTCGGTAATTAGATTGTCGATCTCGGCGTTAGAATACTGGGACAGGTTGTAAGTGCCGATGTTCTGAGAGGAGAAGCAGCAGAACAACAGCGGGTCGGCATCGGCGGCCAGGGTGGTCATACCGCCCAGGCACATTTCTACGTTACCCTTGCCGGCGGCGTCATAGAAAGCGCCGCTCTCCATGATATCGATCTGCGCATCAATGCCGATTTCCTTCAGGCCGGACTGAATTACCTGGGCGGACTTTTTGCGTGCGCCGTCAATGGCAGTGATAGAGCAGGTGAAACCGTCGGGGTAGCCGGCTTCGGCCAGCAGCTGCTTTGCGCCTTCGATATCCTTTTCAATTAGAGGGATGTCGGTATTTGCGCCAAACAGGGTGGCGTTGGTATAAGAAGCAGATAAGACACCGCCCAGATCGTCTACGGCAATAGTCACCACGTCTCGCTTATCAAAGCACTTGGCAACGGCCTGACGGACTTTCAGATTGTCAAAGGGAGCCACGGTCACGTTAAAGGCTAGGTATTCGATATAATTAGACTCGCCCTGATAAACGGCCAGTGAGGTGTTCTCTTTCAGGGCAGGGATATCGGCGGTAGAGGGCTCTAGGAAAACGTCGATATCGCCGGTTTCGACGGCAATATCACCTGCGCCTGCCTCTGTGATACAGCGATAGGTAACCTGGGCCATGGCAGGCAGATCGCCCCAATACTTTTCGTTGCGGACCATGACTACCTGAGAGCCTTTCGTCCAGTTGCTAAAGGTATAGGGACCGGTGCCGGCACCCTCGGGGCCGATGCCGAAGTTGTCGCCCAAAGCGTCCACGACCTTCTGATTTACGATGGCCAGATATGTAGTAGCAAAGAAAGGCAACTGTGCCGCATAGGGGTATTTCATTGTGACAGCAACGGTGTAATTATCGATAATGTCAGTGTGGTCGATGGGCTCAGCGGCCTCGGCACAATAGGCGGAACCGCAAGCACGGTCATAGGAGTACTTGACGTCGGCGGCGGTCATAGGATCGCCGTTCTGGAAGGTAACATCCTGACGCAGCTTAAAGGTGTAGACCATACCGCCTTCGGAGATTTCGTAGCTTTCAGCCAGACAGGGGGACAGGGTTCCATCGGCGTTGGATTTCAGGAGACTTTCAAACATATTGCGGTAGATCCGCATACCGGTCAGCTCGTAGCAATAATGAGGGTCCAGGGATGAGGGATCGGCAGTTTGGGCGATAACAACGTCTGTACGGGAACTATTATCGTCCTGGGTGGTCTGGCCGCCGCAGGCGGTCAGAGCGAGCATGGTCAGTAATGCCAGCAGCCATGCAAGTGCGCGTTTTTTCATATGCTTCCTCCAATCTCTATCTACTGTGTTTTGTGCATTGACTCCGAAAATTTTTCATTAAAAAGAAAACAGAAGGAACCGAAATTTAACGACTAATAAAAATAATGAACCTTTTAAAGAAAAATATTTGATCAAGCAGCCAAATTATGCACGTCTTACAATTAAAATACCACAATCAAATGGACAAGTCAATACACTTCGACGAAAATTTTTTCATATATATGAAAAAATTAAAAAGTAAACGCTATATACCTGTTGCACTGATTACCGAATAGCAATGGGAAAATTTTTGATGAAAAGATGATCACGAGGGCTTTCGGACATTGACAAAAGCCTGTTTCATATGTAAATATATAGGCAAGAGTTCTGGCCCACAGCGTATTTTCCGCTTTCATTGAGAAATAATTGCGACATGCCGCTCGCTGCGGCAGAGGTAGGAGGTCCGTATGCAAGAACAAATTGGAAATACCGTAAAACAGATACGATTATCGCAAGGGATAACTTTACAGCAATTGGCGGAGAAGACAAACCAATCCGTCAGCTACCTGAGTATGCTGGAGAGAGGGTTGAATAGTCCAACGATTGCCAGCTTGCAAAAAATTTGCGCTGCGCTGCACATTACTTTCAATGAACTGCTGTCAAATTTAAACGACACTCCATTAGTAGTACATAAAAATGAACGACGCATGATCTATGAAGAGAAGGGCCACGTTCTTTACGAAGCCATTACAGAGGGACAGCGGAACATCCGCAGCATCTGCATGACAGTCTACGATGATGCAGAACACCAGTCCGAACAGCACATTGCAGATGAATTTGGTTTTATTGTCAGCGGCAGTATGGAGATGTGCCTCAATGGCATCCGGTATGCACTGGACCCAGGTGATTCACTGTATATTCCGGCAAATAATGCTCATAGCTTCCGAAAAACCAGCATTGATGTCTGCGTCAGTGTTTGGTCCTATCACAATATCGCTGTCTGTGACCAGTGTGCCTATCCGATGGGGAACCGACAGAACAGTTGATATATCCTGTTCATGACAAGCAGGATGCCCTGATACCGTCGTTCACGACCGATGTCAGGGCATCCCGAGTCTTTCGACAAAAACTTTCCCCCATTTCCACACAAAAGGATCTGCAGATAATTCACAGCTTTCAAGGTAGTATTTTCTCCGCTTGGTGATACCATCCCCCTACATGGTGGTGGGGCTGTTCCTGCCGCTGTATCTAGTGACGTTCTCCACCATCGAGCAGTTGGTCACTGGATTCTACTGGGTCACACAGACGACGTTAGAGCAGCGGTTCCATCCGCGCGGAGATGCCGGTACTGTGGAAGCTCGGCTGATACCGAACCACCACAGCTTACGGTCTGGTAATCACCGTTGCCGCACTACCGGTGAAACAGCGTTCCCTCATTGATGCACCGCTGACTATCTTCTGGAGCTCGGTCTCCCATTTCATTGCATACCATGTTATCGGACGTTGTCACTACATTTTCTTGCAAACTCGTAATGAATATGCTATAATGCAATTGGGTCAGATAGCCCCTTCCTGACTCACCAGACCGAAAGAGGTTCAAAGCGAACGAGCGAGAACGTATTGTTGAAGGGGGAATACACATGAAAGATTCTTTGAAGGCTATCCGCACATTCCTTAGGCGTATTCAATTTACAGTCACCCTAAAAACACCTTTCATTGATTTCTCGTTCGCTCTCTTGCTGATTCAGTTGCTTTTGATTGGTAGCTTTTCAATAATAGGAAATAAAGAACTCACGAGCCGCAAGTTGGCTCGTGAGTTTTCTTATATTGTGATTCCTGCTATGTACCGCACCTTAACCCCGTGTCCCGGCTTTGTCCGATCTGCCCTCACAAAACTCATCGTTCGTATGGGCGTCATCTTCTTGACCATCTGGCCGCCGACGGAACCGGCCTCGCGGCTGGTCAGGTCGCCGTTGTAACCGTTCTTCAGGTTAACGCCCACCTCGGATGCAGCCTCCATCTTGAACTTATCCATAGCGGCACGAGCCTCGGGAACATTCAGCTTGTTGGTGTTCTTGCTGGACATGATTGTATCTCCTTTCTTGGATTGATTCGGCGATTGCTTGTTGATTGCTTATCGCAATGCTAGATTTCCCTGCGCGCCGCGCAATATGCGTTTGTACATACTGGTAATTTTTGCGCAGGCGGTTTTTGCTGTCGGGGCGGCATGGGCTGCTTGTAAGACCCGTTGGCGAAAGCGCCGATAAAATCTTATGTAGTCTGCCATAGATTGGATATAATTTCCGGTGATTTTGACGGGATAGCTGTGGTATCCTTTGCTGTATCAAGTGGAGAAACCTCTGCGGCGCACGTGCTGTACGGCGGGGTTTTTGCTGTGTTATATGCAAAAGAAACAATCCCTAGTCAAGAAATAGACAAAGTGAACAGGAACCGCAAAGATAAAATGTGTGTTTTCACATAGACGGTCTATATAAAATTTAACAAAAGAAAAAAGCCGCATTTGGCAAAAGGAGGGTTCTATGAGAAAAATCAAGATCCTGAGTATTGTCCCGGACATATACACGGAAGGGATCGAGGTCTCCGTCAATGACCGCAAGGTGCTGGCGCAGCAGCTGGATACCGAATTGGGCGGGCTGGTGCAGCTGGAGACACGGATCGTAGAGGGCGGCAGCGAGTCCATCGAGTGCTTCTATGATTCCGCGCTGGCAGCGCCCTATATCCTGAAAGCGGCTGCCCAGGGCGAGCGTGACGGCTTTGATGCCATCGTGATGGACTGCTTCCTGGATCCGGCGCTCTCCGAGTGCCGCGAGCTGGTGCGGATCCCGGTGACAGGTGCCTGTCAGTCCGCCTGTTCTCTGGCGGCGCGGATGGCTGGCCGCTTCTCCGTCATCGGCATTCTGGAAAACGCCGACCGCTGTATCCGCGAGAATGTGCGCAAGTACGGCATGGAGCCGCAGCTGGCGTCGATCCCGGTGGTGAATATGCCGGTGGTGGCGCTGCACGACGACGAGGCAATGCTGGCGGAAAAGACCATCGAGGCAGCCTATAAGGCGGTCAAGGAGGACGGTGCCCGGGCGGTGATCTTCGGCTGCACCTGTATGTGCACCGTGCAGCAGGCCGTGGCCGAGGGACTGAAGAAGCGGGGCGTGGATATTCCCGTGATCGAGCCCTACCGTGCGGCGCTGTATGATGCCATTGCCTGCGCCCTGCAGGGCGTTTCCCACAGCAAGTATGCCTACTGGCCTGTTGAGGAGAAGCTGCGCAGGCTGGATTGGAAACTGTAAACCATCATCGACTAAGCATACGGGAGGACTGTAAAAAATGCTTCGATACATATTGAAAAGGCTTGTACAGGGCATCTTCGTTCTGTTGGGCGTTTCCATCGTGATCTTCGCACTGTCCCGCATTATCCCCGGCGACCCCGCTCGTCTGGCGCTGGGACAGCACGCGACCCAGGAGGCGGTGGACACGCTGTCCAAGCAGATGTACCTGGATAAACCGCTGCCTGTGCAGTACGCGCTGTGGTTCCGTGATGTGCTCCATGGCAACTTCGGTATCTCTCTGGCCACTCGCCGGTCTGTTACCGACGACATGAAGCAGCTGCTGCCGGCCACCTTTGAGCTGATCTTCTGGGCGGCGCTGTTCATCATCGGAGGCTCGCTGCTGTTGGGACGCGCCGCGGCAAAACACCGGGACGGTATTCTGGATGGCTCCATCCGCGTGTTTTCCTACATCGGCATCGCCGTACCATCCTTCGTCATGGCCATATTGCTATTGGTGCTCTTCGGCAATGTATGGCAGATCATACCAACGCTGGGGCGTCTGAGCGTGGGTGTGGTCGCGCCGGACAAGATCACCGGCTTCTATGTGCTTGACGCCCTGCTGCAGGGCAAATTCGCAGTGGCATGGGATGCTTTCCTGCACCTGCTGCTGCCCGCCTTCGCCCTGTCTCTGGGCGGTATGTTCCAGGATGCCCGTCTGACCCGCTCCGCCCTGACCGACAACATGGGCAAGGAGTATATGTGCGTGTCCAGAAGCTACGGCCTGCCGGAGAAGGTGCTGATGAACCGCTACCTCTTCAAGCCGTCCAGCACCTCCGTCATCACCGTGATGGGCATGGACATTGCCTCCATGGTGGGCAACGCGTTCCTGGTAGAACGTGTTTTCAACTGGCCCGGCTTCTCCAAGTACGGTGCCAACGCCATGATCACCAAGGATCTGAACTCTATCTGTGCAGTGGTTCTGGTCATTGGCGCAACGTTTTTGGTCGTGAATCTGGTGGTTGATATTATCAACGCCATGGTCGATCCGAGAATTCGGTTGGGGGGAGATCTATGAGCACAAAAACTGAAACCACCGCGGTGAAGAAAGGCTTCCTGAAGCCCTCCACGCGAGAAAACCTGCGGATCTACTGGTACAACTTCCGCAGCAACAGACTGTCCATGGTAGGCCTGACCATCGTGCTGATCTCGGTGGTGCTGGCGGTGTTCGCACCGTATATCGCGCCGTTCCCCGAGCACGCCGGCGCCTACGTGGATCTGGCCAGCGCCAGCCAGGCGCCCAACAGCACCTTCTGGTTCGGCACGGACGTTACGGGACGAGACATCCTCTCCCGCGTGATCTTCGGCTTCCGCGGCGCCTTGAAAATGGCCGTGGTGGTGCTGGTGATCTCGGTGCCCGTGGGCACGTTCCTGGGACTGCTGGCCGGTTACTACCACCACACCTGGGTGGACACCATTATCATGCGTCTGACCGATATTTTCCTGGCGCTGCCTGCGCTGATCCTGGCCATGACCATTGCCTCCATGCTGGAGCCCAACATGACCAACACCATGATCGCGGTCACGCTGTCCTGGTGGCCGTGGTACACCCGTCTGGTCTACAGTATGGCCACCGGTTACAGTAAAGAGTATTTCATCAAGAACGCGGAGCTGGTGGGCGCCAGCAAGTTCCACATCCTCTTCAAGGAGCTGCTGCCCAACTGTCTGTCCCCGGTGCTGACCAAGATGGCGCTGGACGTGGGCTGGGTCATCCTGCTGGGCGCGTCCCTGAGCTTCATCGGCCTGGGCGAACAGCCGCCCACGCCCTCCTTCGGCACCATGATCTCCGAGGGCTCCAAGTATATGCCGCAGTACTGGTGGATGACGGCCTTCCCGGCCTTGGCCATCGTGTTCGTGATTCTTGGCTTTAACTTCCTGGGCGATGGCATCCGGGATATGCTGGACAGGGGGAAGCAGTAATGAACGAAAGAACTTTGGATATTCAGAACCTCTCGGTTTGGTATAAGACCTATCGCGGCTACGCCGAGGTGGTAGACCATGTCAGCCTGTACGTCAACAAGGGCGAGAAGATCGGCCTGGTGGGCGAATCCGGCTGCGGCAAGACCACGACCATGAAGATGGTCATGCGGACACTGGACGAGCGGAGCATCAAGGTGGGCGAGGAGTCCAAGATCCTCTTCGAGGGCGAGGACGTGCTCACCATGAACGACAAGGAACTGCTGGAGTTCCGCCGCCAGAAGGCATCCATGATCTCCCAGTCGCCCATGGCGGCGCTGAACCCGGTGTTCACCGTGGGGCAGCAGATGATGGACGTGCTGAAGTACTCCGGCAAGTTTGACCACAAGGATAAGGAAGGTATGCTCAACGCGGCGCGTCAGGCCATCAACAGCGTGATGATCCCCGACCCCGACCGTATCCTCAAGTCCTATCCCCATCAGCTCTCCGGCGGTATGCGCCAGCGTATCTGTATCGCCACCTCGCTGCTGACGCCCCGTCAGATGCTCATCGCCGATGAGCCGGGTACCGCACTGGACGTGACGGTGCAGGGGCAGATCCACAAACTGCTGCGTGCGCTGGTGGAGGAGGAGAAGCGCTCCCTGATCATGATCACCCACTCTCTGGGCGTTGTCCGTGAGCTGGTGGATCGCATCTACGTCATGTACGCCGGCCACATCGTGGAGTGCTGCGACACGGCCGAGCTGTTCAAAAACCCGCTGCATCCCTACACCCAGGGACTGCTGGCCTGCGTGCCCCGCCTCACCGGCGGCGGCATCTCCGCCGGTATCTACGGCTACATCCCCAGCTATGTCAATCCGCCCAAGGGCTGCCGGTTCTTTAACCGCTGCCCCCACTGCACGGAGCGCTGCAAGCAGGAGAAGCCCGGCAACTACCAGGTGGCCGACGGCCACACCGTCGCCTGCTTCCTCTATGAGAAGGACGGCGTGAATACCACGGAAGAGAGAGGTGAAGACCATGTCGAATGAGCTGCTGACACTGCGTAATCTGAAGCAGTATTTCCCCGTGGGCAAGGATCGCTTTGTCCGCGCCGTGGACGGCGTGGATCTGACCATCAACAAGGGCGACGTCATGGGTCTGGTGGGCGAGTCCGGTTCCGGTAAGAGCACCATCGCCTACACCGTCATGGGCATGTACGGCATGACCGACGGCGAGATCCAGTTCGAGAACGAGGTGTTCACCAAGGAGACCAAGCGGAAGAGAAGTATGAAGTTCCGCCGTGAGGCGCAGATCGTGTTCCAGGATCCCGGCTCCTCCCTCAACCCCTATCAGGACGTGCGCAGCATTCTCAGCCTGCCCCTGAAGGTGCACAACGTGGTGCCCAAGAACCAGATCGACGACAAGATCCTGGAGATCCTGAACATGGTGGAGCTGCCCCCGGAGTTCATGTACAAGTCCCCCAACTCCATCGGCGGCGGCGAAAAGCAGCTGGTGTCCATTGCCCGCGCGCTGTGCTGCAACCCCAAGTTCATCATCCTCGATGAGCCTACCTCCTCGCTGGACGTGTCCATTCAGGCGAAGATCATCAATATGCTCATCAAGCTCCACAAGGAGCAGAACCTCACCTATATGTTCATCACCCACGATATGGGCGTGATGCGCAACGTGTCCAACCGCGTAGCCATCATGTATCTGGGCAAGATCTGCGAGATCGCTCCCACGGAGACCTTCTACACCAAGCCCCTGCACCCCTATACCCAGATGCTCCTCTCCTCCATCCCGGTGGTGTCCGAGGAGGACGAGGCGCTCAAGCCCAAGGCGGTGGAGTGCGTGGGAGAGATCCCCTCTCCCGTCAACGTTCCCACGGGCTGCAGCTTCAACACCCGCTGCCCCTACAAGTGCGAGCGCTGTACCAGGGAGGATCCCGTCATGCGGGAGATCGAGCCGGGTCATATGATCCGCTGCCACCTGTACGACAAGTAAGCCCCTTTGTTTCTTTTGTGCACGGCCTTCCGCGGGGTTCCCGGAAGCGTGAAAATACCAACTGTACAACATAAGGAGGAAAATCATGAAACGTATTCTTGCAATGTTCCTGGCAATGTTGCTCAGCTTCAGCCTGCTGACCGGCTGCGGCGGCGGCACTGACACCCCCAGCACCCCTGATGCTGACGGCGCCACCACCGGCTCCCGTCCCAGCATCGTCCGCTTCTCCGCGGACAGCACTCCCAAGATCGACCCCGCTGTGATCACTGACCTGGTGGGCAGCATCTGCGTGGAGAACCTGTATGACGGCCTGGTTCTGCAGGACGGCAGCGAGCAGGTGCCCGACCTGGCTACCGAGTGGGAAACCAGCGAGGACGGCCTGGAGTATACCTTCCACCTGAAGCAGGGCGTCAAGTTCCACAGCGGCAACGAGATGAAGGCTTCCGACGTGGTGTTCTCCTTCAACCGCTTCAAGACCATCGGCGAGGGCTTTGCCTATCTGTTCGCCAATGTCAAGGAGTGCGTCGCTGTTGACGAATACACCGTGAAGTTCGTTCTGTCCCAGTCCATGGGTTCCTTCATGGGCATTATCTGGCACCTGTACGTGCTGGATGAGGCCACTGTCATGGCCAACATCGTGGCCGACGGCACCTACGGCGACGAGTACGGCGACTATGGTAAGGCATGGCTGCTGGAGAACGACGCCGGCTCCGGCCCCTACACCGCCACCGAGATGGTCCACTCTGAGTACTTCCTGGCTTCCCGCTTTGCCGACTGGCACATGGGTTGGGAAGGCCGCGAGAACGCTCCCGAGCAGTTCAAGGCGATCTACATGACCGAGCCCAGCACCCAGCAGACCATGATGGCCAACCAGCAGCTGGAGATCAGCTCCCCCTGGTTCGCTCCCGAAAACTATGAGGCTCTCGACGCCATCGACGGCATCGACCTGGCCTTCACCTCCTGGGCCTGCACCCAGTACGTGTTCTTCAACACCACCGTGGCTCCCACCGACGATGTGAACTACCGCAAGGCGCTCTCCTGCCTGCTGGACTATGAGAGCTTCATCGGCCCCTGCTTCTACGGCGCGTCCCTGAGCGTTGGCCCCGTCTCCTCCTCCATCGCCGGCCACAACGACAACTGCACCACCTACAAGTATGATCTGGAGAAGGCCAAGGAGTATCTGGCTCAGTCCAAGTATGCCGATACCTATCAGACCATCGAGCTGGATTGCTTCCTGCTGGATGCCGCTCCCGCTCTGGAGAAGATGATGCTCTCCCTGCAGGCCAGCTGCGCCCAGGTCGGCATCACCATGAACATCCGCAAGGGTCCGTGGCTGACCTATCAGGAGCAGATCGCTTCCGCTGAGACCACCCCCAACGTCTCCACCTGCAACATCACCCCGTCCGTCAACGATGCCGCTTCCGTGATGCGTACCCTGTTCGGCAGCGCCACCCAAGGCACCTTCGAGAACCCCACCTGGGTCGCCAACGCTGAGCTGGATGCCAAGCTGGATGCCGCTGTCGCCATGACCGACACCGCCGAGCGCAACGCTGTGGCCGAGGAGCTGCAGGATTACGTGATGAGCGAGCTGTGCCCCTCCGCTCCCGTGGGCGATCTGGCTGCTCCCTATGCGTATCAGTCCTCTTACATTGATTGGCCTGTTGCCAACTACTACAACGAGACCGGCGAGCTGAAGTACTATGCGCTGGGCATGGATATGTATATGCCCGACATCAGCGTGTACACCGATCGCTGAACCTGAAGCAAACAGTTTTTAAGATAGGAGACTCTGAATTATGTATTCTTTTGAACTGAAAACCAAGCAGGACATTATCGACTTTGCTACCGGCTGCTGCTTCTACGGCTGCGGCGGCGGCGGCGATCCCGAAGCAGGCATCAAGGCGCTGAGCGAGGTGCTGGAGAAGGGAAAGCCCCTGCAGATCACCAGCTTTGACTCCCTGAAGGACGACGATGTGTATGCCTCCGTGTTCCTGATGGGCTCCATCGCCCCCAAGACCAAGGAGATTGAGGAGAAGCAGCGCCGCAACGGTGTGCCTGTGGATCCCCCTTACTCCCCCCAGCAGGCGCTGTCCATGTCTCTGGACGTGCTGGAGGAGTACACCGGCAAGAAGATC